>DATLZM010000028.1:0-2549 GCA_035573995.1 Actinomycetota bacterium | reverse complement strand
TACGCCGCGGCCCGCCCGCTCTTCGCCTTCACCGAGCTCGGCGGGACCTGGCGGCCGTTCTTCGGGGACGACCGGGTCGTGCTGTGGCTCGACCGCAGGACCTGGCTGCCGCTCGAGTGGCAGGTCTTCCCCGCGCCCGGGCGCGAGCGCAACCTCTGGGAGCAGCGCTTCGAGCTGCCCCCGGAGCACCCCTCGCGGGCCGTCTTCGAGGTCCGGGCGGTGAACGTCTCCCGCGAGCCGCCCCGCCCGGGGACGTTCCGGATCGAGGCCGGCCCGGACGACGTCGAGACCGAGGGGGTCCGCCGGGTCCCCCTGGCCTCGCTCGCCGAGGAGATCGGCTACGAGCCGGTGGCGCCCGAGGCCGTGGACGGGCTTCCGCTGTACCAGGCCGTGGTGCCCACCGAGCCGGCCCCGGCCACGCCCGACGCGGTCGTGACCTACGCGAGCGGGCTCTCCTGGGTGAAGCTCGCCGAGCGCCGGACGGAGGCCGGGACCGGCGGGGGGGACGGGGAGCCCGGAGGCCGTGCCGAGGGCGGCGCCGAGGCGGCCGCCGGGCCGCCGTTCGGGCCGGTGAGCCCCCTGGCGGAGGAGGTCGCGCTCCCCGGCGGCGGGGTCGCCTACTACGAGCCCGCCACGGAGGAGGCCGGGAGGCGCCTCCTGATCCACGCCGAGGGGACCGACCTCCTCCTCGAGACCAACCTCCCGAGGGAGGAGCTGCTCCGGATCGCGGCGAACCTCCCCGTCCAGGGGCTCCCGGCGCCCCCCTCGTGGTTCCGGGGCGAGGGCGAGGGGCTCCGGGTGTCGCTCGAGGAGGCCGCCGCCCGGGCGGGCTTCGTCCCGCTCGTCCCCGCCGCGCTCCCCGAGGGGTACGTGCTCGCGAGCGTCGAGCTCCTCCCCGGAGGGGACGGACCGGGCGGCCTCGAGCCCGGCGCCGGTGGGGGCCGGCCGGGCGGCATCCTCCTCCACATCCGGCCCGAGGACTCCGTCGTGGGCGGGGCCTGGATCCGCGTGTTCCAGCAGCCCGCCGACGAGCTGCCCCCGGCCACCGCGGCCGACGTCCGCGAGGTAGAGGTCCGGGGGGCGGCCGGGCGCTGGAGCCCGGAGCGGTCGCAGCTCGAGTGGCTCGAGGCCGGGCTCTACCTCTCGGTCGACGCGCCCGGCGCCTCCCTCGACGACCTCCTCGCGGTGGCGGCGTCCCTCGAACCCCTCGCGGCGAGCCCCGGGGCGTCCGCCGCCCCGACCCCGGGGGAGGTCCCTGCCGGGACGCCGTCCGGGTCCTCCGTTCCAACCCCGTCCGGGTCCCCCGCCGCGGCGGCCGCCGAGGGGGCCTGACCCGCGGCCCATGGCGAGGACGGTCGGCGCCGTGCTCCGGGCCGCCTCCGCCGGAGCCGTCGGGCTCGTCCTCGGGGCGGTCGGCACGCTCGCCCTCCAGGGCAGCGGGCAGCCGCTCGAGCCCGGCACGCCCGCCCGGCCCCCGCGGCTCGAGCTCCCCGAGGTGCGCGGCGCGCGGACCCCGCCCGACACGTTCCTGGTCTGGAGCTACGGCGGCCTGCCCGAGCGTTTCGGCCGGAGCCTGCGGCGGGCGCCCTGGGTGCGCCGCTCGGTCGTCGTGATGAGCGACAACACGTGGCTCACCGGCTCGGTCTCCGCCGACGGCCGGATCGTGGACGACCCGCCGCGGCGGTACGCGATCCCGTTCGAGGCCGCGGCCGTCGACCCGGCCGACTACGCCTGGTTCCTGCCCCCGGCCGACCGGGGGGTGGTCCGGGCGCTGGCCGCGGGCCAGGGGGTGCTGGGGACGAGCAGCGCGGCCCTCCGGGGGCTCGGCCCCGGCGCCGTCCTCCGGTTCGGCGAGGTCCGGGTGGAGGTCGCCGCGGTCCTCCCCGACGAGCTCGTGGGGGCCAACGAGATCCTGGTCTCCCGGGAGGTCGGGGCGGCGATCGGGGTGCGGCGGGCCCGGTACGCGCTGCTCGAGCCCCGCCGGGAGATGAGCGTCCGGGAGGTGGCCCGCCTGGTCCACCCCCTGTTCCCGCCGGGCACGCCCTACCAGGTCCGGGCCCCCGGCGACACGCCGTACTTCCGCCACGGCGACGCCGTCCTCCCGCCGGTGCGGATCAAGATGCTGTTCGGCGAGTTCGCGGCGCGGCCGGACCCGGACCGGCCCGGCTACCTCCTGATCGACCCGGCGTGGGTGAAGGAGCACATCGCGTCGGTCCGGGTCCCGCTCCTCGGCCGGATCACCTGCAACGTGGCGCTCATCCCCCAGATCGAGGGGGCGATGCGGGAGCTGATCCGGCTCGGCTACGCGGACCTCGTCCGGAGCTACCACGGCTGCTACTCACCCCGGCACATCCTGCGGGACCCCACGGCGAACCTCTCCCACCACGCCTGGGGCATCGCCTTCGACATCAACCTGGCCGGGAACGCCTTCGGCGAGCCCCCGCACCAGGACCCCCACCTGATCCGGGTGCTGGAGCGGTGGGGGTTCATCTGGGGCGGGCGGTTCATCGTCCCCGACGGCAACCACTTCGAGTACCGCCGCCCGCCGG
>DATLZM010000027.1:0-2459 GCA_035573995.1 Actinomycetota bacterium | reverse complement strand
ACCCGGGCCCGGCCGGTGCGGTCGAGGAAGTGCATGACCTCCTCGGCCACGTCGTGGGCCTCGATCCCGAGCACGATCCTCGCCACGTCCTCCACGCGACCTCCACGTACGGAGGCGACCCACGGGGAAGGCGAGGGGGAGGTGCCCGCTGCGGGGACCGCCGCGCGCGACCCGAAGCCTAGGGACCGGGGCGCCGGCGGGGCAATCGCCGAGCCGGCGGGTTTACGCCCGCCCCGAGGCGGAGGAGGATCGGGTGGCTCGGGCGACGTTCCGGCCGAAACCGGGGGACCTCCTCCGACGACCCGGGGGACCGAAGGTGCGGCCGGTCACACGCCTGCCGGCAGCCCGATCCAACGTCCGACCCAGCGCGGCCCCGGCCCCGAACGCGAGCGGGAGGAGGAGCCACGGGAGCCACGGGGCTCCTCGGTCCCGCTCCGCCTCGTCCAGGCGGCGGCGGAGCGCGGACGTCTCCCGCCGGAGCGCCTGGATCGCCTCGGCGCGCTCAGCGGCCGAGGCGGCCAGGGCCTCGGACCGCGACCGCAGGACCTCGAGCCGCCGGCCGCCCTGCCGGATCTGCCGCTCCGCCGCCTCCAGCCGCCACTCCAGCCGCCGCGTCCGGAACAGCAGCGCCGCCTCGGTCGGCGTGCGAGCGATCACCGTCCGTCCCCTGGCGATCCCCACCATCGAGTCCCGGCAGGGGTCGTTGCAGTAGTCGAGGGCGTAGAAGCCGGATGGGAGATCGGGGACGGTGAACCGGACCACCGCCACCCGGTCGAACCTCGTGTCGCGGTCCCGGGCGGGCCGGAACCGGACCGTGCCCACGCGGATCGCTTCCCTCGGGACGCGGGGTGGATCGATCCACCACTCCCGCCGATCCATGGGGATCAGGTAGGCGTAGAACGGCGCGTGCCTCCGGTCGGGGGCCTCGTTGGATCGCGCATCGAACCGGAGCCGGCCCACGGCGACCTCCCCTGGCTCGTACCAGCGAGCGTGGAACGAGAACGGCTCGCCCTTCGCCGCGGCGGGACCCGGGGCGGGCGTGACGACGCTGGCGACGAGCAACGCCAGGGCGAGGCGCCGGCGCGCCGGGCGTCCGCTCACGGCCCGCTGTGGCCCGGGAGGACCGGCTCGAGCGGCGGTCGGCCCACCTCGGGGACGTCCGGCGGGGGAGCGTGTGGACCACCCGTCGGGCTCACGAGGTGCTGGGACCGACGTCCCAGGACGGCCCCCGCCCCGAGCGCGACCGGCAGGAGGGCCCACGGGAGCCACGGCGCGCCGGGTTCCGCCGAAGCCCCGAGCAACCGAGCCCGGAGGTCGGCGTTCCGCTCCTGGAGCCGTGCCATCGCGGCCCGAGCCTCCTCGAGGCCAGCCCGGGCGGCCGCCGCCCGGGACTCCGCCTCCTCCAGCCGCCGCTCCGCCCGCCGGGCGTCGACCCTGGCCTCGTCCAGCCTCCACCCCAGCCGGCGCGACCAGTAGAGGAGCCGCCCCTCGAGGGGCGTGCGCACGACCGCGATCTGGCCGCCGTAGAGGTCGCCCACCATCGAGTCCCGGCAGGGGTCGTTGCAGATCCCCACCTCCCAGAAGCCGGAGGGGAGATCCGGGACGACGAACCGGACCACCGCCACCCGGTCGAACCACGTGCCCTCCAGGTTCGGCCCGGTGAAGCGGACCACGCCCACCCGGACCGCCCCGGCCGGGATCCGGGGCGGGTCGATCCACCGGCCCTCGGGGAGCAGGTACGCGTGGAAGGGCCCGTCCTGGATGCGGGGCTGTCCGCGCAGGTGGGCGTCGAACGCCGTCCTGCCCACGGCGACCTCCCCGGGGGTGTAGACGCGGCGGGGGAACTCGAACTCCGACACGCCGCCCGCCGCGGCGGGCGGCGCCGCCAGCAGGACGAGCGCGGCCCAGGCCAGCGTGAGCAGGGCGATCCGGCGCATGGCGGCCCCTCTCTGGTGAGCGCCTCTCCCCATCTGACCGGCCCGGGCCGCGGCCGGTTCCCGGAGCCTCCCCGGGATGTCGGACCCCGGGGTAGGCTTCGGGCCGCGGGACGGGTGCTCGACCTCGAGGCCCACCGGGAGCGGCGACGGACGGCCCCCGCCGCAAGCACCCGCGGGGGGTAGAGGAGGGCACGTCGGCCCACTGGAGGTGCTCCGGGTCACGCCGGCGCGCGGTCGGCCGTCCGTGGTTGGATGGCGCCATGGAACGGATCGACTACGTGATCCTCTACGCGGACGACCTGGACCGCGAGGTGGCCTTCTACCGGGACGTCCTGGGGCTTCCGTTCCGGTTCCGGGACCGGGGCTACGCGGAGTTCGGGCTCCGGGACCTGCGCCTCGGCCTCTTCGACCGCTCGGGGCTCGGGGAGCTCCTCGGGCCGGAGGGGGCGGCGCGCCGGCCCGGCGGGGAGATCCTGTTCCTCGTGCCCGACGTCGACGCCTGGGCCGAGCGGCTCCGGGCGG
>DATLZM010000026.1:0-11303 GCA_035573995.1 Actinomycetota bacterium | reverse complement strand
CCCGGCCCGGGGCGCCACGTCGCCGCCCAGGGCCCGCGTCTGCGCAGCCGGACCGGCGCTCAGGCCCCCGGGCGGAGCACGAGCCGGTCGTGGGGTTCGACGACGTCGACCGTCCCCCCGACGCCCGGCGCGACGTAGAGGACGAACCCGTCCTCCTCGACCACGAGGTCGCCCTCCCCCGGCCGGTCCACGAGGTCGAAGCGGACCTCGCCGTCCGGCGCCACCGACACCCGGACCGCCGCGTCGGGGTTGAACCGGCGGGCGGCCTCGTGCGTGCGGCGGAGGATCTCCCGCGCGCGGTCCGTGAAGGCCAGCACGACCCCGATGCTAGCGGGCGCCGCCGCGCGTTCGGCGGCCCGGGCGAGCGCGCGCGGTTGTCCCCTGGGCCGCGAGCGCGCATACTGCGTCGGGCCCCCGGCCTGCTCGAGGAAGCGGAAGCGATGACCGGCGCACCCTTATGGCGTTCCGTCCCCGCGCCCGGCGCCTGTGGGCGTCCCTCCGGGCGGAGCGGCGCACGCTCCGCCAGGGCCTCGTCGCGCTCCTGCTCAGCACCCTCGCCGGCCTGACCGCCGGCCTCACGCTCAGCTCGATCACCGGCACCCTCCGCGAGATCCCGGGGCTCATGATCCTCATCCCGGCCGCCGTGGGGATGAAGGGGACGATCTTCGGCGCGATCGGGGCGCGCCTGGGCACGAGCATCAACGCCGGGACGTTCCGGGTCTCCCGGGACCGGGAGGGCGTCCTCTACCAGAACATCTACGTGGGCGTCGTGACGACGTTCTCCTCGGCCCTCTACCTCGCGCTCCTGGCCCGGGCCTCTGCGGCGCTCTTCGGGCTCCCCTCGGTCTCCGTGCTCGACCTCGTCACGATCTCGGTGGTGGGCGGGGCGCTGGGGTCCGCCGTCGCCCTCCTCGTCACCGTCGGGCTCGCGATGCTCTCGCACCGCCGCGGCTACGACCTCGACGCGGTCTCCACCCCCATGGTGACGGCGATCGGCGACATGACCACGATCCCGAGCCTCTACGCCGCCACGTTCCTCACCCGGGCGGAGGCGCTGAACGCGGTCGTCGCCGGGGCATCCATCCTGTGGTGCCTCTACGCGACGGTCCGGGGGCTCCGGACCGACCTCCGGGCCGCCCGCCGCGCGCAGCTCGAGATGGCGGCGGTGATCGTCCTCACCCCGATCCTCGACATCCTGGCCGGGACGGCGGTGGAGGCCAGGCTCGAGCGGTTCGCCGACCTCCCCGCCCTACTCGTGCCGGTGCCGGTGCTCGTCTCCCAGCTCGGCGCGCTCGGGGGGATCCTCGCCTCGCGGCTGGCCTCCAAGCTCCACCTGGGGCTCGTCGAGCCCCGGGCTCTCCCCCAGCCCCGGGCCGCCCTCGACGCCGGCCTCGTCGTCGTGCAGGGGGCCGCGGTCTTCGCCATGATCGGGGCGCTCGCGGTGGGGGTCTCGGCGGCCCGCGGGCTCGCCGGGCCGGGGTGGTGGACGCTCGTGGGCGCGGTGCTCGCCACGGGCCTCCTCTCCCTCCCGGTGGCCCTGGTCTGCGCGTACTACCTGGCCATCGGGACGGCCCGCTTCGGCCTGGACCCCGACAACCACGGGGTCCCGATCATCACGAGCGTGATGGACCTCACGGGGGTGCTGGCCTACCTCGCGGTCCTTACACTTGGAGGGGTCACGCCGCATGGATGACGAACCGAAGAACGTCAAGGAGCTGCTCGTCGAGGCGAAGGACGCCTCGGAGCTGCTCGTGGACCTGGCTTACGCCGCGGTCTTCTTCGACGACGAGGAGCTCGCCGGGGAGGTCGAGAAGCTCGAGGCGCGGATGGAGGGGCACCTCCGCCGCCTCCGGACCCTCGCGGTCCTCGCCGCCCGGAGCCCCGAGGACGCCGAGGCCATCGAGAGCGTGCTCTGGATCGCGGCGGCGATCGACCGGATCGGCGACG
The DNA here is from genome assembly GCA_035573995.1 of Actinomycetota bacterium. Lineage (GTDB taxonomy): Bacteria > Actinomycetota > UBA4738 > UBA4738 > HRBIN12 > DATLZM01. The sequence goes on along the minus strand of DATLZM010000026.1, from coordinate 9,356 downwards.
CCGCCTCCGACATCGCCCGGGTGGTCCAGGCCGACCTCGGGATCCCCAACGCCCTCCGCGCCGACCTCCGCCACGCCGACGAGATCTCGGGGCGCGTGAAGGTCCGCGAGGGCGCGCCCGCCGTGGGCCGGAGCCTCCGGGACCTGTCCCTCCCCACCGAGACCGGGATGTGGCTGATGGCCATCCGCCGCGGGATGGACTGGGAGTTCGACCCAGGGGCCGACACCATCGTGGGCGAGGGCGACGTCCTGCTGTTCCAGGGGCCGGAGGACGGGGTGAACCTGATCCGCGAGCTGGCCGGCGCGCCGCCCCTCCCGCCGGGGCCCGCCCACGAAGCCCCGCCCCTCTCCGAGCTCGACCGCGCCGTGGACATCCTGGTCGAGATGAAGAACTCGAGCGAGGCCGCGGTGGGCTTCGCCTACTCCTCGCTCCTGTTCAACGACCGGGCGCTGGCGGCCGAGGTCGCCACCCTCGAGACCAGGAGCGACATCCTCCAGGACGAGCTCGAGTCGTGGGTCCTCCGCGCCGCCCCCGAGGCCCGGGACCCCGACGAGCTCCGCGGGCTCCTCCGGATCGCCGCGGCGAGCGAGGCGATCTGCGACGCGGCCCGGGACATGACGTGGTACGTGGAGCACGGGGAGGAGCTCCACCCGGTCGTCCAGATGGCCCTGGAGGAGACCGAGGAGACCGGCGCGATGGTCGTGGTCGAGGAGGGGTCCGCCGCGGACGGGCGCTCGATCAAGGAGCTCCAGCTCCAGACCGAGACCGGGATGTGGGTCCTCGCGGTCCGCCGTGGCCAGCGCTGGATCTACCGGCCCCGCCCGGCCTTCGTGTTCCAGGCCGGCGACCGGATCGTGGCCCTGGGCCCGGAGGAGGGGGCGCCCGAGCTCGAGGCGCTCTGCCGGGCGCGCCGGAACTCGCTCGTCGAGCCCCTGTCGGGGTGAGCGGCCGCGTCCGCCGGATCCCCGCTCCCCGGCGCGGGGCGGGCCCGCGGTAGGCTTCGGCGGTGCACGCCTACCTCTACCTGCGCGCCCAGCCCGGCAAGCTCGACGACGTGGTGATCGACCTCCACGGGGTCCACGGGGTGCGCCACGCCGTCGCGGTGGTGGGCGAGTGGGACGCGATGGCCGCGCTCGAGGGCGCCGACTTCCGCGCCATCGCCCGGGCGATCCTCACCGAGGTCCACGCCATCGAGGGCGTGACCCGGACCCACACCGCGCCCGTGGTCCCCCTCGAGCTCGTGGGGGTCACCGGGGAGCGGGTCCCTCTCCCCCTCCAGCACGGGGGACGCCCCGCCTGCTACGTGCACCTCGACGTCCAGGCCGGAGCGGTGGGGGACGTGGCCCGCACCCTCGCCACCACCCCCGAGGTGGCGGGCGTCGCGGTGCTCGCCGGCCAGTACGACGTCCTGGCGGAGCTGGCCACGGACTGGGAGCACGCGAGCCGGATCATCCTGGAGCGGATCCACACGATCCCCGGCGTGCGCTCCACGAACACGCTGGTCGCGATCCCCGGGGTGGAGGAGGACGCCGCGCCCTAGGTCAGGTCAGGGCGTCGGCCTCCGAGCCGGACCGGCGGCTCCGGGGGGCCGGCGGGGCGCGGCTCGCCGGGGCCCGCGGGCGGCGCTTGAGCCGCCGCCCCGCCCTCCCCTAGCCTTCGGCCGTCCCCGTCGGAAGGAGGGAACCATGCGTCGTCGTCTCGGTCCGCTCGCGCTCGGGGCGGCCCTCGGGCTCGGCGCCGGGGCCCTGGCCGGCCCGGTCCTCCGGGCCCCCGCGGTCCCAGTCTCCGAGGTCCAGCTCCCCGCCTTCTCGAAGGTCGCGTTCCTCTCCCACGTGAACAGCCCGAGGCGGACGCCGCTCTTCCCCGGCGACCCGCCGTTCCGGGCCGAGACCCTCTTCACGGTGGCCGAGGACGGCTTCTACCTCCGCTACCTCCACGAGGGGGAGCACACCGGCACCCACTACAGCGCCCCCTGCCACTTCCACGAGGACGAGATCTGCGCCCAGGACCTCGACCCCGCCGACATGGTCCTCCCCGCGGTCGTGATCGACGTCCGGGCCCAGGTCGCCCAGGACCCGGACTACCGGATCACGGTGGCGGACCTCGAGGCCTGGGAGGAGGCCCACGGCCCGATGCCGCAGGACGCGGCGGTGCTCGCCCGGACCGGCTGCTCGAGGTTCTGGGGGCCGTCCACCGAGCCCACCGGCGCCACCTACTACAACTGCGGGAGCGGGCTCCGCGGGTTCCACCAGCCGGGCTTCTCGGTGGAAGCGGTCCGGTGGCTCCTCGACCGCGGCGTCCTCGGGGAGCGCGGGGCCCTGGGGAGCGACACGTTCGGGCCCGACCCCTCGAGCGACCCCCGCTACCGGGCGAGCTCCCTCACGCTCCACGAGCACCGGCTCACGCTCGAGAACCTCCACAACCTGGGCGAGCTCACGCCGGCGGGCTCGTGGATCGTGGTGGGCGGCCCGGTGAACGCGAAGGGCTCGGGGGCTCCCGCCATGGTCTTCGGCCTCATCCCGTAGCCGGCAGCCGGGGCGGGGACGCCCCGCCGCGCACCCGCTACGATGGAGGAGGCGATGGGGCTCGCATAACGCCCGATCGGGCTGATAGCTCCTACCTCGGGAGGTGGGAGCGCGTTCGATGGAGAGGCGGGTCCCGGAGGGAGCCAGGCGGGCGCTCGAGGGAGCGCTCGAGGGGCTCTCCGCCCTGGCCGCGGGCCGCGGCGATCACGGCGTGGCCGGACGCGCGGCGGCGCTCCGTGAACGGTTGGCCGCCGACCGGCTCGTGGTCGCCGTGGTGGGCGGGTTAAAGCGCGGCAAGACCACCTTCGTGAACGCCCTCCTCGGGGCCGACGTCCTGCCGACCGCGGCGGTCCCGCTGACCTCGGTCCCCACCCTGATCGGCTGGGGGGAGCAACCCGCGGCGACCGTGCGCTACCGCGACGGCCGCAGCGAGGCGGCGCGCGTGGACGACCTCGAGGCCCTCGTCACCGAGCGTGGCAACCCGGGGAACCGGCGGGGGGTCGCGGGGGTCGAGGTTGCCTACCCCGCGGAGCTGCTCCGGGGAGGGGCGCTCCTCGTGGATACCCCGGGGGTCGGGAGCGTCCACCGGGCGAACACGGAGACCGCCCGCTCCTTCCTCCGCAAGGTCGACGCGGCGATCCTCCTCACCTCCGCGGACCCGCCGATCTCCGAGGCGGAGGTGGCGTTCCTCCGGGAGGTGCGGGGCGAGGCCGCCCGGGTGCTGTTCGTGATGAACAGGATGGAAGGGACGGTCGAGGCCATCCGCGCGGGGATCGACCGCGCCCTGGCGGATCGGAGGCGCTCCGAGGAACGCCTGCGAGCCCTCGGGGAGGAGGCGGCGCGGGCGGTCGGTGACCTCGCGGCGATCGAGGAACGGCTGGACGAGCTCGATCGCGTCGATCGGTCGGAGGCCGCGGGGTGAGCGAGCGAGGGCAGCCGGGAGGCCGCGGGCGGAGCCCCGCGGGAGACGCGCGGGTGCCGGGGCCCGGGGGCGCGGAGGGCTCCCCGGGCCTCGTCGACCTCGCGCGGCTGCTCGATCCCGACGCGGGACCCGGGCAGCAGGACATCACGCTCGCGGTGCCGGACGGGCCCCCCGGGGACGAGGACCGGAGGTTCCTCCTCCTGGTCGGCCTGTTCGACGAGCTCGCCGAGGCCGCCTGCGGAGCGCTCCCCTCCGACGCCCTGCGTCGGGAGGCGCTCGCGGATGCCCTGAGCGCGATCGAGGCCCTCGTCCCGGTCCTCCGGTTCGAGCTCCGGGGACTCGAGGAGCGCCTCCGCCACGACGAGCTCACGGCCCGGATGCGCGAGCGCGAGATCCGGATCCACCAGGGCTGGCTCCTCCCCCGGCTCCGGCGGGACGTGGACGCGTACGAACGGCGCATCCGCGCGCTCAGGGCGGCCCTACGGGAGGCGGGATGACCGGGACCGTCCGGATCCCCCGAGCCATCCTGGGACGGGTCGACCTGGGACGGGTCGACCCGGGCGCCCCCGGGGAGCTCGAGCGCCGCCTCCTGGCGCGGGGCCGCGCGGTCCTCGGCGGGTTCCGCACCGGCGACCCGCTCGACGAGCTCCGCGGGCAGCTCGCCCGGAGGGCCGCGGCCCTCGCCCTGCTCCGGGACTCCGTCCTCGCGGCCCGGGCGAGGGCCGCGGCGGTGGCGAGCTGGGAGCGGCGGACCTACCGCGAGCACCTCCGGCTGGAGCGCGAGGAGGTCCCTCCCCTCAAGCTCCGGGCCCGTGAGCTCCGGGCGGAGATCCGGGCGCTCGAGGCCGAGCTCCGGGCGCGGGGCGTCGACCCGGCGCTCTTCCAACCCTCGCTGCCCGAGGACACGCTCGCGGTCGACGACTACGAGCCGCCCCGCTACCGCGACGCCGACGAGCGGAGGCGGAGGGCGGTCGAGTTCTTCCGGCGGCTCGAGGGCTGATGGCCTCGCGGGTCTTCGTGGTGCGGCACGGGCGGACCGCCTGGAACGCCGGCGAGCGCTTCCGGGGGCGCTCGGACCTTCCCCTCGACGAGCGGGGACTCGCGGAGGCGGCGCGGGCCGCGGCGCGGCTGGCCCGCGAGCGCCCGGCCGTCCTGGCCACGAGCCCCCTCCGCCGCGCCGTGCAGACCGCCGAGGTGATCGCGGCGGCCTGCGGCCTCGAGCCCGTCGTCCACGACGGCTTGACCGACCTGGACCACGGGGCGTGGACCGGCCTCTCCCCGGCGGAGGCGGAGGCCCGCGACCCCGAGGCCTTCGCCCGGTTCCGCGCCGCGCCCCTCGAGGCCCGGCCGCCGGGCGGGGAGGAGCTCCGGTCGGTGCTCGCGCGCACGCGCCGGGCCCTGGAGGAGATCATGGCCGAGCACCCCGAGGCCCCGATCGCCGTCGTCTCCCACGAGGTCCCGATCCGCCTGCTCCTCGGCGAGCTCCTCGGGATCTGCGGGGAGGCGATCTGGCGGCTCGACGTCCCCACCGGGTCGGTCTCGGTCCTCGAGGCCGAGGGCGGCGCGCCCGGCCGCCTCCGGGCGATGGAGATCGGAGCGCTCGGGTGAGGCGGGCCGCGCTCACGCCCGTCGGCTACCACGACCTCCTCCGGGACCTCGAGCGCCCGGGGTGCCCGGCCTGCCGCGGCGCGGCCCGAGCCGCGGACCGGTTCCTCGAGGCCGTCCTCTGGGAGATGGTGACGGACCCCGGGGTCCGGGAGCGCTTCCGGGCCGCCCACGGGCTCTGCCGGGACCACGCGTTCCTCCTGCTCCAGGTCGCCTCGAGGACCGCGCAGGCGACGGGGGTCGCGATCCTGTACCAGGACTTCCTGGCGCACGTGGCGGAGGAGGTCGAGCGCGCCGCGGCGGAGGGGTCCGGCCGGCGCGGGCGCCGGGCCGCGCGGGGTGGGACGGGCGAACGGCTGCGTCCCCACGCCCCCTGCCCGGCCTGCGAGCCCGCTCGTCGCGTGGCCGAGGCCTACCTCCGCCTCCTCGCCCACGCGCCGGAGGCCTCCGAGATCGGTCGGGCCGCGCGCCGCGAGGGGCGCGGGCTCTGCCTGCCCCACCTCGCCCTCGGCCTGGAGCTCGCGGAGGAGGGGACGGAGGTCCGGCGCCTCGCAGAGATCTTCCTCCGCGGGGAGGCGGAGCTCCGGGCGGAGCTCGCGGGCTTCGTCCGCAAGCACGACCACCGGTTCCGCGGCGAGCCGATGTCGGAGGGGGAGCGCTCGTCCTGGGTGCGGGCGGTCCACCGCCTCGTCGGCGCCCCGTGGAGGTCGGACGGGCCGGCGTGAGGCGATGGACCGCCAGGGAGGCGTGGCTCCGCTGGGGCGGGGTGGCCCTGGGGGGCGCGCTCGGCGCGCTCGCGCGGTTCGGCGTGGGGAGGGCCCTCCCGGGCGGATCGGGCTTCCCCTGGGGCACCCTCGTCGCGAACGTGACCGGGGCGTTCGGCCTCGGGGTCCTGGGCGTCCTCCTCACCGAGCGCCTCCGGGCCCGCCCCCACTGGCGCACCTTCCTCGGGATCGGGTTCCTCGGCGCCTACACGACGTTCTCGACGATGGCGGTGGAGGGCGTGATGCTGCTCGCCGAGGGACGGACCTGGCTCGCCGTCGCGTACTGGGTGGCGACCCTCGTCCTCGGGCAGATGGCGGGGGTGTACGGGATGTGGCTCGGCCGGCTCGAGCGGCCGGGGAGGGGAGGACGGGATGAGCCTCACGGGTGAGGGGAAGCTGCTCCGGATCTTCATCGGGGAGTCCGATGAGTGGAACCGCCGACCCCTCTACGAGGAGATCGTGCGCCTGGCGAGGGAGCGGGGCCTCGCGGGGGCGACCGTGCTCCGCGGCATCGAGGGGTTCGGGGCGAGCTCGAGGATCCACACCGCCCGGATCCTCCGGCTCTCCGAGGACCTGCCGCTCGTGATCGAGATCGTCGACCGGGCGGAGCGGATCGACGCCTTCATCGAGGAGATCGAGCCGATGATGAGCGGGGGGATGGTGACCGTGGAGCGCGTGGACGTGCGGAGCTACCGGCCCCACGGGGACCGATGAGGCTCGTCGCGGTCGCGCTCGGCGGGGCCCTCGGCGCGCTCGCGCGCTACGCCCTCGAGGGGCTGATCGCCCCCCGGCAGCGGGGGCCGTTCCCGCTCTCGACCCTGGTCGTGAACGTCTCGGGGAGCGCGGCCCTCGGGATCCTCGCCGGCGCCGCGGGACCGGGCGGGGTCCCGCCGCTCCTCGGGGCGGGCTTCCTCGGGGCGTTCACGACGTTCTCCACGTTCACCTACGAGACCGTCCGGCTGCTCGAGGACGGGGCGTGGCGGCAGGCCGCGTGGAACCTCGCGCTCTCGGGGCCGCTCGCCTTCGCGGCCGCGGGCGCCGGGTTCCTCCTCGCGCGATGAGGGGCCCGTCCGCCTCCCGCGCGGCCCTCCGGTTCGTGCTGCTCCTCGGGGCGGTGAGCCTCTTCGCGGACCTCGTCTACGAGGGGTCCCGCGCGATCCTCGGACCCTACCTCGCGGCGCTCGGGGCAGGAGCGTTCGCGGTGGCCACGGTGACGGGGTTCGGGGAGCTGCTCGGCTACGCGCTCCGGCTCGTCTCGGGGCGCCTCTCGGACCGCACCCGCCGGCCCTGGCCGATCACGATCTCGGGCTACGCGGTGCAGATGGCGGCGGTCCCGCTGCTCGCGCTCGCCGGGAGCTGGCCGGTCGCGGCGGCCCTGATCGTGCTGGAGCGGGCGGGGAAGGCGATGCGGAACCCCCCGCGCGACGTGATGCTCTCCCACGCCGCGAGCCGGATCGGCTACGGGTGGGCGTTCGGCCTCCACGAGGCACTCGACCAGGCCGGGGCCCTCCTCGGGCCGCTCGCCGTGGCGACGATCCTCGCCCTGCGGGAGGGCGCGTTCCGTCTCGCCTTCGCGGCCCTCGCGATCCCCGCCGCGCTCACGCTCTCGTTGCTCGCGCTCGCCCGGCTGGTCCACCCCCGGCCCGAGCACCTCGAGGTCGGGCCGACGCACCTGGACACGGAGGGCCTCCCACGGGCGTTCTGGGTCTACCTCGGCGCCGCGGCCCTGGTCGCGGCGGGCTCCGCGGACTTCCCGCTCCTCGCCTTCCACCTCCAGCGCGAAGGGGTGTTCGGGGCGACGTGGATCCCGGTGCTGTACGCCGTGGCGATGGGGGCGAGCGGCGCCGGCGCGCTCGCGGTCGGCCGGCTGTTCGACCGCCACGGGATCCGGGTCCTGGTGCCGCTCACCGTCGTCACCGCCGCCTACGCGCCCCTCGCGTTCCTCGGGGGACCGTGGGCCGCGACGCTCGGGGCCGCCCTGTGGGGCCTGGGCATGGGGGTGCACGAGTCGGTGGTCCCCGCCACCGTCGCCCCCATGGTGCGGCCCGGGCGCCGCGCCTCGGCCTACGGCATCTTCACGGCCGGCTACGGGCTCGCCTGGTTCCTCGGGAGCGCCGCGATGGGGGCGCTCTACGGCGCCTCGGTCACCCTCGTCGCCGCCTTCGCCGTGGCCCTCGAGCTCGCCGCGGTCCCGCTGATCCTCGCCGTGCGGGTCCCGCCCCGGCGCGCGGCGGACCGGACCACCGAGCCCGGGCGCTGAGCGTCGCGGGCCGCGGAGCCCCCCGCCCGCCTCAGCGGGTCGCGAGGGGGAGCCGGCGGAGGCCCGGGGGGAGCGAGAACCGGACGTGCTCCTCGGCCAGGCGGACCTCCTCGACCTCGTCGAAGCCCCGCGCGCCGAGCCAGGCGAGCATGCGCTCCACCAGCCACTCCGGGGCCGAGGCGCCGCTCGTGAGCCCCACGGTCTCCGCCCCCTCGAGCCACGCCGGATCCACCTCGGTCTCGTCGTCCACGAGGTAGGCGGGCGTCCCCCGCTCCCGCGCCACCTCGGCCAGGCGGTTCGAGTTCGACGAGTTGTCGGAGCCGATCACGAGCACCACGTCGGCCCGGCGGGCGACCTCCTTCACCGCGTCCTGGCGGTTCTGGGTCGCGTAGCAGATGTCCTCCCGGGGCGGTCCCTGGAGCGCCGGGAACCGCTCGCGGAGCACCTCCACGATCCGCTCGGTCTCGTCGACGGAGAGCGTGGTCTGGGTGAGGTAGGAGACGTTCGCCGGGTCGGGGACCTCCACGGTCCGGGCGTCCTCGACGGTCTGGACGAGGATCGTCCGCTCCGGCGCCTGCCCGGTGGTCCCCACGACCTCCTCGTGCCCGGCGTGGCCGATCAGGAGGATCGTCCGCCCCTCCCCCGCGAACCGCCGGGCCTCGAGGTGGACCTTGGTCACGAGGGGGCAGGTGGCGTCGACGAGGAGGAGCCGGCGGGCGCGGGCGTTCCGGTAGACCTCGGGCGGCGAGCCGTGGGCGGAGAGCACGAGGACGGCGCCCTCGGGCACCTCGGTCTCCTCCTCCACGAAGATCGCCCCCTTCCGCTCGAGGTCGCGGACCACGTGGAGGTTGTGGACGATCTGCTTGCGGACGTAGACGGGCGGCCCGTGCTCGGCCAGGGCGCGCTCGACGGCGTCGACGGCCCGCTCGACCCCGGCGCAGTACCCCCGGGGGGCGGCGAGGAGGACCCTGCCCACGCGCCCATGGTAGTACCCGCCGCGGTTGGCGGGCCCGGGCCCCGCTGCTAGCCTCGTTCGGCCCCGAACGGGCGATGCCCGCCCGCTCCCCCTCCCCCGAACGCCCCGAGGCTTCCTCCGTCACGCCAGCCGGAGGGCCCCCGGGGTCCGGGCCGAGGGAGGCGGACGCCCGGAGGGGCGAGGTCGAGCCGAGGAACCGAGGGAGGTGATGCGAGCACCCACGACCTACCGCGGGAGGGCCGGACGGCCGGTCCGGCCGGAGGCCGCCCCCGAGGGCGGCCGTCGGGCGCGGCAGCCAGCCCCG
>DATLZM010000025.1:0-9266 GCA_035573995.1 Actinomycetota bacterium | reverse complement strand
TCCTTCCATCCGGTGCCTCGATCGACCGCCAGGATGGCGGAGGTCCCTCCTCTGAATCACATGGATGTGAGCAACAGCCCCAGTCCCCGGGGTGGGGAGTTCCGGTGGCAATCTCTGGGGACCTTAGGTGTCAATCAACAGAGGTGGCGCGTTCTTGATGCAAGAGGTGTTCCGAGGTCCGGCCACGTACTCCGGCATCCCCGCCAGCGACGGCTCTCCCAGCAACATCGGGCACCTCAACATCTGGTCCAGCCCGGTAGAGAGGGTCGATTTGGCAGGATTGGGCTGCGAAGGCCATGAGCGCGAGGTGGGAACCACGGAGGTGGCCGGTCACCCGGCTGAGTGGATCGTCTGCCCTGAGGACGGGATCCCGCCTCAGGACAGCGGTCATGTCATATTGCGATGGCGCGAAGGCGGGATCATGTATGCGGTCAGCGTGCATCGGAACTCGGCGGTGAATCGCGGACTGGCCCTCGAGATCGCTCAGCATCTCGTCCTCGTGAACCCTGCTGATCGAGACAACCCGCCTTGATCTTCTCGATCGCCCGGCATGAACGCCCCAGCGCTCCCGTGAACGCGACGCCCGCCTGAGGAGCCGACGCCACCGGGGGCCCGCGCGCCACGGCCTGGGCCCGAGAGAGCCCCTTCGGAGGACCGCCTGGTCCGCTCCCTGCCCGGAAGGCGGCCCGAGGCCGAAACCGAGCCCACTTCCACCACGCCGATCGGACCCTCCCGGCGGGGTCCGACGGCGCGCCCCGATCCCCGTGCTGATCGTTCCGCGTCGGGGCCCGGGCAGGCCCGGCCGAGGTGCGGGCGTCCCGGGCGGAACCGGACCCCCGGCGCCCCGGTCTGGTACTCGAGGTGCCGGGCCAAGGAGCTCCCCATCCACCCAGCCGACCGCACCCGGGTGGACGCGCCGTCGGCCGGTCCGCCCGGCCGGCCGGACCTGGGGCGCCGGGTCGCTCCGGCACGGCGCCGGGTCGGGATCCGGGAGCGGCCCCCGCCACGGCCCGCCGACGGCTCGCCGGCGTCGCCGCGGTCGGCGCGTTCCTCGCCTCCCTGGCGCTCTCCCACGCCTCGGCCGGGCCGCCGGCGGCGGGCTCTGGTGAGGAGCCCTCCCCCGGGGGCTCGCCCCCCGCGGCCCGCGCCCTCTCGCCCTTCGCCCCGCCCACGTTCGAGCCCGCCCCCGGCTGGGACACGCTCACCACGACGACCGACGTCTCGTCCTTCGACCCCGAGGCGGTGGGCTCCCCCACGGCCTGGGCGGCCAACGTCCCGTTCGCGCCCGAGGACCGCTCGTACTTCGCGCCCGATGGCTACCTCCGGTGGTCATCGAGGCCTGGGGAGACGATGCGGACCCTGCCGCCCGAGGGGATCGTGATCGTCGTGGGCCTCTTCCCACCGACCGAGGCCACGCCGGGCCCCGTGTTCCCTCCGCGGCAGCTCCCCCTCCAGCTCTCGGACTTCGAGGTCCGGCCCTCCTGGGAGGGCCAGGTCTCCCCGGACGTCCCTGAGTACCGGCTCTGGGCCTCGGTGGGGGTCGCGACGTGGACGTGGCGATCTTCTTCGGGACCCAGGACCCTCCCCCGGGGGTGCTCCGGGCGGCCCAGGAGGAGCTCGACCGGCTGGTGATCCCCCTCCCGCCGGAGGCCCCGGGCGGACCCTCGCCATCCCCCTGAGCCCGCGCCCGGAGCAAGCCGGACCGGTTCCGGAACCGGACCCCGGGCCCCGGGGTCTACCTCATGACGTGGGGTGCGCACCATCGGGGCTCGTCGTCGGTTGAGGGACCTGCTGGAGAGTGCCGATGCGTGACTTCCGCTCGTGGCTCGCCGAGGCCGGTCGGGTTCGGGCCCCCGACCCCCGGCCGGGGGGTGAACGGGGGGCCGCGTCCCACGCCGCCCATCCTCTCCCGGCTCGTCGAGCTCGGCGTGCGCTACCTCGCGCAGCAGGCCCTCGAGCAGGAGCAGGAGGACCACCTCGGGCGCGGCCGCTACGAGCGGCGGGCCGGGCGTCACCGCGGGCATCGAGGCGGCTACGAGGACGCCCGCCTCTCCACCGCCGGGGGCGAGATCGCGTGCGCGTGCCCCAGGTCCGGGGAGGCGACGGGCCCTCGGGCGCGTGTGGGATACGCTCGTGCCGGACCTCTGGACCGGATTGACAGGGACTTGCGGCGAGTAGGGAGCAGGGCGGTCAGGGTGGCCGGAGGCATCCGAAGGGCGACGACGGTCGCGATGGCCCTCGCGGCATCCGCGCTGGCCCTGGCCTTCTTGGGCTCGGCCTTCCTAGGGCAGCGAGGCCAGCGCCCCGCGACCCTGTCCCAGCGCATGGTGGCTGCCACACCTCCCGGGGCCTCGGTCAGCGCCACTGCGGTTTCCACAGGGGGCGGGCCCCGCGTGACCGCCACCATACCGCTCCCTGACTTCGGAGGGCAGTTCTTCGCCGGCGGGTCTCTCTGGATCGTCGAGCAGAGCGCGTTGGTCCAGGTCGATCCGGCCTCCGCGGAGGTCGTGGGGACCCGCCCGCTCCCAGCCTGGGCGCGTGGCCCCGTCGTGGGCACGGACTCGGCAATCTGGGCGCTCGTCGGGGACGAGGTGGTCCAGGTCGATCCCAGCACGATGCAGCAGACCGGAGCCGTGGTCGTCGGGGGCGCACGTTCCGACCTCGCGGTGGGGGCGGGGGCGGTGTGGGTGGCAGACTCCTCGAAGGGGACCGTGGCCAGGATCGACCCCGCCTCGTTGCGCCTGATCGCCAGCGTCCCGATCCCGTGCCAGGACCCCGATGGGTGCATGTTGACCGAGCTCGCGGCGGACAACGAGGGAGCCTGGGTGGCTCAGCTCAGCGCCTCGCTCAAGACCACCGTCTACCGGGTCGATCCCGCCACCAACGAGGTAGTCGCGAGCATCGCCGTCCCCTCCGCCGGCGGGGAAGCGCTGGCCGTCGGCTCCGGTTCGGTGTGGGCGGTTGCGATGGGCGTTCAGCGTATCGACCCATCCACCGACCAGGTCGTGGCGGACATCGGGGTGCCCGGGATCGAGCCGGTGGGAGGCTCGTTCCACGGAGAGGCCGTGTTCGCCGCTGGCTCTCTGTGGGTCTTGGACGAGGAGGGTGGGCTCCTGTGGGAGATCGACCCCGCCACCAACGCGCTCGCTGGCAGACTCTTCCCTTTCGGCAGCGAAGAGCGGGCGACCGGGCTGGTCGGAGGTCCTACTGCTGTGTGGGTCGCCACGACCTTCGGCAACCCACAGGCCTCGCCTCCCCCGCCCGGCACCGGTGCCGAGGTTGCTCGAGTCGAGCCGTGACGAGCGCCGCAGGACCTCGTCAAGAGCGGCCAGAGATCGATCTTCCTCAGATCCTGTGGGCAGTTGAACCGTGACCTGGTGCAGCCAGGGTTGGGTCATCGCGGTGAGAGCCGCTGCGGGGCGATGCCGCCTCGATCGACCGCACCGGGATGGGGCCTTGACGTCCGAGCGCGCATCGCGTTCCACTAGGGCGGCCGGGACCCGGGGGAGGGAGAGATGCGCGGGCTGTCCAGGATCACGGTCGTCGTCGCCGTCGTCGCCGCGGCCCTCGGCGGGTCGGCGCCGACCGGGGCCAGCCGCCAGCCACCCCTCTGGGTCCGCCACGTGGTCAACTTCCCGGGAGGGATCTCCGTCGGCCCGCGGTCCCGCCTCGCCGCGCTCGAGGCACGAGCGAGCGCAGGCGGCCCAGGGACCGCGTCGCCCCTGGCCGGCGCGGACGTCCAGATGAACGCGGACTGCGATCCTCCGAGGCCGCAGAACGAGACGTCGGTCGCGTACAACCCGAACGACCCCTCGAACGCCGTGGCGGCGGCGAACGACTACTGCGGCGACGGGTTCTGGATCGGCTTCACCTTCGACGGGGGATCCACCTGGGGGAGCGTCTTCAAGGACCCCAAGCTCTCGACCGGAGCGCGCTGCTTCGGATCCGATCCCTCCGTCGTGTACAGCCTGCGGGACGCGGCCTTCTACCTGGCCACGCTCTGCTTCTCGCCGTTCGATCCCAGCTCCGAGGTCCAGGTGTGGAAGTCCACCGACGGCGGCCGGACCTGGACCGACTCCTTCGCGCCCGCCGTCGCGATCTCGAACATCCGGGCCGACGGCTCCATCGACGCGTCGGTCTTCTACGACAAGGAGCTGCTTGCCGTCGACAACGACCCGGCCAGCGCCAGGTTCGGCCGCTTGTACCTCACGTTCATCAAGTTCCACATGGTCGGCGCGTCGGGGCGGAGCGACTACTGCCCCGTGCAGCTCGCCTCCACCGACGCCTCCCCCGCGGACCCCGCCGACTGGACCTGGTCCCACACCGCGGTCGTGCCCGACGCGCCAGGGGCCAAGGGCCTCGGCCCGTCCGCGAACCAGTGGGCGATCCCGGTCGTGGACGACGTGGGGGGGCTCGACGTCGCCTACGTGATCGAGGACTGCAACACCGGGGTCGACCGGGGGCTGTTCTTCACCCGCTCCACGGACGGCGGAGCGACCTTCTCCTCCCCCGTCCGCATCGACGAGCCGGGCCGGTTCGCCGACAACCCCAACCGCCAGGACCTGCTGCCGGCCAAGCACGCGCGGCTGCCCATCTCGCCCTCCCTCGCGTTCGACCCCACGCGCGACCGCCTGCTCTTCGCCTACCAGAACAACGTGAACCGAGGGACGTCGGGCGCCGACATCTCGCTGCAGGTCTCCGACGACTTCGGGGCCACCTGGTCGGACCCGTCGGTCATCGCCGTCACCCCGTCCGGCGCCCCTGCCCCGAACGACCAGTTCTTCCCGTGGCTGGCCGTGGACCCGACGGGAACCGTCCACGCGATCTGGTACGACAACCGCAACGACCCGGGCAACAAGCTGATCGAGACCTTCGTGGGCGTGTCGAAGGACGGCGGCGCCACCTGGACCAACGTCGACGTCAGCGACGTGGCCTGGAACCCGGACGCGTCGTTCTTCTCCTGCGGGTGCTTCATCGGCGACTACAACGGGCTCGCCGCTTCCGGGAGCGTGACCTACCCGGTCTGGACGGACGGGCGGACCACGCCGGGGCAGCCGTCCGGGCAGACCGACATCTTCACCGACCCGCAGGTCTCGAGCTGAGGGAGGGGCCCATCTCCTCCCGCGTCCCGGCCGACGACGCGCAGCGGCTTCGCCGGGGACCGTGCGAGTGGGTCAGGAGGTCCTCGGGAGGCTCGCGGAGGGCCTCCTCGACCACCTGGGTCAGGGTGCGGCCGATCCGCGCCGCCTCCGCCTTGAGCTCCGCGAACAGGGCGTCGTCGCTCCTGATGCTCTTCCGTGCCGGCTCAGTACGGAGGGCGGAGGCCCTCGATCATCGGGAAGCGGCGGACGTTCGTGGTGAGCAGATCGGCCTCGAGGACCAGCGCGGTCGCCGCGATCAGGTGGTCCGCGTCGTCGATGCCCCGGTGGCTGCGGCGGAGCCTGCGTGCGAGGGCACCGGCCGTCCTGCTGATCTCCTCATCGACCGGGACCCAGGCGAGCGCGGAGAAGAAGGCCTCCAGCGCGTCGAGTTCCCTCGGCCGCACACCGGCGAGGAGCTCGAACCTCGTGATCTCGCTCGCCACCAGGATCTCGCCGGCGGCGACCAGGTCCGTGAGGAGCCGGGTCGCTCGCGCCAGGCCCCGGAGGTGATCCACGGCGACGGTGGTGTCGACGACCTTCACCGGAGGCCGATCCGCCGCAGCCGCTCGTCCAGGTCGCCTCGTACGGCCTCGACGTAGCTCGATCCGGTGAACCGCCTCCCCTTCCAGCTCCCGGCGCTCCTGCGGAGGGCTTCGAGCCGGGCCTCCTTGGCCGGCGCACCGTACGTGCTGCGGACCGCGCGCCGGATCAGCTCGGACCGGGAGGCCCCGGTCTCCGCTGCCGCGCGATCGAGGAGTTCCAGCTCCTCCTGCCCCAGGTAGACCTGCGTCCGACCCACGGCGGCACTATACACCGCATGGCACCACCGTGCGACGCCCGTCCGGAGCGCGCCACCGGTGGACCAGGGCGACGGCTCCCGCGCCCGGCGGGCCGCGGTCAGGCGTCGGCGGGGAGGATCCTGAAGGACCTGCCCCGCAGCGGCCGGATGGCCCGGAAGTGCCGCTCGTCCAGGGTGAGCAGGCGCGTCGCGCCGTGCCGGGCCGCGATCACGACCAGCGAGGCGTCGGCCAGGCCGATCTCGACCCCCGGTACCGGTCGACCAGGGCGACGGCCTCCGCGACGTCCCCGGGCTCGAAGGCCACCAGCCGGTACGCGCCGGCCGCCACCTCCGGGGGAGACGGGGCCGCGGCCCCCGCTCTCCCTCGAGCAGGTCCTCGATGGCCCGGCGGATCAGGGCGGCCTCGGACGTGCCCCGGCGCTCGGCGAGCTCGGCCAGCCGGCGCTTCAGGTCCTCGGGCAGGTACACGGTGGTCTTCAGGACGACGCCCGTATGGGATCGCGTATGGCAGCCTGGCTCGCCGAGGTCACGCCCGGGACCCGGGTGCCCGACCTCCGGGTACAGTAGGCGCTTGTGGACGAGCAGCCGTCCCCACCCGCGGGATCGGTTCCCCCCCAGGGGGAGCGGCCGCGCGTGCTCCGGCGGAGCCGCACCGACCGGATGATCGGCGGCGTCTGCGGCGGGCTCGGGCGCTACCTGGGCGTCGACCCCGTCCTGCTCCGCATCGCCTTCGTCGTCCTGGCGCTGGCGGGCGGCGGGGGGTTCCTCGCCTACATCGTCGCCTGGATCCTCATCCCCGAGGAGGGGCCGGGGGAGGAGCTGGGCGAGGCCCGGCCCTCGTCGGGCGAAACGCTCAGGCTGGTGGTCGGCGGCGTGCTGATCGTCCTGGGTGTGCTGTGGCTCGTGGACGTCTCGTTCCCGAGCCTGGGCCGCTTCCTCTGGCCGCTCGCCCTGATCGCCGTCGGGGTCGGCATCATCGTGCAGTCCTCGGCGGGGCGGCGATGAGCGGCGTCCCGCCGCCCCCGGGGGAACCCACGCGCCCGGTCCCGCCGCCCCCGGGCGAGCCCACGCGCCCCGTGCCCGCGCCACCGGAGCGAGGGGCCGGGCGGATCGTCCTCGGGCTCCTGCTCGTGCTGGGCGGCGCGGCCTGGCTCGCCGACGCGCTCGGGCTCTCCATCCCCTGGGGCCTCGCCCTGCCGGTGCTCCTCATCCTGGTCGGGCTGGCCCTCGTCGTCCTCGCGGCCCGGGGGCGGAGCAGCGGGGTCCTGGTCGCGGCGGGCGCCGTCCTCACGGTCCTGCTGGCGGTGGGCTCCGGCGCGCGGGTCCAGTTCTCCGGTGGCGTCGGCGAGCGGGTGGAGCGCCCGACCTCGGTGGCCGAGCTGGAGGACCGCTACGAGCTCGCGGTCGGCTCGCTCACCCTCGACCTGACGGGGCTCGGCGAGGAGGGCTCCGCGCTCCGCAACCGGCTGGTCGAGGCCCGGGTCGGCCTGGGCGAGCTCGTCGTGATCCTCCCGGAGGGATGGCGCGGGACGGCCCACGCGCAGGCCGGGGCCGGCGAGGTCCGGCTGCTCGGCAGGCGGGAGGAGGGGCTCGGGCCCGAGCTCCGGGTGGCGGAGGAGGGACCCGTGCCGCCGGGCGCGACGCCGCTGTTCGTCCACCTCGAGGCGTCCGTGGGGCTGGGGGAGGTCGAGGTGCGCCATGGATGAGCGGCGGGTCCACGCGGGCGCGCTGGGCCTCGGGCTGTTCTACGCGGCGGCCGGGACCCTCTTCCTCCTGGACCGGCTGGGGGTCCTCGACCTCCGGGCCCGGTACCTGCTCCCGCTGCTCCTGATCGGGCTGGGGGTGGCGATGCTCGCCGGCGGCCGCGGCCGCTGATCCGAGCCGGAGCCGTGCAGCTGCGGCGGGTCGCCGTGGAGCCGCTCCGGGGAGCGGCGCGCGCGGTCGCCCCCTTGCTTCACCGGGGCGGTTCGACTACCGATACCCGCGACGATGGACGCGCTGATCTTCATCGGGCTCCTCGGGCTGATCCTCCTCGGGGTCTGGCTGTCCTGGTACCTCAAGGCGAAGCGCAGGAAGGAGCTCGCGCTCGCGGCCTCCCAGCTCGGGCTCTCGTTCGCGCCGGTCGATCCGTTCGGCTGCCTGGGCTACCCGTTCGCGCTCCTCCGCCGGGGGGACGGGCGGGGCGTGGAGAACGTCCTGTGGGGCACGTGGCAGGGCATGCCGGTGCGGGCGTTCGACTACTGGTACTACGAGGAGCAGCAGACCTCGAAGGGCCGGCGGTCCCGCTCCTACCGCCACTTCTCGTGCGCAGTGACGGAGATCGAGGCCGCCTGCTCGCCCCTGCGGCTCGAGCGGGAGAACCTCCTCACGCGCCTCGCCGATCACCTGGCGCTCCGCGACCTCGAGTTCGAGTCCGAGGAGTTCAACCGACGGTTCAACGTGAAGGGGGAGGACCGGCGGTTCGCCCACGCGTTCGTGGACGCCCGGATGATGGACTGGTTGCTCACGGTGCCCGGGGAGTTCTCGTTCGAGGTGTGCGGGCGGTGGCTGCTCTGCTACTCGAGGCGGCGGGCGCCGTTCGACCTCGTCCCGCTCCTCGGCACGCTGCAGGGCTTCCGCGAGCGGGTGCCGCGGGTCGTCTTCGACCTCTACCCCCTCGCGGCGGGGTAGGCTCGTGGGCGACCCCCGGGAAGGGAGGGCGTGACCGTGGAAGCGCTCTGGATCGTGGTCGGGCTCGCGGTGCTGCTCGCGGTGGCCGGGATCGTCTCCTACAACCGCTTCGTCTCCCAGCGCCAGCTGATCCGCGACGCCTGGGCGAACATCGACACCGAGCTCCGCCGCCGCTACGACCTGATCCCCAACCTGGTCGAGACGGTGCGTGGCTACGCCGCGCACGAGCGGGAGGTGTTCGAGCAGGTCACCCGGGCCCGGGCCGCCGCCACCGCCGCCACCGGCTCCCCGGCGGAGCAGGCCGCGGCCGAGGGTCCGCTCGTCGCCGCCCTCCGGCAGCTCTTCGCGGTGGCCGAGAACTACCCCCAGCTCCGGGCCAACGAGAACTTCCTCCAGCTCCAGGCGGAGCTCGCGAACACCGAGGACCGTCTGCAGACGGCGCGCCGCTTCTACAACGCGAACGTGCGGGACTACAACCGCCGGGTGCAGTCGTTCCCCTCGAACCTCGTCGCGGGGGCCTTCGGGTTCCGGGAGGAGGAGTTCTTCGAGATCGAGGAGGCCATCAGGGAGGCCGGACCGCCCAGGGTGTCGTTCGCGCCGGCGGAGGCGCCGGCGGGCCCGCCGCCCGCGCCCGGGCCGACGCCCCCCGCGCCGCC
>DATLZM010000024.1:0-5433 GCA_035573995.1 Actinomycetota bacterium | reverse complement strand
CACGGCGCCTCCGCGAACCGGCTCTACCGGGCCCTGGTGGAGGCGGACGGGCCCGCGGCGCCGCCCCGCGGCGCGCCCGGGGCATCTAGTCCGTAACGGACTAGTACCCTCCCCGGGCAGGCGTCGCCGCCGTCAGACCGCCGTCGGCTCCTCCTCCAGGAAGACCTTCCCGGTGTCCTTGATCCGCTGCGGGTCCCGGGCCGAGAGCCACGCGAGGTAGGCGAGCCCGAGGAGCATCCACAGCCCGGCGACCGGCCCCGACAGGGACAGGGGGTGGGGGAGCCGGGCGATGAACGCGAACACCGGGACCCCCGCGGCCGTGAGCAGCGCGGGGACGAAGGCCACGATCCCGAGGAGCGGCACGAGGCCGTGGAGGACGAGGTTCGCCTCGTGGCGCCGGAACCGGAAGTGGTAGGCGATGCAGGAGAGGTTCACGACCATGTAGATCGCGATCACGACGATCACGAGGATCGTGGCGAGGAGCGAGAACGCGGTGATCGGGTCGTACTGGAACCCGAGCCAGAGCGGCAGCACCAGCCCCACGACGAACTGGACGGTCACGGCGACGTGCGGCGACCGGTACCGCGGGTGGACCCGGGCCAGCGCGCGCGGCAGGAGCCGGATCCTCCCCATCGCGTACCAGGTGCGGGTGGCCGCGTTGGCCCCGGCGTTGGAGTTGGCGATGGCCGAGTTCGCGATGGCCAGGAAGACCAGCACCCAGCCGGCCCCCCAGACCCGCCGCGCCATCCCCTCCCACGGGTTGCCGCCGGCGGCGGCCTGGAACCCGGCCATCCGGTCCGGCCCGAAGAACACGGTGGCCCCGTAGGTGGTGAGGACGTAGAAGAGCCCGATGCCGATCGCGGAGTAGACCACCGCCCGTTGGATCGTCCGGTGGGGGTCGCGGGTCTCCTCCGCGAGCGGGGCGGCCGCCTCGAACCCGATGAACGCGAGGATCGTGTAGATCGAGGCCGCGAAGACCCCGGCGAAGCCCTCGAACCCCTCGACGGTGGCGTACCGGGTGCCGAACACGGCGAGCGTGTTCCCGTCCCCGGCCCGCACGATGAGCCAGAGCCCGAGGAGCGCGAAGACGGCGATCTCGAACACGCCGAGCACGGTCCCGGTCCGCGCCGACACCTGGATCCCGAGGTACCCGAGGGCGAAGACCACCACCGCGCCCGCGAGGGCCCAGATCCACCACAGGTCGGCGGACCAGCCGAACTCAGCGTTCAGCGTCCCGGCCACGGTCACGCCGAGGATCAGGTAGAGGAGCGGGGCGACGAACGGTTCGACGAACGCGTAGCCCCACGCCACGAGGAAGCCCACGGCGGGGTGGAGGCCCCGGGAGGCGTAGGTGTAGAAGCTCCCCGCCGACGGCAGGTGCTTCGCGAGCTCGCCGATCGAGATCGCGACCAGCACGCATGCCACGAGGGCGAGGATCACGGCGAGCGGCAGGGCGCCGCCCGCGAAGTTCGCCCCGACCGGGATCGAGAACGCCACCGCCGCCGCGGGGGCCATGTGGGTGATCGACTGGAACAGGACCTCCCGGAGCCCGATGGCGCCGCGGGCGAGCTGCTCGGGAGCGCCGGACGGGTCGGCCATGGCACCACCTCCTTCGGACGGTCGCGCGCATCATCACACGGCGCGGGCCGCGGGGCCAGGGCCGCAGGCCGTGTAGGATGCCCCGCCGATGGGGGCGCGCGTCTTCTACGTCACGACGCCGATCTACTACCCCAACGACGTGCCGCACATCGGGCACGCCTACACCACCGTGGCCACCGACGTCGTCGCCCGCTACCACCGGCTCCGCGGCGAGGACGTCTTCTTCCTCACCGGGACCGACGAGCACGGCCTCAAGCTCCAGCGGGCGGCGGAGGCGGCCGGGGTCGACCCCAAGGCCTTCGTGGACGGGATGGAGCCGCGGTGGCGGGAGGTCTGGGAGCGGCTCGACATCTCCTACGACGACTACATCCGCACCACCGAGCCCCGGCACGAGACGGCCGTGCGCGAGCTCCTGAGCGCCGTGTACGGGAACGGCCGGGACGACATCTACCTCGGGACCTACGAGGGCTGGTACTGCGTCTCCTGCGAGGCCTACTACACCGAGGACGAGCTGGTCGAGGGGAACTGCCCGGTCCACGGCCGCCCCGCCGAGCTGATGCGGGAGGAGAATTACTTCTTCCGCCTCTCGGCCTACCGGGAGCGGCTCCTCGAGCACTACGCGCGGCACCCCGAGGCGGTCCGGCCCGAGGTCCGCCTGAACGAGGTCCTGGGCCTCCTCCGGGGCGGCCTCCGCGACTTCTCGATCTCGCGGACCTCGTTCTCCTGGGGGATCCCCCTCCCCTGGGACCCGAAGCACGTCTGCTACGTCTGGTTCGACGCGCTCACGAACTACCTCACGGCGGCGGGCTACGGGGCGGACCCGGACCGGTTCGCCGCGGTCTGGCCGGCCGACGTCCACTTCGTGGGCAAGGACATCCTCCGGTTCCACGCCGTCTACTGGCCGGCGATGCTCATGGCCGCCGGGGTCGAGCCCCCGCGCTGCGTCTGGGCCCACGGGTTCCTCCTCGTGGGCGGGGAGAAGATGTCGAAGACGAGGCTCACCGGGATCCACCCCTTCCAGCTCCTGGACGCCTTCGGGGTCGACTCCTACCGCTACTACTTCCTCCGGGAGGTCCGCTGGGGCGAGGACGGGAGCTTCTCGTGGGAGTCGATGGTCGAGCGCCACAACGCCGACCTCGCGAACGGCCTGGGGAACCTGGCGAGCCGGGTCCTCGCGATGCTCGACTCCTACTTCGAGGGCGTGGTGCCCGAGCCGGTGGTCGAGGGGCTGGACGGCGGGCTGCCGCGCACGGTCGAGGAGGTGGCCGCCCGCTACGACCGCCTCATGCTCGAGGTCCAGCTGACCCAGGCCCTCGCGGCGGTGTGGGAGATCGTGGGCCGGGCGAACCAGTACCTGGTCGAGGTCGAGCCCTGGAAGCTCGCCCGGGAGCCCGGCAGCCGCGCCGAGACCGCCACGGTCCTCTACGTGGCCGCCGAGGCGCTCCGGGTCCTCGCCGTGCTGCTCTCCCCCGTGATGCCGCGGGCGGCGGCCCGCCTGTGGGCGCAGCTCGGGATCCCCGAGCCCCTCGAGTCCCAGCGGCTGCCCGGCGCGGCGGCCTGGGGCGGCCTCCGGCCCGGCACCCGGATCGCGCGCGGCGAGCCGCTCTTCCCCCGCGTCGAGCCCTGAGCCGAGGGCCCGGCGCCCGAAGGCTCTCCCGCCGGTGGAGGTCGGCCGGCCCGGGCTCGGGCGGTCCCGGTCCGTGCCTCCACCCAGGGTCGATGCTCGCCGCCGTGGCGTTTCACGTGGGACAGCTCGCCTGAAGTGCGGGTCGAGCGCGGACCGATCGGCTCCCACGCCGGGCCCCTCCGGCTTCGACCGAACCTCGAGACCGCGTATCCTCGCCGCCGATGGAACGGGCGAACCTTCGAGCGGCGGTCCAGGACGGGTTGATCGACTCCCACTGCCACCTGTTCCTCCTGGGCCGCGACCCGGCCGAGGTCGTCGCGGAGTCCCGCGCCGCGGGGGTCGCCACCGTGGTCTGCGTGGGCATCGACCCCGCCTCGAGCCGTCGGTCGCTGGAGCTCGCCGAGCGGTTCCGCGGGGTGTTCGCCACCGCCGGGATCCACCCGCACACGGCGTCCGACCTCGACGCGGCGGCGGGGGCCGCGATCGAGGAGATGCTCGCGAACCCCCTGGTCCGTGGCGGTGGGGGAGACGGGCCTCGACTTCCACCGCGACCTCTCCCCCCGAAAGGACCAGGAGCGGGCCTTCCGGGCCCACATCGGGCTCTCGCGCGACAGCGGCAAGCCCCTCGTCGTCCACTGCCGGGACGCGTGGCCGGAGGTCCTCCGGCTCCTCGAGGAGGGAGGGGCGGAGCGCGTGATCCTCCACTGCTTCTCCGGCGATCGCGAGGTGGCGAGGGAGTGCGCCTCGCGCGGCTACTTCGTCTCGTTCGCCGGTAACCTCACCTACCCGGGGAACGACCACCTCCGGCAGGCGGCCGCGACCCTGCCCCTGGACCGGATCCTCGTCGAGACCGACAGCCCGTTCCTCGCCCCGCAGCCCCTCCGCGGCCGCGACAACGCGCCCGCCAACGTGGGCCTCGTGGTCGCCGCCCTCGCCCGCGCGCGGGACGAGGAGGTCGGGGCGGTGGCCCGCGCGGTGTCGGCGAACGCGCGGCGGGCCTTCCCCGGGCTGCGCTGATCGGCCGCCGTTCGCGACGGCGCCTCGGGCGTCGAACACGCGTTCACTTTCAAGTTTGCAGTGAGGGTTGAGGGTTTGGTAGGGTCCGGGCTCGTCCGCATGGAGGCTTCGGTCCGGCCCCGCCGGTGCTTCCCCCCGGAGCCTTCCTCGATCGGGAGGAAGGTTGGGTTCGGTTCGCGCGACGCGGGTCCGCAGGCTGCGGATCAGGAGGGCGATCCACAGGACCACCCTCGCCGCCGTGGCGATCCTCGGGGGCAGCGCCTACCTCGCCGCCTGGAAGCACGTGACCCTCGTGGTGGAGGGCCAGCCGGAGGCCGTGCGGACGCTCTCGTCGAACGTCGGGCAGCTCCTCGCCGGGGAGGGCATCACCCTGGACGCGGGGGACCTGGTGCAGCCCCCGCCGGGGACGCCGCTCTCCGACGGGATGACGATCGTGGTCGATCGGGGCGGGGCGTACGACGTCCGGATCGACCACGGAGGTGTGGGGGTCTGGGCGACGGGGCCGGTCGGGCCCTTCGCGAAGCTCGCGGTGCAGCCGACCGAGGACCTGTCCTCCGCGGGCTGGTCGGTCGAGCCCTCCCGGGTGCTTGGCGCGCGGGTCGTCGTGTCGGGGAAGGAACGCGGCGTCTTGACCAACGCGTCCACGGTCCGGGAGCTCCTCTCGGCCATGGGGATCCAGCTCGACGACCGGGACCGCGTGCTCCCGTCGCCCAGCACCCCCCTCCATCCCTACATGCGGATCCGCTACGTGGACGTGGAGGTGGCCATCCGCCACGTCCGGCGGCCGATCCCGCCCCCCGTCGTCACCGTCCGGACCCACGCGCTCCCGCCCGGTGAGGTCCGGCTGGAGCGGCGGGGCGAGCCGGGCGTCCTCCTCGAGGCGTACCGGATCCGCCGGGTCGACGGGCGGGTCGTCGCCCGCGTGCTCCTGTGGCGGCGCGTGCTCCAGCCGGCGGTCCCCGGCCGTCGGTTGGTCGGCGCGGCGGAGAACCCGGTCCACGGCACCCAGGTCGGGGAGGCCTCGTGGTACCACGCGCCGGGGACGGGCCTCACGGCGGCGCACCCCTGGCTCCCCTTCGGTACGGTGGTCACGGTGACCAACCTCGACAACGGGCGCCGGGTCACCGTGACGATCAACGACCGTGGACCGTTCGGCGGGCGCATCATCGACCTCTCGGAGGAGGCCTTCG
>DATLZM010000023.1:0-7342 GCA_035573995.1 Actinomycetota bacterium | reverse complement strand
CCGGAGCTTGGCGGCGAGGGCGGGCGACGCGCCGCCGGTCCCGATCGCGAGGACCAGGTCGCCCCGGCGCACCACCGCGGGGGCGGCGAAGTCGCAGTTGGGCGGGTCGTCGATCACGTTCACCAGGGCCCGGCGGGCGCGGGCCTCGGCGGCGAGCCGGGCCCGCTCGCTGGGCTCGGGGTCCCAGCCGATCACGAGGAACGCCCCATCGAGGTCCCGGGGTCGCCAGGTCCGGCGCTCCACGCGGACCCGCGGGTCGGCGGCGAGCGCGTCGAGCCTGGCCCGGGGGGCCCGGGCCACGACCAGGACGTCGTCCGCGCCCCCGGCCAGGAGCGCCTCGGCCTTCCCCTCGGCCACGGCCCGCTCGCCCACGACGACGCAGCGGCGGCCGCGGAGCTCGAGGAGCGCGGGGTAGCCGAAGGACCCCATCGCTCACCCCGCGGCGAGGCTCTGGACGAGGACGCCGTCCGGGCCGACGGCGAGGCTCAGGGCGAGCCCCTCGACCTCGATCGCGATCGTGGCGCGGCCGGGCAGCGGGGTCGCCACGCGGACCGACCGGAGCCGGCGCCCGGCGAGCGGTGCGAGCGCTCGGTTGACCTCCTCGACCGCGCGCGCGGCTCGACGGCCGGCCGGGGTCCGGCGGGAGACGGCGGCCAGGACGCACTCCGCCTCGGCCCGACCGAGCTCCCTCGCCCGCCCCGTCTCGAGGGCCACCGCGCAGACCCGCTCCAGGACGCCGACGAGGTCCGGCGGGACCGTCCCCTCCCGCGCCGCATCGGCCAGGGCCCCGACGCGGGCGGCGAGCCCCTGGGGGAGCGCCTCCGCGTACGCGGCGGCGATGGCCGCCACGATCTCGCGCTCCTCGGCCTCGAGCGCGACCGGCTCGGGGGCCTCGGGCGCCCCGGGCGGCGCGGTCGGCATCACCGCCGCCCCTCCCCGTCCCGGGCCGAGGTCCGCGCCTCGCGGAGGATCGCCTCGGCCTCGTGCTCGAACCCCCCGGTCTCGATCGGGCAGTGGATCCCGCACTCCTTGGGGGCGCCCTCCTCCCACCACCACCGCCCGGCGCGGTCGTCCTCGCCGGGGGCCACCGGCCGGGTGCAGGGGTCGCAGCCGATGCTCGTGTAGCCGGCCTCGTAGAGCGGATGGACCGGGACGCCCTCGGCCCGGAGGTAGTCCCAGACCTCCTCCTTGGTCCAGTCGGCGAGGGGGTTGAGCTTCACGATGCCCCCGTGGTCGTGGTCGAGCTCGACCTTCTTGATCGCGGCACGCGAGGCCCACTGCTCGCGGCGGAGGCCCGTAAACCACGCGTCGAGGCCCCGGAGGGCGCGCACCAGCGGGCGGACCTTCCGCACGTGGCAGCAGAGCAGCCGGAGCGGCACGCTGGTCCGGAACAGGTCGGCGCCGTGCCGGCGCACCATGACCTCGACCTCCGCGGGGTCGGGCCGCGGGACCTCGAACCGGACCTCGGGGTACCGCGCTCGCACCTCCTCGAGGAACGAGAGGGTCGCGGCGGGCAGGCGGCCGGTGTCCACGGTGATGGCCCGCACGTCGGGGCGGATCCGCGCGGCCATGTCGAGGACGGCCATCCCCTCGGCCTGGAGCGCGGTCACCACCGCGACCCGGTCGCCGAAGGTCTCGAGCCCCCAGGCGATCACCTCCTCGGGCTCTCGGTCGTCCAGCTCGACCGCGATCTCCCCGATCTCGAGGTCGTCGAAGACGATCCGAGCGTCGGCCGTGGCCTCCATCGTCATCCCCCCGACATCGCGACGAGGATCGTGATGCGGTCGCCCGGCCGGACCGGGGTATCGAGGCCCCGGAGGGCCCGGACGTCCTCCTCGCCCAGGAACACCAGGTAGGCCTCGGCGAGGTCGCCCCCGGGGAGGACCT
Source organism: Actinomycetota bacterium (assembly GCA_035573995.1). Taxonomy (GTDB): domain Bacteria; phylum Actinomycetota; class UBA4738; order UBA4738; family HRBIN12; genus DATLZM01. The sequence continues at coordinate 5,455 of DATLZM010000023.1, read as the reverse complement.
CCCGCGCGAACGCGGGGTGGTCGCGCGCCACCTGGGCGAGCGCCTCGCGGACGGTCGCCGCGCGGACCTCGATCTGGTCCGCCCCGCCCACGAGGTGCAGGAGCGGCCCCGGGACGTGGATCGCCACGCCGGCCGCCGCCGTGGGGCCCGGGGCGGGGGCGTCCTCGCCCCGGGCGAGGGCCGCGAGCTCCTCGTCGCCCCGGGCGTCGACGAAGTCGCCGAACCCGAGGTCCGGCCGGGCGGTCCGGGCCTCGAGCCACGCCCCCACCAGCCGTTCCAGCACGGCGTCGAGCTCCTCGGCCGGGACCCGCCGGAGCACCGGCCTCCCGATCCGGGCCCGCCGCCCGAGGCCGCCGCCCAGGGTCACGTCGTAGGCCTCGACCCTCCCCGCGCCGTCCGGGGAGGGCGCCGTGGTCCCCTGGAGCCCGATCTCGCCGATCCAGTGCTGGGCGCAGGCGTGGGGGCACCCGTCCATGTGGATCGTGAGCCCGGCCACCGCCTCCGCCCCGAACCGGGCCTCCAGGCGGGGGATCACCTCGGCGAGCTTCTCCTTGGTCTCGGCCACGGAGTAGTTGCAGAACCGGTGGCTCGTGCAGGCCACCGCGCGGGCGAAGGCGGGCCGGTCGAGCGGGAGGCCGAGCTCCGCGAGGCCCCGCCGGAGGTCGTCGAGCCGCCCCTCCGGGACGTTGCCCGCGATCGCGTTCTGCTGGCGCGTGAAGCGGAGGTCGGCGCCGAGGTCCTCGAGCAGATCGGCCAGCCGGACGAGCTGCTCGCCCGTGACCCGGCCGACGGGCACCGGGATCCCGACGTAGACGAGCCCCTCCTGGCGCTGCGGATGGACCCCGAGGTGGTCGGCGCTCCCGGCGGGCTCCGGGGCCGCGCCGTCCTCGAGGGGGCGCCCGAGGCGTTCCTCGACCCGGCGGCGCATCCCCTCCGGGCCCAGGTCGTCCACCATGAACTTGATCCGGGCCTTGGCCCGCGAGACCCGGTACCGGAGGTCCGACTGCCAGGCGTCGGTCACCGCCCGGAGCACGTCGATCGCGTCCTCGACCGGGACGAACACGCCCAGGTCCCGGGAGATCCTCGGCGTGTTCGACATCCCGCCCCCCACCCGGAGCGCGAACCCGTCCCGGCCGTCCTTCCGCGTGCCGACCAGCGCGACGTCGTGGATCTCGGGCGCGTTGCACTGGGCCGGGCAGGCCGAGATCGTGTACTTGTGCTTGCGGGGGAGGTTCGAGTAGTCGCGGTTCCCGTAGAAGAACCGCGCCGCCTCCTCGATCACCGGGCGGACGTCGAAGAGCTCGTCGGGGTCGATGCCGGCCACGGGGCAGCCCGTGATGTTGCGGACCGTGTCGCCCTCGCCGCCCACCGTGGTGAGCCCGGCCGCCTCGATCGCCGCGAGGACCTCGGGGAGCTGGTCGAGGCGGACCCAGTGGAGCTGTATCCCCTGGCGCGTGGTGAGCTCCGCCTCGTCCCGCCCGTAGCGGCGCGCGATCTCGCCGACCGCGCGGAGCTGGGCGGGGCGGATCAGGCCGCCGGGGACCTTGATCCGCACCATGAACGTCCCGACCTTCGGCTTGTCGTGGGTGAGGCCCCACCAGTTCAGCCGGACGATGTCCTCCTCCGGCACCGCCTCGTAGCCGAGCTCGATGAGGCGGGGCAGCTCATCGCGGACGTCGAGCGGGAAGCGCTCCCGCTTGAGCCGCTCGATTGAGTTCCGCTTGAGTACCAGGTCCCAGTCCGGCTCGGGCCGGACCGCCGTGGGTCGTTGACGTAGGGCCATCGCTCCCTCCTCGCCACCGGACGTGCGTCGGCGGGGGCCCCGGGTCGAGGGGGAGCGGCGGTCGCGCGATGCTCAGGTGGGGCGGCGCGTCGCCCCGCCCCCGACCGGGGCGGGCGAGGGGCTACAGCCGCAGATCCGGGACGGGATCATCGCCCCGACGAGCCCTGCGCACCGCGTTGGGATCATCGCTCCGAGGTATCCGATCTCGAAGGTCGGATTTGCACCTGCGAACGCTACCCGGCCTGCGGCCCAGCTGTCAAGGCAGCGGGTGGACCCGCCATCGAGGTGTACCGGCTCGGGGGTGGCGTGGTCCATCGGGCCACCTTGGAACCGGGACGGCGATGGTCGGAGTCCCGGAAGCCCTCCGTGGGGACGGAGAGCTGTCCGAAGGACCACGTCCTGTACGTGCCGTCCGGCCGCATCCACTTCCCGGATGGACGATGGGACCGAGGGCGAGCAGGCGGCCGGTGAGCTGTGGCGGGTCTCTCCCGGGCACGACGCCTGGGTGGTGGGCGACGAACCGGCGGTGTTCCTCGACTTCGGGGAGGCGAAGGCGTGGGGCCCGGGTCCCGGCGTCATCCACGCCCGGCGCGGTGCCGGGGTCGAGCCGGGCCGGGGCGGCCCTCCCTCACGGCTTCCGGGCCCTGGCGATCACCCCGATCGCCACCCGGTCCTGACGCTCCCGCGGGATCAGGCGCTCCATGAGCTCGATGATCTCAGGGGTGAACAGCGGGTAGAGGGCCGCATCGCGGATCCCGTAGGGCACCTTCTCGCCGATCCGGACGTCCGTGAACCCCGCCTTCTCCATCTTCCGGGCGAAGACACGCTCCGCCATGGCGCCGGACACTCACCCCGCCCAGGCCGCGTCGCTCGCCAGGATCTCGGGCGGCAGGTCCTCCTCGACCGTGAGGTCGGCCACGCACAGTCGCCCCCCCGGCCGGAGCACCCGGTGGATCTCGGCGAGCACCCGCGACTTCCGGGGGGAGAGGTTGATCACGCCGTTCGAGATCACGACGTCCACGCTCCCGTCGGGGAGCGGGATGTCCTCCATCTCCCCGCGGCGGAACTCCGTCCAGGCCTCCACGCCGGCCTCGCGGGCGTGGGCCGTGGCCCGTTCGACCATCTCGTCGAGCATGTCGATCCCCACCGCGCGCCCGGTGGGACCCACCTCCCGCGCGGCGAGGATCGTGTCGATCCCGCCCCCCGAGCCCAGGTCCAGGACGGCCTCGCCCGGCCGGAGCTCCGCGTGGGGGACGGGGTTCCCAACCCCCAGGGCCCACTCGATCGCGCCGGCCGGCACCGCCGCCAGCTGCGCCTCGGTGTACAGGCGCCGCGCGACGGGCTCCCCCGCCCCGCGCTCGATCGCCTCGTAGGCCCGCCGCACCGCCCGCTTGATCTCCTGCTGGAACAACAGGTCCTGCGCCATCGTCCTCACTCCCCGAGGTCGGCCACGAAGCGCTCCAGGTGGTCCCGGACCTGGGGCGGGATCTCATCGGCCGCGTGCGTGGCGAGGAAGGCCCGGAGCTCCCTCGCGAACTCGAGCTCGCCGCAGCACCTCCGGCAGAACGCGAGGTGCTGCTCGATCCGGGCCTGATCCTCCGGGGAGAGGGCCCGGTCCAGGTAGTCCCAGAGCTGCCTCACCGCCTCCGAGCACGGGATGAGCCGCGCGTCCTCCGTCACCGTTCCGCTCCCTTCACCAACAGCCCGGTCTCGTTCGCGTAGGCCCACAGCTCCCGCTCGAAGAGCTTCCGCCCTCGGTGGAGCTGGGCGAGGACGGTGCCGAGCGGGAGCTCGAGCAGCCGTGCGATCTCCTTCGTCGAGAAGCCCTCCATGTAGCGCAGGACGAGCGGCGCGCGGTACCGCACCGGGAGCCGGAGCAGCACCGCCCGGACGTCCTCCCGCCCGAAGGCGCGGAGGAAATCGAGGTGGAGGCTGTCGGAGTAGGGGAAGGGATCCTCCTCGGCCAGGGTCCGGTAGAGGGAGAAGCCCTCGACGTCCTCGACCGCGACCTCGTCCACGCTCCGCGCCTCCTTCCGCAGCCGGTCGCGGAAGGCGTTCACGAGGATGCGCCGGAGCCAGGCGGGGCCGGCCCCCTCGTCCTCGAGGGCCGGGTAGGCGCGGTACGCGCGGAGGAGGCACTCCTGCACGAGGTCCTCGGCGCCGCGGTCCGTGAGCCGGCGGGCCAGCGCGTAGAGCCCGGGGATGGCCGCCTTGGCCAGGGCCTCGAACGCCTCCTTCGACCGCGGCGCCTCCGCCTCCAGCACCCGCCTCCGTCCTTCGTCACCCGCCCCACCGTGCAGACGTCCGCGACCCCGACCTTATTGCATCCGCTCCGCGACGCAATGAGAGGTCCCCCCGCTCCGTCCAGGTCGGTCGGAGGCGGATGTTCGGTGGGCCACGGCGGAGTGGAGGCGCTCTTCCTGCCGCCGGCGGAGCGGGCCTTCGGGACGACGGTGACGGTGGAGGCGGCGGAGGGGGGATGATCGATGGCGACGACAGCGATCGGCGGCCGGGCGGAGGAGCGGGCCGGGGGGCAGGCCCTCAGGGCGGGGAGCTGGCTCATGGGCCTGGCCGCGGTCGGGTTCATCGGCTACGCGGTGATCTTCTTCGTCCGGAACTTCACCGACGCCTTCCTCGAGCTCGGCATCGGGCCGAACGAGGTGGACGTGGGGAGGGAGGAGATCCGGGCGTTCAGCCCGTCGCTCCTCGAGTACGTCTCGCACCTGCACATCGCGGTGTCGGGCTTCATCGCCGCCACCGGGCTCGCGGTGCTGTTCCTCGTGGCGTACGGGGTCCGGCGCGGAGAGCGCTGGGCCTGGGTGGGCGCCGTGGCCGCTCCCGTGCTGGGGCTGGCCGTGGCGCTGCCGGCCCACTACCCGAACCACTTCGACACGGCGGGCCACCTCGGCCTGATCTACCTGGCGGTGGCGATCTTCGTGGTCGGCGCGCTCCTCGCGCTCCTGGGGATCCTGGCCCGGCCGCGGGCGTCGTGAGGGGGGCGGGATCGGTCACGGGCCGTCCGGACGGGGCGGCCCCCGACGAGGGAAGGAGGGGATGGCCATGGCGACAGTCGCGGTGAGGAACGGGGTGGACGTCGGGCGGCTGGTCGGGACGATCGACGCGATCGGGCAGGACCCGGGCATCGCCCGGTTCACGTTCAAGGCCGGGACGACCTGGGAGGGCGGCAGCACGAGCCGAGCGAGGATCTCCTCGTTCGTCCACGCCGGGCAGGAGGTCCCGCACGCCCGGACCCACGAGCTCACGGGCTGCGAGCCCGACGTGCTCCTGGGCGGCGACCGGGGGCCGAACGCGGTGGAGCTCGTCCTCGCGGCGCTCGGGTTCTGCTACACGGTGGGCGTGGTCTACAACGCGGCGGCCAGGGGCTACGAGCTCCAGGAGGTCGGCTACGAGCTGGAGGGCGACCTCGACCTCCGGAACTTCGTGGGGATCGTGGACGGGCCCCGGCCCGGATTCACGGCGATCCGCGTGAAGGCCACGATCCGGGCCGCGAACGCCTCGCGGGAGGAGCTCGAGGAGCTCTGCCGGTACGTCCAGGAGACCTCGCCGGTGCTGGACATCATCGCGAACCCGGTGCCGGTGAGGACGACGCTCGAGGTCCGCTGAACGGCGGGGGGCGCCCGGCGGGCAGCTACCTCGGTCGGCCCGCCGGGC
>DATLZM010000022.1:0-1528 GCA_035573995.1 Actinomycetota bacterium | reverse complement strand
GACCTCCGCCCCGGCCGCCCGCCACGCCTCCCGGACCTCCCGCCCCGCCGCCTCCGTGGTGGCGACGAGGGTCGGCGCGGCCCCGTCGAACAGCCGGCCGCGGGGCGGCACCCGCCCCCGCGCGTCGACCAGGACCCTGAGCTTCGGCCCTCCCCGGTACGCCGGGTCGCGGACGGTGAGCGCGGGGTCGTCGGCGAGCGCCGTCCCGGCCCCCACCGCGATCGCGTCCACGGCGGCCCGGAGGCGGTGGGCGTCGGCGCGGGCCGCCTCCCCCGTGATCCAGCGCGAGGACCCGTCCCGGGCGGCCACCTTCCCGTCCAGGGTCGCCGCGAGCTTGAGGGTCACGAAGGGCAGGCCGGTGCGCACGTGCTTCGCGTAGGGCTCGAGGAGCCGCCGGGCCCCGGCCCGGCCCACCCCGACCTCGACACGGATCCCGGCCCGGCGGAGGGCCCGGAACCCCCGCCCGTCGACGATGGGGTTCGGGTCACGGAGGGGGGCCACCACCCGGGCCACCCCGGCGGCCACGATCGCCCCCGTGCACGGGGGCGTCCGGCCGTGGTGGTCGCAGGGCTCGAGCGTGCAGTAGAGCGTGGCCCCCCGCGCCCGGTCCCCCGCGGCCCGGAGGGCCACGGCCTCCGCGTGGGGCGAGCCCGGACCCTCGTGCCAGCCCTCGCCCACGACCTCGCCCCCGGCCACGACGACGGCCCCGACCGGGGGGTTGGGCGAGACGAGGCCCCGTCCCCGCTCGGCGAGCTCGAGCGCCCTGCGCATGTACGCGCGGTCGTCCACGACCTGCCTTTCCCGGGACGGGGAGGGGAAGGGAGGCGAACGGCACCGCGCGGCGCCCGTGCGCCCGTCCTCTCCCATCCCGACTCTCACGGTCGGTCCCGGAGTTGCACCGGGTCCACCCCCGGGTGGCTCCCGGGGGGTCGCGGACTGTCACCGCCGGTGGGGACTTCCACCCCGCCCCGAAGACGAGCTTCCGCGGGCAGTATACGGCCACGCGGGCCGTCCCAGGAAGCGCCCGGATCTGGCCCCCCGCCGGGACCGCGGAGGCCGCAGGGGAGCCTGGCGGCGGGGGCTCGGCGCCGGCTCAGGTCCCCCACTCGGGGGGCGGCCGACGTGCCCCGGGCTCGGAGAACCAGTACTCGCGCAGGGAGCGACACAGGCCGTCCTCGTCGAACCGGAGCAGCAGGCAGCCGGCCAGCGAGACCTCGTCGCCGTCGACCCGCATCCGGGTCCAGAACTCCGCGGCGACCCTGTCCCCCTCCCCGAAGGGTTCCCCCATCGCGACGCGGACGTCCGCCTGCGACCGGGTCACCTGCGCCCAGTAGCGGCGCACGCCGTCGCGCCCGCGGTGGGGCTCCTGGAAGATGTTCACCCGGTAGGTCGCGTCGTCGGTGAACAGGGCCGCCGCCGCGTCCGCGTCCCGCTCCTCCCACGCTCGCCGGTAGGCCTCGAGCCACGTCCTCGCGTCCATGCCCTCCTCCTCGTCCGGAGCTCAGCCCGCGGGCCGCGCAACCGCCGG
>DATLZM010000021.1:0-4030 GCA_035573995.1 Actinomycetota bacterium | reverse complement strand
GCCGACCCGGTCGCGGGGCGCGCCGGCCCGCCGCGAGGTAGGAGCGGAGCGGCGCGAGGGTGTCGTTCGTCACCTCCCCCGCCCAGACCAGGTCCCAGAGCGCCCCGAGGACGACCCGCTCGTCGGCGGTCCCGGCGGCGCGGACGAGCTCGGGCCAGAACGACGCCCCGCGCTCCGCGAGGTGGCGGCGGATCGCGTCGTGGACGGCTCCCTCCGGCCGGGCCTCGGCGGCGGCCGGCGCGAGGTACGGGGCCCGGTCTCGGAACAGCAGCGCGACCCTGCCGTCCTCGGCGCCGATCCGCCCCGCCCCGACCCAGACCACCTCGCCCGCCGCGAGGAGCGCGTCGAGGTCGGCCGGGAGGTAGCCGCGCACCCGGAGCGGGAGGACCTCCGCCTCGAGCGTCGAGGCCGGGATCGCCGCGCCCTGGAGCTGGCCGAGGACCTCGAGGAGGGCGTCGGGGCCGGACCGCGGGGCGGTGATGCCCTGCCAGGCCGGGAGGAAGCGGCCGAGGGCGGCGGCCTCGACGGGCTCCACCTCCCTCCGAAGGAGCGCGAGCGACCGGCGGCGGAGCGCCCGCAGGACGCCCGCGTCGCACCACTCCCGCTCGACGCCCCCCGGGCGGAACTCCCCCCGGACCACCCGCCCCTCCGCCTCGAGCGCCGCGAGGACCTCCCGGACCCGTTCCACCGGGGCCCCCAGGCGGGCCGCCGCCTCCGAGGCGAGGAACGGGCCGTGGGTCCGGGCGTACCGCGACACCAGGTCCACCAGGGGCCTCGCCACCGGCTCGGTGTAGGCGGCGGGCAGGCCCGGTGGGAGCACCACCCCCAGCGCGTCCCGGAGGCGCGCGGCGTCCTCGGCCGCCGCGATCCGTTCCTCGCCCGCCACCCGGACCCGCACCACCCGCCGTTCCGCCTCGAGGGCCCGGAGCCACGGGTCGGGGTCCCCCGCGCACCGCGCGCGGACCTCCGCCGGCGTGAGGTCACCCACCCGGCGCAGGAGGTCGTGGAGGTCGTCGGGCCCCCGCGCCCGCCGCCCCTCGGCGAGCCCCTGCAGCTCCAGCTCGAGCTCCTCGACCGCGCGGGGGTCGAGGAGCTCCCGGAGCTCCTCGGCACCGAGGAGCTCGCGGAGCAGGTCGCGGTCGAGCGCGAGGGCCTGGGCCCGTCGCTCCGCGAGGGGCGCGTCGCCCTCGTACATGTAGACCGAGGTCCAGCGGAACACGAGGGAGCGGGCGAACGGCGAGGCCCGCGGGGTGTCGACCGCCACCACCCGGACCCGGCGGGCCCGGACGTCGCGGAGGAGCTCCCGGAGGGCGGGCACGTCGAACACGTCCCGCAGGCACTCCCGGGTGGCCTCGAGGAGGATCGGGAAGCCCGGGTGGGTCGAGGCCACGGCGAGGAGGTCGGCCGCCCGCTGCCGCTGCATCCAGAGGGGGGTCCGCTGGCCGGGCCGGCGCCGGGGGAGGAGGAGCGCCCGGGCCGCGGCCTCCCGGAAGACGGCGGCGAAGAGCTGGCTCCCGGGGAGGGCCTCCACGACCCGCTCCTCGATCTCCTCGGGGTCGAACAGGAGGTCCTCGGTGGGCACCCGGTCCACGGCCTCGGGGAGGCGGATCGCGATCCCGTCGTCGCTCCAGAGCGCCTGGACCGGCGCCCCCAGCCGCTCCGAGAGCCGCCGCTCGATCGCGAGGGCCCACGGGGCGTGGACCCGCTCGCCGAACGGCGTGAGGACGCAGACCCGGTGATCCCCGAGCTCGTCGGGGAACCGCTCGACGACGATCGTCCGGTCGTCAGGGAGGGCGCCCGTCGCCTCCCGCTGCTCGGCGAGGTAGGCGAGGAGGTTCCGCGCGGCGAGGGGGTCCAGGCGGTGCTCCTCGGTGAGCCGGGCCAGGGCCCGGTCCGCGGGGGCCTCGGCGAGCTCGCGGACCAGGGCGCCGAGCGCCCGGCCGAGCTCCGGCTCCCGGGCCGGCGCGTCGCCGTGCCAGAAGGGCGTCTTCCCCGGCTCGCCGGGGGCCGGCGTGACGATCACCCGGTCCCTCGTGATCTCCTCGATCCGCCACGACGACGCCCCCAGGACGAAGACCTCGCCGGGCCGGCTCTCGAACACCATCTCCTCGTCCAGCTCGCCGACCCTGGTCCCGTCGGGGAGGAACACCCCGAACAGGCCGAGGTCCGGGATGGTCCCGGGGTTCGTCACCGCGAGGCGGCGCGCCCCCTCGCGGCCCCGCACCGTCCCCCGCGCGCGGTCCCACGCGATCCGGGGGCGGAGCCCGGCGAACGCGTCGGAGGGGTAGCGGCCGGCCAGGAGGTCGAGGACGGCCTCGAGGAGGTCGTCGGGGAGCTCGGCGAAGTTCGCGGCCCGCCGGACGAGGCGGGCCAGGTCCTCGACCGGCACCACCACCTCGACCTCGAGGGGCTTGCGGCCGCCCGCGTCCACCACGGTCACCGGCCGCCACCCACCCTCGGTCCGCCCCCCGAGGAACCGGGCCACCTCGTCCAGCGGGCGCTGGGTGGCGGACAGGCCGATCCGCTGGGGCGGGCGGTCGGCGATCGCCTCGAGCCGCTCGAGCGAGAGCGCGAGGTGGGCGCCCCGCTTGTTCCCCGCCACGGCGTGGATCTCGTCCACGATCACCCAGCGGACGCCGCGGAGCGTCTCCCGGGCCGAGGACGTGAGCATCAGGTAGAGGGACTCCGGGGTGGTGATCAGGAGGTCGGGGGGCCGGCGGAGGAGGGCCCGCCGCTCCTCCGCCGGGGTGTCCCCGGTGCGGATCGCGACCGAGGGGTCGTGGGGGAGGGGCGCGCCGAGGCGCTCGGCCGCGTGGCGGATCCCCGCGAGCGGCGCCCGGAGGTTCTTCTCCACGTCCACCGCGAGGGCCCGGAGGGGGGAGACGTAGAGGGCCCGGCACCGCTCCCGCGGGTCGGGGGGCGGCTCGTTCGCGAGCCGGTCGATCGCCCAGAGGAAGGCCGCCAGGGTCTTCCCGGATCCCGTGGGCGCCAGGATCAGCGTGTGCTCGCCCCGGGCGATCGCGGGCCAGCCCATCGCCTGGGCGGCGGTCGGCGCCTCGAAGGTCGCCGCGAACCAGTTCCGGACCGGCGGGGAGAAGCGGTCGAGGGCCGAGGCTCCCTGCACGCCACCACGCTACCCCGAACCTCGCGGTCGGGCCCGCCGGTACGATGCACGCCGTGGCAACGCCGGCCCGGGCCGCCCTCGTCCTGTTCGCCGCCGCCCTGGCGCCCTTCGGCGGGCGGGCGGCCCCCGCGCTGCGGCAGGCGTCGGCGTCGGGGGACGGGCGGGACGTCGTCGTGCTCTCGGGCTCGGTGCTCGTGCCCCGTGGGGCGTCCGCGGGGACCGTGGTCGTCCTCCACGGGCGCGCGAGGGTGGAGGGCGTGGTGCGGGAGGACGTCGTGGTGCTCGATGGCCGGGCCGTCGTCCTGGGGCAGGTGAGCGGGAGCGTCGTGGCGGTCCTCGGGGACGTGGCCCTCGGACCGGGGGCGCAGGTCGGGGGGGACGTGCTGGCCGGGGGCGCGGTCCTCGCGGAGGGCGACGCGGCGGTGGGGGGGCGCGTCCGGCAGGGGGTGGCGTTCGTCCTCCGGTGGCCCGGTCGCGCGCTCGGGCGGTTCCTGCCCTGGGCGGCGGTCTCGGTCTCCACGCTCCTCCTCGCGCTCCTCGCGCTCGCGCTCGCGCCGCGGGCGGCCGACGCGGTGGCGGAGGCGGCCCGCACGGCTCCCTGGGCCTCGGCCGCGTGGGGCGCCCTGCTCGTGGCCTCGGTGCCGGCGGTCGGGATCCTCCTCGTGGCGTCGGTGCTCGGGCTGCCGGCGGGGCTCGCGCTGCTCCTCGGCCTCGCGCTCCTCTCGTCGGTGGGCTACGCGGGGACCGCGTGGGCGGTCGGACGGCTCCTGGTCCGGCCCCCGCGGAGCCGGGTCCTCGCCCTCCTCGCCGGGTGGGGGGTGACGCGGGCCGTCGCGCTCGTGCCGGCCCTGGGGGCCCCGACGTGGATCATCGGCGCGGCGTTCGGCGTCGGGGCCCTCGCGGTGG
>DATLZM010000020.1:0-2412 GCA_035573995.1 Actinomycetota bacterium | reverse complement strand
AGGGGCAGGGAGCGGCAGACGGCGTCGGGGAACCAGACCGCGTAGCCGATGGGGCCCCACCGCGCCGGCCAGCCCGGGAGCGAGCGGAGGTGCCGGCGGAGGCTGTGCGCGCGGTCCTTGGCGCGGTCGAAGGGATCGTGGTCCAGGGGGTTCTCCCGGCCCGAGCGGGAGACGCTCACCCACCCGTCCCGGGCGTCGTAGCGGAGCTCGCCGCCCTTCACCTCGACGACCAGGGCGCCGTGGGCGGGGTGGGCCAGGACGAAGTCCGCTTCCTCGTCCCGGGCGCCGCGGCCCTCCTCGCGCTGGATCCACCGCACGTGGTGGAGGCCGACCCACTCGTCGGGCAGCGACCGCTTGAGCTCGGAGAACGCCCGCACCTCGGCGGGGCTCCGTCGGAACCGGATCGACCGCGGGTACATCCTCGCCATGGCGCCCTCCCGGACCCCCGCCCGCCTGCGGTTGCCCGCAAGGGTACCCCTCGGCCGGCGGCGCGCAAGACGGGTGCTCCTCAGCGCCGCGGTGCGGAGCGCGAAACCGGGCCCCCGACACCGACGACGGTCTCTCGCAGCTATAGAATCACAGCGATGTGATTCGCTTTCTTCCTGACGGAGCTGGGTGCCCCGCGCGGTGGTGACCTTCAGGGGTTCGCGTGATCCTCGCAGCGGTGCTGGATACGTCGGTGCTCTTCCCGCAGCTCTTGCGGGATACGCTGCTGCGCGTGGCCTCGCAAGGGCTTTACCGGCCGCTGTGGACCGCCGAGATCCTCCGCGAGCTGAGCCAGCAGATCCCGGCCGCCTACCCTGATCGTCCGCCGGACATCGATCGCACGATCGGCTTCATGAGGGTTGCGTTCCCGGACGCCGAGGTCGTCGGGTACGACGACCTCGTGCCGACGATCGAGATCCCAGACGCGAAGGATCGCCACGTCGTCGCGGCCGCTCTGCGGGGAGGGGCCGACCTCATCGTGACGCGCAACCTGGCCGACTTCCCTGCAAGCGTGCTGCGGTCGGTCGGGCTGGAGGCCCAGAGCCCCGATGCCTTCCTGCTCGAGAGGTTCGATGAGCGTCCCGATCGTGTGCTCGAGGCGCTTCGGGAGCAGGCGGGCGCCTATCGCAGGCCGCCGATGACGGTGGATGAGCTGGTCGCGGGCCTGGAGGCCCGTCACGGACTGACCGACTTCGTCGCAGCCGTTCGACGCGGGCTCCGCCGGGACTGACGCGGTCCGGACTCAGCGGGCTCCCATCTCCTCCGACTCCCGAGCAAGCAGGTCCAGCGCTCGCCGCCGCTCCTCGTCCACCTGCCGCTTGTAGCTGAGGAGGTCCTGGAGAGCGATGCGGTGGTGGGTTCCCACGGTCCGCGACGGGATCTGGCCCTCCTTCAGGAGCCGAACCACGAACGGCCGGGAGACGCCGAGGATCTCCGCCGCCTGACGCGGCGTGACTTCCCTCCCGAGCGGAAGCACCGCGATCCCGCCCCCTTCGGCGAGGTGCGCCAGCGAGAGCTTCAGAATCTGGCGGATCGCGTCGGGCATCGGGCGTGACCCGGCGGGTGTCTCGAAGGCGAGCTCCCCGACCTCCAGGAACTTCATCAGCTCTCCGAGCAGCGCGATTTCATCGGGGGCGGCTCGGATGATCTCTTCGGCGGGCATGGCCTCCTCCTCTCCGCGCGGGGCACCTTACCAAGGGTCGGCACGTAAGTGCAATATCTGAAACGCCCGCCGCAATAATCTCGGGGGAGCCGTGCCGGGGACGGCGGCGTGCCCGACGCCCGGTGCACCGCGCCGGCGTGGAGCACGATCCGTCCGAGTTCGCCGCCTTCGAGCGCGCGGCCCTGGAGGCCTGGCCCGAGCCATGGAACGGGGGGAGGTCTACCTGGGCGTCCTTCCCTCCTCCCGCCGGCAGGAGGCCGGTCGTCGTCCTCACCCGGCCGCGGGTCGGGATCAGAGGTCCAGCCCGAGTTGCTCCGTCCCCGCTCCGTCGCCGGTCCCGGGCCGGACGAGGGCCTCCAGGTCGTCGACCGGGATGGCCCCGGCATCGGCGAGGGCCCGGTTGCCGCGGCCCGCACCCGGCCCGACCCAGACCAGGACCGGGCCGAGGTTCCTCTTGAGGGCCTCGGTGGCGCCCGCCCAGGTCCCTCCGCGCTCGAGGTCGGCGGCGACGACGAGGGTGCGCTCGGCGAGGGCGTAGATCAGCTTGTTGCGGGCCATCGCGTTGCCCACCGTGAAGCCCGAGGACGGCGCGTAGGGAGAGGCGAGGCACACGCGCCCCTCCGCGATCACGTGGCGCGTCTCCCGGTCCCGCACCCGCGCCTCGAGGCCGCCGGCCAGGATCCCCAGGACCTGCCCGCCCGCCTGGAACGCGGCCGCCATGGAGGTCTGATCGACGCCCTTGGCTCCCCCCGAGATCACCGCCT
>DATLZM010000019.1:0-36415 GCA_035573995.1 Actinomycetota bacterium | reverse complement strand
AGGGCCGCCGCGTGGCGGAGCGGGGGGTCGGGCCCGAGGACGGCGAGCGCGCGCAGGAGCGCCTCCGACCCCTCCGGGAGCCGGGCGAGCTGGCGCCGGAGGACGCGGGCGATGCCCTCGGCGCCGAAGGAGGCGACGCGGGCGGCGGCCTCGTCGGTCGGCTCGAGGCCCTCGGCGGCGAGCGAGGCGGCGAGCGCGCGCAGGAGGAGCGGGTTCCCGTCCGTCGCGGCGTGACAGGCGAGGCAGAAGCGGTCGGAGGCCCCCGCGCCGAGCTCGGCCCGGACCAGGGCCGCCGCCGCCTCGGGCCCGAGCGCCGCCGGGCGGATCGGCTCCCGGGTGGAGAGCGCCAGGAGCTCGCGGAGGAGCTCGGGGTCCGGGGAGGGGTCCCCGGCGCGGACCGCGAGGAGGACCAGCGCGCGCAGGCCGTCGAGGCGTGCGCCCAGGTGGACCAGGTAGCGGAGCGAGGGGTGGTCGGCCCAGTGACCGTCGTCGACGGAGAGGAGCAGCGGGGCGCGGGCGGCCAGGTTCGCGGTCAGCCAGTAGAGGCCGTGGAGCGTCCCGTAGGAGACGTCCTCCCGGGCCAGGCCCTCCCCGTCCCCGCCGGCGAGGGCCCGCGCCGCGAGCGCGGCCGCGCCCGAGAGGAGCGACCGGGGCTCGTCGCCCTCGCCGAGCACGACCCGCTCGAACAGGCTTCGGACCAGGCCGAAGGAGAAGTCGCGCTCGAGGGGTGAGCACCGCGCGGCGAGCACCGTGAACCCCCGCTCCCAGGCCAGGGCCTCGGCCGCCCTGAGGAGGGTCGTCTTCCCGATCCCGAGCGGGCCCTCGACGACGACGAGCTGTCCCCTGGCCGAGGCCGCGTGCTCGATCAGCCGCTCGATCGCGGCGAGCTCGCGGTCGCGCTCGAAGAGAGGGCCGGGCTCCGGCCGGCCCGGGCCTGCGTCGGCGGCGCGATCCACCGTCGGGCCGGATCGTACCCCGGTGCCCGCCGCGGTCGCGACCCGCAGAACCTCGGGGGTGGTGGACGCGAAGTTCAGGGTCCCGTCCACGATGCGCCCGCCGAGCGCCGCGGGCATCGTGGCCGTCGGGCCGGCGCTCGGAGGGAGGGCCGGGACGATCCGCTGAGGAGGGGGCATGGGTGCGACGGGAAGGGTCGATCGGGCGTACGCGCTCGGGAGCTCGGAGGCCGAGCACGAGCGCCTCACCCGCCAGGCGGCGCTGCTCGAGGGGATCACCGAGCGGCTCTTCCGGGAGGCGGGCATCGGGGCCGGGATGCGCGTGCTCGACGTGGGCTGCGGCGCCGGTGACGTCGCCTTCCTCGTCGCCGAGCTCGTGGGCCGGGACGGCTCGGTGGTGGGGATCGACGTCGACGCGGCCGTCCTCGAGGTCGCCCGGGGCCGGGCCGAGCTGCTGGGCCTGCGCAACGTCACGTTCGTGCACGGCGACCTGCACGCCCCACCGGTGGACGGGGTCTTCGACGCCGTCGTCGGCCGGCTCGTGCTCATGCACGTGCCGGACCCCGCGGCGGCCCTGCGGGCCGTGGCGGCGCACGTGCGCCCGGGCGGCGTGCTCGCGTTCCTCGAGCTCGACCAGGACCCGGGCACCCGCTCCTGGTCGTTCCCCGAGGGGACGAGCTGGGACGAGGTGGGGCGGCTGGTGATCGAGACGTTCGCCCGCGCCGGCGCCCACGTCCGCATGGGCCGGCAGCTCTGGGGCGCGTTCCGCGCGGCCGGGCTCCCGGCGCCCGCCATGCGCGAGGAGGCGCTCGTCGGCGGCGGCCCGGGCTTCCCCGGCTACGGCTGGCTCGTCGGGGTGGCGCGGAGCCTCTCCCCGCTGATGCGCCGGCTCGGCGTCGCCGACCCCGACCAGCTCGGGCTCGAGACCCTCGCGGCGCGGATCCGGGACGACGTGGTCGCGCGCGACGCCGTCGTCTGGACGCCGCCGTTCGTCGGGGCCCACGCGCGGAGGTCCGAGGGATGAGCGTGGACCGCACCACCGTCGACCTCGCCGCCTACCCTGACCTGGTCGTGATCTACCTCGGGATGCGGGTCAACACCCTGCGGGGGCTCCGAACCCTGCGGCGGGTGGGCAAGGAGATCGCCCGGGCGGTCGCCGCGGGGCCCGAGGGGCTGCTCAGGCACGAGATGCTCTGGTACTCGCTGGTGCCGCCCCACGGCGGGATGCGCCAGTACTGGCGGGACTTCGACTCGCTCGAGCGCTGGGCCCGATCGCTCCCCCACGCGGAGTGGTGGCGGCGGTTCGTCCGGGACCCCGGCGGCACGGGGTTCTGGCACGAGGCCTACTTCATCCGGGGCGGGATGGAGGCGATCTACGACGACGTGCCCGGGCCGCTCGGGTTCCGCGCGTTCGCCCCCGTGCTCCCGGCCCGGGGGGACCTGTTCTCGGCCCGCCGGCGGGCCGGGCTCGGCGGCCCGGAGCACCTCGCGCCGGCCGTCCCCGAGTCCGAGCTCGGGGGGAGCGCGCCGACCTAGGGCGGGCCGCGCCTCATCCCACGGGATCCGGCCTCATCCCACGGGATCCCCCTCATCCCCCAGGATCTCGGCGAGGTCGAACCGGACGGGCTCCTCGAGCTGCTCGTAGGTGCAGGAGCGCGGGTCGCGGTCGGGGCGCCACCGCACGAACCGCGCCGTGTGGCGGAACCGGCGGCCCTCCATGTGGTCGTAGCGGACCTCGACCACGCGCTCCGGCCGGAGGGGCACGAACGAGAGGTCCTTGCCCGCGCTCCAGCGGCTGAAGACCGAGTGACGGGGCGTCCGCGTCACCTCGTCCTTCGCCCAGGCCCAGGGGTGCCCGTCGAACGTGGTGACGAGGGGCTGGAGCTCCCGGAACAGGCGCCGGCGCTGCGCCATGGGGAAGGCGCCCACCACGCCCACGCTCGCCAGCTCCCCCCGCTCGTCGTACAGGCCGAGGAGGAGCGACCCGATCGCCTCCCGGTCCGCCGCGTGCGGGCGGTACCCCGCCACCACGCAGTCGGCGGTGCGGACGTGCTTCACCTTGAACATCGCCCGCCGGTCGGGCTGGTACGTCCCCTCGAGCGGCTTGGCGATCACGCCGTCCAGCCCGGCCCCCTCGAAGCGCTCGAACCACCGCTCGGCGAGCGCCCGGTCCGTCGTGGCGGGCGTGAGGTGGATCGGCCGGCGGGCCGGCGCGAGGGCCTCCTCCAGGGCCCGTCGGCGCTCGCGGAACGGCTCCCGCGTGAGGTCCCGGTCGTCGAGGGCGAGAAGGTCGAAGGCCACGAAGCGGGCGGGCGTGCGCTCCGCGAGGAGCCGCACCCGGCTCGCCGCGGGGTGGATCCGCTGCTGGAGCGCCTCGAAGTCGAGCCGTGCGCCGGAGGGGTCGGGGACCACGAGCTCCCCGTCCACCACGCACCGCGCCGGCAGGTTGGCCCGGATCGCCTCCACGACCTCGGGGAAGTACCGGGTCATCGGGCGCTCGTTCCGGCTGCCGATCTCGACCTCGTCGCCGTCGCGGAACACGATGGCGCGGAAGCCGTCCCACTTCGGCTCGAAGCTGAACGCGCCCTCGGGGAGCCGATCGACCGGCTTGGCCAGCATCGGCGCCACGGGGGGCATCACCGGCAGACGCACGTCCCCATCTTCCCGCACCGGGGCCGTCCCGGCGCGCGCCCGGTAGCATCGGGCGCCGTGCGCGGGACGACGGAGGCGGTCGTGGTCCGGGCCGGCCGGCTCGTGGACGTGGTGCGGGAGGACGTCCGGGACCGGGTGCGCGTGGTGGTGCGGGGCGGACGGATCCAGGCGGTCGAGCCGGACGCGGGCCCGGGGCCGGCGGGCGCCCGGGTCGTCGACCTCACCGCCTGCACCGTGCTCCCGGGGCTGATCGACTGCCACACCCACCTGGTGGGCGAGCCCGACGAGGGCGAGTACGCGACGATGCTCATGCGCACGGGCGCGGAGGAGGCGCTGGCCGGGGTCCGCAACGCCCGCGACACCCTCCTCGCCGGGTTCACGACGGTCCGGGACGTGGGCACGTTCCGGGCCTTCGTGGACGTCGCGCTCCGTCGCGCGATCGACGCGGGGTGGACGCCCGGGCCCAGGATGGCGTGCGCCGGCGCGTACGTCACGGTCTCCTCGGGCGGCGGGGACATCCCACCGGTGGCCCCGGACGTCGAGGTCCCCCGCGAGCTCCGCTTCGGGGTCGCCGACTCCGTCGACGAGGTCCGCCGGGTCGTCCGGGAGATCCTCCACCGGGGCGCGGACCTGATCAAGGTGATCGCCACGGGCGCCGTGATGACCCGGGGAACGGTCCCCGGCGCGCCCGAGTACTCGGAGGACGAGCTCCGGGCGGCGGTGGAGGAGGCCCGCCTCTACGGCGCCCACGTGGCGGCCCACGCCCACGGCGCCGAGGGGATCGCGCGGGCGGTCCGCGCGGGCGTCCGCTCCATCGAGCACGGCTCGCTCCTCGACGACGAGGGCATCGAGCTGATGCTCGAGCGGGGCACGTTCCTCGTGGCCGACGTGTACAACGGCGACTTCATCGCCGAGGAGGGCCGTCGGCGCGGCTGGCCCGAGGAGATCCTCCGCAAGAACGAGGAGACGACCGAGGCCCAGCGCCGGGGGTTCCGCCGGGCGGTCGAGGCGGGGGTCCGCGTGGCGTTCGGAACCGACGCCGGGATCTTCCCGCACGGGTGGAACGCCCGCCAGTTCGGCCCCATGGTCCGGTTCGGGATGACGCCCATGCAGGCGATCCGCTCGGCGACCGTCGTGGCCGCCGAGCTCCTGGGCTGGGAGGACCGGGTGGGGAGCCTGGAGCCGGGGCGCCTCGCCGACCTCGTCGCGGTGCCCGCCGACCCCCTGGCCGACGTGACGGCGCTGGAGCGGATCCCGTTCGTGATGAAGGGCGGGGCCGTGGCGAAGGACGAGCTCGGGTGAGGGGAGGGGGCGCGGGCCCCCTCCCCGTCCCCCCTAGTAGCCGGGCCCGGTGGGGGCCGCCCCCGGCCCCAGCTGGCCGCGGATCGCCCCCGCTGGGAACCGCCGGTTGTGGACGTTCACGTAGTAGCCGGCCGGGTCCGCCGCGATCGCGTCGATCACCGCGGCGTCCACGTTCCGGACGCAGCCCGAGACCGAGGTGATCGTCTTCGGGATCGGGACCAGGTCCCGGGTGTTGAAGAACGCCACGACGATGTCGCCGGTCTCCCCCTCCGCGCCCCGGTGGATGTGCGCGCCCCAGGGGCCGCGGATCTTCGACCAGGTGAGCTCGAAGCACACCGTCCCGGCGGCGGCGTCGAGCGTCACGGTCGCCGTCCCGGTGCCGTCGTCGTCGCCGGGCCCGGGGACCTCCGCGCCGCCGGTGAGCGTCGCCGACAGGACCGTCGGGCCCGCCGACGCCGGGCCGACCACCAGGACCGCCGCGACGAGCCCGGCGACCGCGGCGGCCGCGAGGGCCAGGGCTCTCCTGCGCATACCCCCCTCCTTTCCGCCGTGCGGGCACGCCCCCGCGGGCGGGCCCTCCGCCGCGTGGGGGCGTCCCCCGCGAGCAGGTCCGCCGGTACTACGGGCGGGGGCGGGGGGAGGTTTCCCCCGGCCCCGTCCGCCGCGGCCGGGGGTGCGTCGGGGCGCCGATGGCCGCCCGGACCAGCTCCGTGAACTGCTCGATCCGCCGCTGCCTGCGGGCGGGGTCGTCGCGGGAGCGGTGGAAGAGCCCGGGATCGAGCTCCTCGGCCACGATCGCGTCCTGGAACCGTTCGGCGAGCCAGTCCACGATCGAGACCACGAGGTCGAGGTCCATGTCGTCCCGGACCTCGCCCCGGCGGATGCCGTACTCGACGAAGTCGAGGGTCCCGTAGGGGTCCTCGGAGAGGAGGAAGCGGTTGATGTCGCGCTTGAGGCGGAGGTCCGTCCCGTAGTTGCCGATCAGGGTCACGCGGTTGGGGACCCAGTCCTCCCGGACCAGGTGCTCGGTCCGCTGGAGCCAGTAGGTGAGGACGGCGAAGAAGCCCTCCTCGACCACCTCCTCGGGGGCGTCGAGCCAGGCCGGGAGGGAGAGCACGGCCCGCTTGTAGCACTCGAGGAACAGCCCGGCCTTGCTCCCGAAGTGCTGGAAGATCGACCCCTTGGCGATCCCGAGCTCCCTCGCGACGTCCTCGACGCGGGTCCCCTGGTAGCCGCGCTCGGCGAAGTGGCGCATCGCCACCTCGACGATCCGCCGTCGCTTCTCCTCCCTGCGCTCGGCGGCGGGTGACCTCTGGTCAAGGACCGCGCCCAGTTCCCCCTCCTCGCTCCCTGCGCTCCGTGGTAGACAGGGGACGATGTCGCCCGCGGAGTTGGCTGACCATGGGTCACGATAGCGGGTCGGGGGCGCCCCGAGCAAGCCCCGGGGGCCTGGAGCCGACCCTCCCCCGGGACGCCTACCTCTCCGAGGCCTTCCACGAGCTCGAGCGGGAGCGGATCTTCCGGGCCGAGTGGATGTGCGTGGCCCGGGAGGAGACCGTCCAGCGCCCCGGTGAGTACCTGATCGTCGAGCCCGTGGGCGAGCGCCTCATCCTCGTGCGCGGGAGGGACGGCCGGCTCCGGGCCTTCCACGACGTGTGTCGCCACCGCGGCTCCCGGCTCGTGCTGGACGAGCCCCCGCCGCCGGGCACGGGCGAGCCACCCCGCGCCTGCGGGCGCTTCCGCGGCTCGATCGTCTGCCCCTACCACGCCTGGACCTACGGCCTCGACGGCCGGCTCCGGCTCGCCCCCTTCCTCGATGAGCGGCAGGGCCTTCGGAAGGAGGACCTCTCGCTCTACGAGGCCCGCGTCGAGACCTGGGCGGGGTTCGTCTTCGTCCACCTGGGGGAGCCCGGGCGGTCCCTCGCCGAGCAGCTCGGGGAGGTCCCCTCCCGGGTGGCGCGCTACCCCCTGGCCCGGTTGCGGATCGCCCGCCGGATCACCTACGGGGTCGCGGCCAACTGGAAGGTGATCGTCGAGAACTACAACGAGTGCTACCACTGCGGGCCGGTCCACCCCGAGCTCTGCGAGCTCGTCCCGGCCTTCAAGGAGCGGGGCGGCGCCGGGCTGGACTGGGAGCGGGGCGTTCCGCACCGGGAGGGCGCGTGGACCTTCACCTGGACCGGCACGTCGCGCCGCCGCCCCTTCCCCGAGCTCGCCCCCGAGGAGCGGGACCGCCACAAGGGCGAGCTCGTCTACCCCAACCTGATGCTCTCGCTCTCCGCGGACCACGTGGCCGCGTTCACCCTGTGGCCCGAGGGGCCGGGACGGACCCGGATCGACTGCGACTTCCTCTTCGAGCCCGAGGAGATGGCGAGGCCCGGGTTCGACCCCTCCGACGCGGTCGACCTCTGGGACCTCGTGAACCGGCAGGACTGGCGGATCTGCGAGGCGGTGCAGGCGGGGATGGGCGCCCGGCCGTTCCGGTTCGGCTACTACGCCCCGATGGAGGACCTGGCGCTCGACATCCGCCGCTACGTCGGGGCCCGGATCCCCGAGCTCGGCGCGCCCTGAGCGCGGCGACCGGTCACACCTCGAACCGGATCAGCTCGCGAGCGGCCGACTCGCGCGTGCCGCGGCGGCGGGCCACGACCCGCAGCGCCAGGGCCGCGAGCCCGATCGCGGCGAGCGAGAGGACCAGCATCACCGTGGCCACCGCGTTCATCGAGGGGTTCTCCCCGGTCCTCCCCGTCCCGTAGATCAGCATCGGGATCGTGATCGACCCCTCCCCGGACGAGAGGAACTGGCTGGTCACGAAGTCGTCGATGGAGAGGGCGAACACGATCATGAACGCCGCGAAGATCGCCGGCCCGAGGAGCGGCAGGACCACCCGGGCCATCGCGGCGAGCGGCGGCGCCCCGAGGTCCATGGCGGCCTCCTCGTACTCCCGCCCGATCCCGAGGAGCCGGCCCCGCACCACGACGACCACGTAGGGGATCGACCAGGTGACGTGGCCGAGGAGCTGGGCCGGGGTGCCGAAGAGCCGGGTGCCGCCCACGGTGTAGAGGTGGGCGAAGACCAGGAACAGGCCGGACGCCAGCACGATCTCGGGCGTCACGAGCGGGAGCAGCAGGAGGAGGTTGGCCGCCGGCGCCACCCGCCCGCGCCAGCGGGCCAGGCCGACCGCGAGCGCGGCGCCGATGGGCGTCGCGATCAGCATCGTGAGCGCGGCGAGCTTGAGGCTCTGCACCACCGCGTGGGCGAGCACCGGGTCGTGGAGCACCGACAGGTCGGGGTCCTGGAAGTACCAGCGGAGCGAGAAGCCCTGCCAGGTGCTCCTCGAGCGGCCCGCGTTGAAGGAGAAGAGGATCGCGATCGCCACCGGGACCAGCGACCACGCGACGAACGCCCAGCCCACCGCGGCGAGCAGGCGGGGGCGCCGCCACGGGTTCGCCAGGGCCCGCCGGAGGCGGGTCGGCGCCCGGGCCACGCGGGGCGCGGGGAGCGCCGCCTCCATCACCGGGTCGCCTCCCGGGCCGCGCGCGCCGTGCTCACCAGGTAGTAGACGGTGAGGACCGACACGAGCGCGGCGAGGACGATGACCAGGGCCGCGCCCCGGGCCTGGCCCGCTCCCACCGTCGCCTGCGTGAGGTAGAAGTTGATCAGCGCGCCCACCATCGTGTTGCGCTGGGTGCCGAGGAGCTGCGCGGTGTAGAAGTCCCCGAACATCGGCAGCATGATGATCACGGTCCCGGCCAGGACCCCCTGCGCCGAGAGCGGGAGGGTCACCCGGAGGAACGCCCGCGCGGGGCTCGCGCCGAGGTCCAGCGCCCCCTCGACCAGGCGTTCGTCGATCCGCTCGAGGGCCGCGAAGATCGGCAGGATCAGGAAGGGCACCCAGCCGTACACGAGGCCCAGGATCACGGTCGAGGCGCGGCCGTTGAGCCAGTCCTGCGGCTCGAGGACCCCGGTGAGGGCGAGGAGCCGGTTCACGAGGCCGTCGGGCCGGAGGAGGTTCACCCAGGCGAAGATCCGCATCAGGTACGAGACCCAGAAGGGCAGCACCACGAGGAGGGTGAACACGTTGCGCGCCCGCCCGCGGAGCCGCGACATGTAGTAGGCGACGGGGTACCCGACGACGAGGGAGAGGCCGACGGCCACGAGGACGTACGCGAGGGTCCGGAGGAACACCTCCCGGATCACGCCGCCCGGCGCGGCCAGGTCGCCCAGGACGAACCGGAACGCGTCGGGCTGCCAGTAGAGGGGGTTCCACTCCGGGACGGAGGTCCCGAAGATCGGGTCGAGCCGGCCGGCCGCGGTGGCCGCGATCGCGTAGAAGGGGACCAGGAACAGCGCGACGAGCCAGAGGAGGCCCGGGGCCGACAGGGCGTGCCAGAAGCCCCGCGGGTAGAGCGCCTCGACGCCCCCCTCGCGCGCGCCCCGACCTGCCATGCCCGGCCGCATCCTAGCCATCCGGGGCGCCGCCGGCGGGGCGGACCGATCCGGTCGCCTGACCTCCGGTCACGTTCGCGCCCGCCGAGCCGGCCCCGGCGCGGCGTGGCGCTGACCAGGGGTCAGCCCGCCGGGGCGACCCCCCGTTGACAACGAGGTCGGCAGCCGCGATACAGGGGCCCGTGGGCGGGCATCCCAGGGAGCCGAGGGGAGGGGCCGCGGGCGGTCCCGCGGTGAGCCGGCGGGAGTTCCTCCGCCGATCGGCCGCGACGACGCTTGGCCTCACGGGCCTCTCGGCCGTGCTGGCGGCGTGCCGGGAGCGGGCCCCGGCCGGGGGAGCGGCGGCCCCCACGGTCGGGCTGGCCTCGCCGGACAACCCGGTCACGCTGCCGCTCTACGACGACCTCCCGCCGATCGAGGACGGCCTGTCGCCGGAGCCCGGCCCGCTCCGGATCTTCAACTGGAACGACTACATCTACAAGAAGGTCCTCAAGGCCTTCGAGGCCGAGTACGGCGTGGAGATCGAGTACACGCAGTTCTCGGGGATGAACGAGGCGATCGCCAAGGTCCAGAACGACACCGTCCGCTTCGACCTCTTCTTCCCGACGATCGAGAACCTCCCGAAGCTCGTCGCCGCGAAGAAGATCCAGCCGCTGAACCACTCCTACATCCCCAACCTCCGGAACGTGTGGCCGCGGCTCCGCGACCCCTGGTACGACCGCGGCAGCCGCTACTCCGTGCCCTACATGACGTGGAAGACGGGGATCGGCTACCGGCGGGACCACGTCGACGACCCCGGTCGGCTCCCGATGCCGTTCGACATCTACTGGGACGCGAGGTGGCGGGGGAGGGTGAACCTCCTCGACGAGTACCGCGAGACGATCGGGATGGCGCTCATCCGGATCGGCGTGGGCGACATGAACACCCACGACGAGGAGGCCATCCGGCGGGCCGGGGAGGCGCTGAGCCAGCTGAACGACCTGGTCGACGTGAAGGTGGCGGCCGGCGACTACCAGAAGCTCGCGGAGGGCGAGGCCTGGCTCACCTACTCCTGGTCGGGCAACATGAACTACGCGCAGTACTACCTGCCCAAGGGCGTCGGGCCCGAGGTGCTCGGCTTCTACTACCCGCCCGACGGGGGCTGGGAGGTGACGAACGACCTCATCGTGATCTCCGCCCGGGCCGAGAACCCCGTCCTCGCGCACCGATTCATCGACTTCCTGCTGGACATCGACAACGGCCTCACGAACTTCGGCTACGAGGGCTACCAGCCCCCGTTCGTCGGCGTGAGCGAGGAGCGCTGGCTCGAGGCGGGCAACATCCCGGGGACCCTGCGGACGACGCTCGTGACCGAGCGGGACTTCGAGCGGGGCCAGCCGATCCTCGCGCTCCCCCCGGAGGTCGACCAGGTCTACCAGGACGTCTGGACGGCCTTCAAGGCGGGCGTCTGAGGCGGAGCCGGCAGGCCCCCGACCCCGACCCGCCCACGCTCCCGGGTGCCGGACGCGCTCGCCGGCCTACCGGCCGCGGGCCGGTCGCAGGCGGGCGAGGACCTCGCCGTGGAGGATCCCGTTCGTGGAGACGACGCTCCCCCCGTGCGCGAGCGGGGAGCCGTCGAGCTGGGTGATGCGGCCCCCCGCCTCCTCCACCACGACCTGGACCGCCGCCCAGTCCCAGAGGGCGAGCTCGCGCTCGACCATCACGTCGGCCGTCCCCCGGGCCACCAGCATGTGGCTCCATGCGTCGCCGAACCCCCGGGAGCGGCGGGCGTCCCGGAGGAGCCCGAGCACGCCCTCGCCCTCCGGGCGCGCGAGCCAGGCCTCGAGGCTCGAGAACAGCACGAAGGCGTCCTCGACCCGGCGGGTCCCGGAGACCCGGATCGGCCGGCCGTTCAGGCGGGCCCCGCCGCCCCGCACCGCCTCGTAGCGCTCCCCGATCCCCGGCAGCGAGACGACGCCGAGCACGACCCGGCCGTCGACCGCGAGCGCGATCAGCGTGGCCCAGAGCTGGACGCCGTCGGCGAAGTTCTTGGTGCCGTCGATGGGGTCCACGATCCAGGCCCGCCCGCGGCGCCACCCCTCGATCCCGCCGCCCTCCTCGCCCACCACGCGGTCGCCCGGGAAGGCCCGGGCCACCTCCCGCCGGACCATCTCCTCGATCGCGAGGTCCGCCTCGGTCACCGGGCTCCGGTCGGGCTTCTCCCGGACCTCGAGGTCCCGGGCCCGGAACCAGCGCAGGGCGATCTCGGCCGCCCGGTCGGCCATGGCGCCCGCCAGGGCCAGCTCCCGCTCGAGCACGGCGGGAGCCTACCGGGTCGCTCCGACCGAGGTCGGCTAAGCTCGGGGTCCGGGATGGAGAGCACGCTCGAGGAGACCGCCAAGCACCGGGTCCGGCTCAAGGTCGAGGTCCCCCCCGAGGAGTTCGGGCGGGACCTGGACGCCGCCTACCGCCGGATCGCCGAGCAGGTCCGGATCCCGGGGTTCCGGAAGGGGAAGGTCCCGCGGAAGGTCATCGACGCCAAGGTGGGGCGGGACGCGGTCCTCGAGGAGTTCCTCTCCGACGCGGTCCCGGCCTACTACGAGCGGGCGCTCCGGGAGCACGAGCTCGCCCCCATCGCGAGCCCCGACATCTCGCTCGAGCAGGTCGAGGAGGGGAAGCCCCTGGTCTTCACCGCCGAGGTCGAGGTCCGGCCGCGGCTCCGGCTCGAGGGCTACAAGGGGATCCGGGTCGAGCGGCCCCGGGTCGAGGTCTCGGAGGCCGAGGTGGACGAGATGGTGGACCGGCTCAGGGAGCGGTTCGCGGAGCTCGAGGTGGTCGCCCGGCCCGCCCGGCGGGGCGACTACGTCGTGGCCGACATCCGGGCGACGGTGCACGAGGAGGAGGTGCCGGAGGCCACCCGCCCCGGGTACCTCTACGAGGTGGGCAGGGGGGAGTTCGGCCCGAGGCTCGACGAGGAGCTCGAGGGGAAGCGGGCCGGGGACATCCTCCGGTTCAACCAGGTCCTCCCCGAGGGGTTCGGGGGGCGGACCGGCCAGGAGGTCTCGTTCACGGTCCTGCTCAAGGAGGTGAAGGCCAAGCGCCTCCCCGCCGCCGACGACGAGTTCGCCCGGACCGCGTCGGAGTTCGACACGCTCAAGGAGCTCCGGGCCGACCTGCGGGAGAAGCTCCGGGCGGCGAAGGAGCGGGAGGCCGACCGGGCGGTCCGGGACCGGGTCCTCCAGGCGCTCGTGGAGCGGGTCGACGTGGAGCTCCCGGACCGGCTGGTGGACGAGGAGACCGAGCGGCGGGTGGAGGCGGCCCGGGAGCGGGCGGCCCGGATGGGACTCACGATCGGCGAGGTGCTGAGCGCCCAGGGCTGGGACGAGCTGCGGTTCCGGGCCGACGCCCGGGCCCACGCGATCCGGGCCATCAAGGCGGACCTGGTGCTCGAGGCCGTGGCCCGGCAGGAGGGGATCGAGGTCTCGGCCGAGGAGCTCGGGCGGGAGATCGCGGGGATCGCGGCCTCCCTGGGCCGGGACCCCAAGGAGGTGGCCGCCACCCTGGACCGGAGCGGCCAGATCGTGACGCTGGCCGGTGATATCATCCGATCGAAGGCGCTCGACCTGCTCGTCGAGCACGCCGAGATCACGTCGGAGGGCGAGGCGCCCGTGCGGACCCCCGCGGCCGCCGAGGACGACGCTGCCCCCCAAGGAACCCCATCGGAGGCGGAACCGTGAACGAGATCCAGAGCTACCTCGTCCCCGTGGTGATCGAGCAGACGAGCCGCGGCGAGCGATCGTTCGACATCTACTCCCGGCTCCTCAAGGAGCGGATCGTGTTCCTGGGGACGCCGATCGACGACACCGTGGCGAACCTGGTCATGGCCCAGCTCCTCCACCTGGAGAGCGAGGACCCGGACAAGGACATCCACCTCTACATCAACTCCCCGGGCGGGGAGATCACCGCGCTGTTCGCGATCTACGACACGATGCAGTACATCAAGCCCGACGTCTCCACGATCTGCATGGGCCAGGCGGCGTCGGCGGCGGCGGTGCTCCTCGCGGCCGGGGCCAAGGGGAAGCGGTTCGCGCTGCCCCACGCACGGATCCTCCTGCACCAGCCCCACGGCGGCGCCCAGGGGCAGGCCGTGGACATCGAGATACAGGCCCGGGAGATCCTCCGCTACCGCAAGCTCCTGGACGAGATCCTGGCCCGGCACACCGGGCAGCCGCTCGAGAAGGTGTCCAAGGACACCGACCGGGACTTCATCCTCACGGCGGCCGAGGCGAAGGAGTACGGGATCATCGATGACGTGATCACGAGCCGGAAGGAGGTCGCGGCGGAGCTCGCTGCAGCGGCGGCCGGCGGGGTGTAGCATCGGCCCGGCCGGGGCGACCCGGCCGGTCGGTTCCCGACGGGGGAAGGGGGCGATGGCGAAGTTCGGCGACTCGGACCTGCTCAAGTGCTCGTTCTGCGGGAAGAGCCAGAAGCAGGTGAAGAAGCTGATCGCCGGCCCCGGCGTGTACATCTGCGACGAGTGCATCGACCTGTGCAACGAGATCATCGAGGAGGAGCTCTCCGAGACCTCCGAGCTCAAGCTCGACGAGCTCCCCAAGCCGGCCGAGATCTACGCGTTCCTCGATGACTACGTGATCGGCCAGGAGCAGGCCAAGAAGGTCCTCTCGGTCGCCGTCTACAACCACTACAAGCGGATCCAGGTCGGGAACAAGGACCAGGACGTCGAGCTCCAGAAGTCGAACATCCTGATCCTCGGGCCCACCGGGTGCGGGAAGACCCTCCTCGCGCAGACCCTGGCCCGGATGCTGAACGTCCCCTTCGCGATCGCCGACGCCACCGCCCTCACCGAGGCCGGCTACGTGGGCGAGGACGTCGAGAACATCCTCCTCAAGCTGATCCAGGCCGCCGACTTCGACGTGAAGAAGGCCGAGACCGGGATCATCTACATCGACGAGGTGGACAAGATCGCCCGCAAGAGCGAGAACCCCTCGATCACCCGCGACGTGTCCGGGGAGGGGGTGCAGCAGGCCCTCCTCAAGATCCTCGAGGGGACCACGGCCTCGGTGCCGCCCCAGGGCGGGCGGAAGCACCCGCACCAGGAGTTCATCCAGATCGACACCACCAACATCCTGTTCATCTGCGGCGGCGCGTTCGCCGGGCTGGAGAAGATCATCGAGTCGAGGATCGGGAAGAAGGGGATCGGCTTCGGGGCCGACATCCGGCGGGCCGAGGACAAGGACCTCGGCGAGATCCTCTCCCACGTGATGCCGGAGGACCTCCTTCGCTACGGGCTGATCCCGGAGTTCGTGGGCCGCCTCCCCGTGATCACCTGGGTCCACAACCTCGACCGGGACGCCCTGGTCGACATCCTCACGAAGCCGAAGAACGCGCTCGTCAAGCAGTACAAGCGGTTCTTCGAGTTCGACGGGGTCGAGCTCGAGTTCACCGACGACGCCCTCGAGGCCATCGCCGACCAGGCCATCCTCCGCGGCACGGGTGCCCGGGGGCTGCGGGCGATCATGGAGGAGGTGCTGCTCAACGTGATGTACGAGCTGCCCTCCCGCCAGGACGTCACGAAGTGCGTCGTGGACCGCCAGGTGGTCCTGGAGCGGGTGAACCCGACGCTCGTCCCGCGGCAGGAGCCGCCGCGGATCCGCCGCGAGCGCACCGCCTAGCCGGCGGTCGCCCGGTCCCTCAGCTCCCGCAGGCGCCGCAGCTCGATCCGCGCCCCTGCCGTCTCCAGGTCCGGCGCGGCGGCCTCGAGGTCCGCACGTGCCTCGTCGACCCGACCGAGCTCCAGCAGGGCCCGGGAGAGATCCAGTTCGACCCGCGCGCGCTCCCAGCGCGCGGGCAGGCGCGCGAAGCCCTCCCGAGCCCGCTCGAGGTGCGCGATCGCGCCCACGGCGTCGCCGGCCGCGAGCGCCGCGCGACCCTCCAGCGCGTCGAGGTGGGCCGGGAGCGCGAGGAGCCCCGCCTCCGACGCGTACGCACGCGCCCGCGCGAGGACGGCCGGAACCTCGTCCCACCGCTCGGCCAGGACGAGGATCTCGGCCGCGACCTGTTCCCGGAACGGCCGGGCGATCCCGTAGCGGACGAGCTCGGTTTCGGCGATCGCGTCGAGCGCCCCGGCGAGGTCCCCGCGGCGCGCACGAAGCCAGGCCAGCCAGCACGACGCGGCCACCGAGCCGTGGACGCCGGGACGGACGTTCACCCGGATCCGCTCGAGCGAGCGCTCGAGGCCGGCGTCCGGCTCCTCGCGGGCTTCCCGCACGAAGGCCGCGGCGCCGACGATCCCCGCCATGAAGTACGGGGGGTCATCCAGCCGCTCGCGCAACAGCCCGGCCACCTCGTCGAACAGCTCGAGCACGCCGTCCCAGTCGCCCTTCTGGAAGCGGCCGAACGCCGCCCAGTTCAGGTTGTGGGCACGGACCCCCTCGGCGAGGTCCCCGGCCCGCTCCGCCCCGCGCATCCCGTACCGCTCGGACTCCGCGTACCGTCCCAGCAGGCAGTACCCCCACGACGCCATCGCGTAGATGTCGCCCAGCTCCCACGGGTCGTCGATCCGGTCGGCGAGCGCCAGGCGACGCTCGATGATCGGCTGCGCCGGCCCGTACAGGCCCATGGACACGAGCGTCGAGCTCGCCCCGTCGAGCGCCGCCGAGGCCAGGTCGGCCCGGCCGAGGCGCAGGGCGATCTCGGCCGCGCGCTCGCCTTCGGCGCTCGCGGTCGCGATGGCCTCGGGGGTCGGCTCGTGCGTGTACGCGAACCCGAACGGCTCGAACGCCCGGGCGGTGAGCAGCCGCACCCCCGCCTCGGTCTCCTCGTCGTCGAGGTGGTCCGCACCCACCTGGAGGTAGCGCCGGACCACGTCGGGCTCGGGCAGCCGCTTCATCGAGCCCGGCCACCGCAGCGGGCTCTCGAGCGCGCGTGCGCAGGCTGCGACGATCCCGAGCCGATCCTCCGACAGGTGCGCCAGGCGCAGGTCGACCGCCTCGCGGAAGGCCTCCCAGGCGCGATCGCGCTGGTAGTCGTTCAACGCGGTCAGGCCGAGCTCCTCGAGCGCCTGCACCCGCTCGGCGGGGCCGTCGGCGAGCTCCAGCGCGCGCTCGGCGGAGGAGATCGCCTTCGCGACGGCGAAGCGGCGCCGCGCCTCGCGGACGACGTCCATGAGGGTCGCGAACGCGCGCGCCCGCAGGTCGGGGGCGGCCGGGTCGTCGGCCTCGCGCGCCGCCCCGTAGGCCTCGAGGTAGTGGTGCGCGAGCAGCTCGCGGAACTCGCGGCTGCGGGCGCCCGTCGTCTCCTCGATCCATCGCGCGACCGCCGCGTGGGCGGGCCCCCGCTCGCGTCGCGGGAGCGTCTCGTAGGCGACGTCGCGGGTGAGCACGTGCTTGAAGATGAACTCCGGCTCGCCGGCCACCGACGAGCCGAGGCGCGACAGGACGAGCTCGCGGGCCTCCAGGCGCTCCAACGTCTCCCGGATCCGGTCGCCGTCGCCGTTCAGCAGTCGCCGGACGGGGCCCGGCCAGAAGACCCGGCCGACGACGGCGGCCCGCTGGAGCGCTCGCTTCTCGTCGGCCTCGAGCAGGTCGATGCGCGCCGCCAGCACGGCCTGGACGGTGTCGGGGATCTCGACCTCGCCGATCGTCTGGGCCGCTCGCCACCGACCGTCGACGCGGACGAGCTGTCCACGGTCGATGAGGTGGCGGACGATCTCCTCGAGGAAGAACGGGTTGCCCTCGGCGCGCTCGAGGATCCGGTCGCGGACCCGGGCCGGCAGCTCGGCGACCGCGAGGAGCTCGGCGATCAGCCGGTGGGACTCCTCGGGCGAGAGCGGCTCGAGCGAGATCGCGGTGTGGTTCCGCCGGCCGCCGCCCCAGCCGGGCCGGCGGTCGGTGAGCGCGGGCCGCGCGGGACACACGAAGAGCACGGGCCCGCGCACGCGCTCGGCGAGCTCCTCCAGCAGGTCGAGCAACGCCGGGTCGGCCCAGTGGATGTCCTCGAGCACCGCGACGACGGGCCCGGCGAGCGCGAGCGCGGAGAACAGCGACCGCCACGCGAGGTGCATCTCGGCGCGGACCTGCCGGGGCTCGAGGTCGCGCAGCGGCGCCTGCGGGAACTCGAGGCCCACGGTGTACGCGATCGCACGGCAGGTCCGGGCCGCGTCGATCGACGGGTCGGCCGCGAGGACCGTGTCGCACGAGACCTCGATCTTGCCGAGCACCTCCTCGGAGGTGTCGGTGTCGAGGACGCCGGCGAGCGACTTCAGGATCTCGGCGAGCGGCCAGTACGTGATCCCGTCCCCGTAGGGGAGGCAGCGTCCACGGACGACCCTCGGCGGCGGGTGGCGCCCCTCGGCCCAGCCCACGAACTCCGCCGTGAGCCGGCTCTTGCCGACGCCGGGGTCGCCGTAGATCGTGACGAGGTTCGGCCGGCGCTCGGCCACCGTCCGCTCGTAGATCGTCCGGAGCAGCGCGAGCTCCTGGTCGCGCCCCACCATCGGGGCACGCACGCCTGGGACGCCGCGGTCGGCGCGCTCGGGCGCCTCGTCCAGGAGGATGACGGCCGCGACCGGCGCGTCCTTGCCGCGCAGCGCCCGCTGGCCGAGCTCGCGGTACCGGAACCCGCGGGCCGCCCGCGCCGTGCGCTCGGCCACGAGGATCTGGTCCGGCTCGGCGGCCTGCTCCAGCCGGGCCGCGACGTTCACGGCGTCGCCGGTGACCATCGGCTCGCCCGGACGAGGGTTCGTGGCCGCGAGCACCTCGCCGGTGTTCACGCCGGTGCGAACCCGGAGGGTGACGCCGACGCGATCACGGAGCTCGGCGTTCACCAGCTCGAGCCGGTCGCGCATCCGCAGCGCCGCCCGGAGCGCTCGGCGCGGGTCGTCCTCGTGGGCGATGGGCACCCCGAACACCGCCATGACCGCGTCGCCGATGAACTTCTCGACGGTGCCGCCCTCGGCCTCGATCTCCTCCCGCATCGCTCGGAAGTAGGTCCCGAGCACCTCCTGGAGCCGCTCGGGGTCCAGGCGCTCCCCGAGGCTCGTCGAGCCGGTGACGTCGGCGAACAAGATCGTGACGAGCCGACGCTCCTGCCCGGCGGGCGGCGGCGTGGGCTCGAGCAGGGGACCGCCGCACGATGGACAGAAGCGTGCTCCCTCGGGCGACTCGGCGCCGCAGGCCGGACACGCGGGGACGAGCGAGGTGCCGCAGGACGCGCAGAAGCGCGCCCCCTCACCGGTCGAACCCCCGCAGCTCGGACAGACCGCCACGTGGCGCCAAGTGTATGCCCTCGGCGCGAACGCCATCTCGTAGACTCGCGCGCGTGGCGGAGGAGAGCATCGGTGTGGGTGAGATGCCGCCGCAGTACGACCCGCGGGCGGCGGAGCGGCGCTGGTACCCGATCTGGGTGGAGCGGGGGTACTTCCGGGCCGAGGCCCCGACCCGCCGCGAGCCCTTCTGCATCGTGCTGCCCCCGCCCAACGTCACGGGGCGCCTCCACATCGGCCACGCCCTGGACCAGACGATCCAGGACATCCTCGCCCGCCGGGCCCGGATGCGGGGCTACGAGACGCTCTGGCTCCCGGGGACCGACCACGCCGGGATCGCCACCCAGGTGGTCGTGGAGCGCGAGCTGAGGAAGGAGGGCCTGGACCGCCGCCAGCTCGGCCGGGAGCGCTTCCTCGAGCGGGTGTGGGCCTGGAAGGAGCGCTACGGCGGCGAGATCGTGGAGCAGATGAAGGCCCTCGGGAACTCCTGCGACTGGTCCCGGCTCCGGTTCACGATGGACGAGGGGCTCTCCCGGGCGGTCCGGGTCGCCTTCGTCCGGATGTACGAGGACGGCCTGATCTACCGGGGCGAGCGCCTGATCAACTGGTGCCCCACCGACCAGACGGCGCTCTCCGACTCCGAGGTCGAGCACGTCGAGGTGGAGGGCGAGCTGGTCACGTTCCGCTACCCCCTCGCGGACGGCTCCGGGCACGTGGCGGTGGCCACCACGCGGGTGGAGACGATGCTCGGGGACACCGGGGTGGCGGTCCACCCCGACGACCCCCGGTACCGGTCGCTCGTGGGGAGGACGGTCCGCCACCCCCTCGACGGCCGCGAGCTCCCGATCGTCGCCGACCCCGCCGTCGATCCCTCGTTCGGGACCGGCGCGGTGAAGGTGACCCCCGCCCACGATCCCACCGACTTCGAGATCGCGGAGCGGACCGGCCTGCCGCTCCGCAACATCCTCGCCGCCGACGCCACGATCGCCGGGGACGCCCCCGAGGAGTTCCGGGGGCTCGACCGGTACGCGGCGCGGGTCCGGGTCCTCGAGCGCCTCCGGGAGCTCGGCCTCGTGGAGCGGGAGGAGCGTCCCTACCGGCACGCGGTCGGCCACTGCTACCGCTGCCGCTCCGAGATCGAGCCGTGGCTCTCGGGGAAGCAGTGGTTCGTGGCGGTGGAGCGGCTCAAGGGGCCGGCCCGGGAGGTGGCCCGGGACGGGCGGGTCCGGTTCGTGCCGGAGCGGTGGGCGCGGAACTACGACGAGTGGCTCGCGGGGCTCCGGGACTGGAACATCTCCCGCCAGCTGTGGTGGGGCCACCGGATCCCGGTCTGGTACTGCCGGGAGGGCCACGAGTTCGCCTCGGTCGAGGACCCCGACGCCTGCCGGGAGTGCGGCAGCCGGGAGATCGAGCAGGACCCCGACGTCCTCGACACCTGGTTCTCCTCGCAGCTCTGGCCGTTCTCCACGCTCGGCTGGCCCGACGACACGCCCGACCTGCGGACGTTCTACCCGACGACCGTGCTCGTCACCGGCTACGAGATCCTCTACCTCTGGGTGGCCCGGATGATCATGTCCGGGCTCTACCTCGTGGGCGACGTGCCCTTCCGCACGGTCGTGATCCACGGGCTCGTCCGCGACGCCCAGGGGCGGAAGATGAGCAAGTCGCTCGGGAACGTGATCGACCCCCTCGACATGGTCGACCGCTACGGGGCCGACGCGCTCCGCTTCGCCCTGGCCTGGATGGCCTCGCCCGACCAGCAGAACCTCCCCCTCAAGGAGGAGTCGATCGAGGCCGGGCGGAACTTCGCGAACAAGATCTGGAACGCGGCCAGGCTCGTGCTCCGGGCCTACCAGGGCGGGCCCCCCCGGCTCCCCCCGCCGGAGCGGCGGACCCTCGCCGACCGCTGGCTGCTCTCGCGCCACCAGGCCTGCCTGGCGGAGGTGGACGCGGCGCTCGACGCCTACCGGTTCGACGCGGCGGCCCAGGCGATCCACCGGTTCCTGTGGGCGGAGTACTGCGACTGGGGGCTCGAGGTCGCGAAGGGCCGCCTGTACGGGGAGGACCCGGCGGCCCGGGCCGACGCCGCGCACCTCCTGGCCTGGGTCCTGGAACGCACGCTCCGGCTGCTCCACCCGATCATGCCGTTCGTGACCGAGGAGATCTGGCAGCGGCTCGGGGCCGGGGAGTCGATCGTGATCGCGCCCTGGCCGGAGGGGCGGCCGCAGGACGTGGACCCCGAGGCCGAGGAGGTCTTCGAGGAGCTCCGGGGGGTCGTCACGGACATCCGCGCGATCCAGGCCGGGCTGCCCCCGGAGCTGCGGGGCGCGGTCGAGGTGGACGCGGCCCTCCGCGGCCGGCTCGAGCCGCACCTCGAGGACCTGGAGCGCCTCGGCGGGGCCCGGGTGGCCTTCGCCGAGCTCGGCGGGGCCCGGGTGCGCCCGGCCCGGGCGGAGGGCGTCGACCTGTCGGGCGTGGTCGCCTCCCGGCGCCGGCGCCTCGACGAGGTCCGGTCGAAGCTCGAGCGGAAGCGGGCCAAGCTCGGGAACGAGGCGTTCCTCGAGAAGGCCCCGCCGGCCGTGGTCGAGAAGGAGCGGCGCGACGTCGCCGAGCTCGAGGCCGAGGCGGCCCGGCTCGAGGCCGAGCTGGCCCAGCTCGGGGCGGGCTGAAGGTGCGGTTCGAGGAGGCGCTCGCCGAGCTCGAGGGGCGGCAGCCCGAGCGGATCGTCCCCGGCCTCTCGCGGATCCGGGCCCTCGTGGAGCTCCTCGACGAGCCGCAGCTCGCCTACCCCACGATCCACGTCGCCGGGACCAACGGCAAGACCACGACCGCCAGGATCGCGGCCTCCCTCGGCTGCGCCCACGGGCTCCCCACGGGCCTGTACACCTCGCCCCACCTCCTCTCGGTGACCGAGCGGATCGCCGTGTGCGACGAGCCGATCCCCGAGGACGAGTTCGCCGAGCAGTACGGGCGGCTCCTGCCCTTCCTCGAGCTCGTGGACGGCAAGGGCGAGCGGGTCACGTACTTCGAGGTCCTCACGGCCCTCGCGTTCCTGTGGTTCGCCGACCGCCCGGTCTCGCTCGCCGTGATCGAGGTCGGGATGGGCGGGCGGTGGGACGCGACGAACGTCGTCCGGGGGGAGGTGGGCGTGATCTGCGAGATCGGGCTGGACCACCCCGAGCTCGGCTCCACCGTCGCCGAGGTGGCGGGGGAGAAGGCCGGGATCGTGAAGGAGGGCTCGGTCGTGGTCTGCCGCCGCCAGCGGCCCGAGGCCCTCGCGGTGGTGGAGGCCCGCTGCCGGGAGGTGGGGGCCAGGCTGCTCCTCGAGGATCGGGACTTCGCCCTCGCGGACCGTCGCGTGGCGGTGGGCGGGCAGGCCATCGCGGTCCGCGGGCGGCACGGGACCTACGAGGACCTCCTGCTGCCGCTCTTCGGCGAGCACCAGGCCCGGAACGCCGCCGCGGCGGTCGTGGCCCTCGAGGCGCTCCTCGACCGGGAGCTGGGGGAGGGGCCGCTGCGGGAGGGCCTGGCCCGGGCCACCTCGCCCGGGCGGGTGGAGGTGGCCGCCCGCCACCCCCTCATCGTGCTCGACGGCGCCCACAACCCCGACGGGGCCCGGGCCCTCGCCGCGACGCTCCGGGAGTCGTTCGCCTGGGAGCGCCTCCACCTCGTGGTGGGGATCTCGGCGAACAAGGACGTCCGGGGGGTGCTCGAGGCCCTCGCGCCCCTCGCCGACCGGGCCTACGCGGCCGCCCACTCCACCCCGCGCACCGCGCCGGCGGCGCTCGTGGGCGGGGTGCTCCACGAGCTGGAGGTGCCGACCGAGACCTTCGACGACGTCCCCGCGGCCCTCGCCGCCGCCCGGGACTCGGCGGGCGAGCGCGACCTCATCCTGGTGACGGGGTCCCTCTATACTGTCGCGGACGCCCGCCGGGCGCTCGGAAGGACCCGCTGAACCGTGGCCGTCGAATCGACGCTGCTCATCGTCAAACCCGACGCCGTGCGCCGGGGGCTCATCGGCGAGGTCCTCGCCCGCATCGAGCGCAAGGGCCTCCGGATCGCCGAGATGCGGATGATGCGGATCGACCGGGACCTCGCGGAGGAGCACTACCGGGAGCACCGGGGGAAGCCGTTCTTCGAGGAGCTGGTGAGCTTCATCACCTCGGGCGACGTCGTGGTGGCGCGGGTCGAGGGGGAGCAGGCGATCGCGGTCCTGCGGACCCTGATGGGGCCGACCGACCCGGCCCAGGCGCCCCCCGGGACGATCCGCGGCGACCTGGGGCTCGCGATCACCGAGAACCTCGTGCACGGGAGCGACTCGCCCGGGTCGGCCGAGCGCGAGCTCAAGCTGTTCTTCGGCTGATCCCATGGCCGACGCCGCGCGCGTGGCCGCGGCCCTCAGCCGGATGTGGGAGGAACGCCGGCCGCGCCTCGACGCCACCGGCGCGCAGGTCGCCCTGACCGACCGGTCGCGGACCCTCGCCTCGGTGGTCCTGGGGACCGCGGACCGGACCGGGGAGCCGCTCACGCCCGAGACCCGCTTCCAGATCGGCTCGATCTCGAAGTCGTTCGCCGCCGTCCTCGCCATGCAGGAGGCGGAGGCCGGTCGCCTGGACCTCGGCGCGCCCGTCCGCCGGTACCTCCCCTGGTTCGAGGTCCCCTCCCGGTTCCGGGAGCCCGAGGTCCACCACCTGCTCTCGCACAGCTCGGGGCTCGCCCAGGGGACCGAGTTCGCGGCCGACGCCCACGCCGCGCTCCTGCTCCTCCGCGAGACCGAGGCCGGGTTCCCGCCGGGGGAGCGGTTCCTCTACTCCAACGACGGCTACAAGGCGGTCGGCCTGATCCTCGAGGCGGTGACCGGGGGGCCCTTCCCCGAGCTGCTCCGGGAGCGGATCCTGGAGCCGCTCGGGATGGGCCGGTCGGAGCCCGAGATCACGCTGGAGGGCCGGGCCGGCTCCGCGCCGGGCCACCGGCGGCTGTTCGACGACCGCCCCGACCACCCCTCCCAGCCGCTCGTCGAGGCGCCCTGGCTCCCCTCGGCCACCGCCGACGGGAGCATCCTGTCCACCGCCTCCGACCTCTGCGCGTACGCGCGGGTGCTCCTGGGCGGGGGCCGGTCCCCGGAGGGCCGGGTCCTCCTCGCGGCGGGGGCCTTCGCGCGGATGCTCGAGCCGCGGGCGGTGGACCCCGAGGAGCCGGGGGCGCCCTACGGGTTCGGGATCCGGACCTGGCGCGAGGACGGCCGGCGCCACGCCGGTCACACCGGGAGCATGCTCGGCCACGTCGGCCGCCTGGCGGTCGACCTCGACGCGGGGGTGGGGGCGGCCGTGCTGCTGAACGGCGCCTCCGCCCGGGACCTGCTGGCGCGGGACGAGCTGTGCCGGTTCGCCCTCGTCGCGGCCGCCGCGCTCGCCGAGGGGTCGGCGCCCCCGGCGCCGCCGTCCCCGCCCCCCGCCGACCTGGTCGCCGACGCCGAGGCCTACGCCGGCCGGTACGAGGGGGAGGCCGGGGCGATCGAGGTCCTGGCCCGGGGGGAGCGGCTCCGCGCGCGGTGGGAGGGCTCGGAGGTCCCGCTCGAGCCGCTCGTCCCGAGCGGCGTCCCCGCGCGACGGTCCGCCGACGCCTTCGCCG
This sequence comes from Actinomycetota bacterium, assembly GCA_035573995.1. Lineage (GTDB taxonomy): Bacteria > Actinomycetota > UBA4738 > UBA4738 > HRBIN12 > DATLZM01. The sequence goes on along the minus strand of DATLZM010000019.1, from coordinate 12,166 downwards.
CCCCGGCCCCGGGCCTCGACCGGTTCGCCCTCCGCTTCCGCAGGGACGCGGCGGGACGGGTTGTCGAGGCCGTCCACGGGCCCCGCTGCTTCCGCCGCCCCGGCCGCCCGGCGCCGCCCCCGCCCGCGCCCGACCCGTCCTGGAGGGCGTTCACCGGCGACTACCGGAGCCCGAACCCCTGGGCGCCGGCCTTCTCGGTCGTGCTCCGGGAGGGGCGGCTCGTGATGATCGCGCCCTGGCTCGAGGGGGACGAGGAGCTGGCCCCGCTCGGGGACGGTCGGTTCCGGGTCGGGCCGCCCTGGTCCCCGGACAGGATCCGGTTCGAGGACGTCCTCGGGGGGAAGGCGCGGCGCGCGGTGTTCGACGGCGCGCCCTGGTTCCGCGCGGACTGAGCCCTACGCCCGGTCGAGCCGGCGGAAGGCGACCACCGCGTTGTGGCCGCCGAACCCGAAGGAGTTGTTGAGCGCGAGCCGGACGTCCATCGGCCGCGCCTCGTTGGGGACGTAGTCGAGGTCGCACTCGGGGTCGGGGGTCTCGTAGTGGATGGTCGGCGGGACCACCCCCCGCGCGATCGCGAGGACGCACGCGGCGCTCTCGACGGCGCCCGCCGCGCCCAGCATGTGCCCGGTCATCGACTTGGTCGAGGACACCGCGACCCGGTGGGCGACGTCCTCGCCGAGGGCGGCCTTGATCGCGGCGGTCTCCGCCGCGTCGTTGAGGGGGGTGGAGGTGCCGTGGGCGTTCACGTAGTCCACCCCGGACGGCTCCTCCCCGGCGTCCTCGAGGGCCCAGCGCATCGAGAGCGCCGCCCCGGAGCCCTTGGGGTCGGGGGCGGTGATGTGGAACGCGTCGTCGGAGGCGCCGTACCCCGCGACCTCGCAGTAGATCCGGGCCCCCCGGGCCCGGGCGTGGTCCTCGGCCTCGAGCACCAGGCAGCACGCGCCCTCGGCCAGCACGAACCCGTCCCGGTCCGCGTCGAAGGGCCGGGAGGCGCGCTCGGGGTCGGGGTTCCTCGTGAGCGCGGTCATCTGGGAGAAGGCGGCCACCGTGAGCGGGAGCGTGGCGGCCTCCGACCCCCCGGCCACGCAGAGGTCGAGCACCCCCTCCCGGATGTAGCGCATGGCCTCGCCGATCGCGTGGTTCGAGGAGGAGCAGGCAGAGACCGTCGCGTAGTTCGGGCCGGTGAGCCCGAACCGCATCGCGACGTGGCCGGCGGCCGCGTTGGCCATGAGCGCGGGGACCATGAACGGCGAGACCCGCCCCGGGCCCTTCTCGAGCATCACCAGGTGCTGCTGGAGGAGGGTCTCGATCCCGCCGATCCCCGTCGCGATGATCGCGCCGCCGCGGTCCGGCACGACCTCGGGGCCGCCCGCGTCGTCCCACGCGAGCTGGGCGGCGGCGAGCGCGTAGTGGCTGAACCGGTCGGTCCGGCGGATCTCCTTGGGATCGAGGAAGCGGGCGGGGTCGAACCCGTCCACCTCCCCGGCCACCGTCGCCGGGAGGCCGGCGGGGTCGAACCGGCTGATCCTCCGGATCCCGTTCCGGCCCGAGACCAGGCCCTCCCAGAACTCCTCGACCCCGATCCCGATCGGGGTGACCGGCCCGATCCCGGTGACGACGACGCGCCGGCGCTCGGCCACGGCCCTACTTCGCGCCCACCTTCTGGGCGACGAGCTCGATGGCCTGGCCGACCGTCTTCACGTCCTGCATCTCCTCCTCGGGGATCTCGATGTTCCACTCCTCCTCGAGGGCGAGGACGGCCTCCACGAGATCCAACGAGTCGGCGTTGAGGTCCTCCGCGAAGCGGGCCTCCGGCGTCACCTGGCTCTCGTCCACCGCGAGCTGCTCGGCGAGCACCTTCCGCACCCGCGCCTCGATCTCCGCCCTGTCCATGCTCCCTCCTCGCTCTCGTCCCTGCCGGTCCTACGCGGAAAGCCCCCCGTCCACGGGGATCACGGCGCCGTTCACGTACGAGGCCTCCTCGGACATGAGGAACCGGACCACCGCCGAGATCTCCTCGGGGTGGGCCGTCCGTCCGAGGGGCGTCTGGTCGATGTAGTACGCCCGGGCCCGATCGTCCAGGTGGGCGGTCATCTCGGTGTCGAGCAGGCCGGGGCAGACCGCGTTCACGGTGACGCCCTTGGCCCCCACCTCGCGGGCCAGGGAGCGGGTGAACCCCACGAGGGCGGTCTTGGAGGCCGCGTAGGCGGTCTGCCCGGCGTTGCCCCGGAACGCGATCACCGACGACACGTTCACGATCCGCCCCCACCGCGCCCGGAGCATCGTCCGGAGGGCCTGCTGCGCGCAGAGGAACGCCCCCCGGACGTTCGTGTCGAGGGTCCGCGCGAGCACCGCGACCGGGTACTTGAGCAGGAGCCCGTCCTGGGAGAACCCGGCGTTGTTCACGAGCCCCGTCACCGGGCCCAGGCGCTCGTTCACGGCGCGGAACGCCTCGGCCACCGACGCCTCGTCGGTCACGTCGAGGTGGACCACGGCCCCCTCCCCGCCCATCGCCTCGAGGGCCTCGAGCGTCTCCTTGGCCTCGCCCTCGCTGGTGCGGTAGCCGATCGCCACCCTCCAGCCCGCCTCGCCGAGGGCGAGCGCGCAGGCCCGCCCGATCCCGCGGGCGGCCCCGGTCACCACCGCGACCTTCCCGACCGGTCCCGCGCCCGTCACGACGGCCCCGGCATCGTCCATCGGATCAGGTTCGCCCCCCAGGCCAGCCCGGCCCCGAACGAGGTCAGGAGGACCAGGTCGCCGGGCGCGATCCGCCCGGCCCGCCAGGCGCGGTCGAGGGCGATCGGGATCGAGGCCGCCGAGGTGTTGCCCACCTCCGCCACGTCCACGACCGCCCGGGACCCGTCGATCCCCAGGCGCTGGGCCACGGCCAGCATGATCCGGGCGTTGGCCTGGTGGGGGATCAGGAGGTCCACGTCGCCCGGGCCGTAGCCGGACTTCTCGAGGAGCTCCCGGCAGGCGCCCGCCATCTCCACCACCGCCCGCTTGAACACCTCCCGGCCCGAGGCCATCCGGATCGCGTGCTCCCGCGCGGCGACGGTCTCGGGGGAGGCAGGCCGGGCCGAGCCGCCGCCGGGGATCACGAGGAGGTCGGCCGCGCTCCCGTCGGCCCCCAGGACCGAGCCGATCACGCCGGGCTCGTCGGCCGGGCAGAGCACCGCGGCCCCCGCGCCGTCGCCGAACAGCACGCACGTCGTCCGGTCCGTGAGGTCGAGCACCCGGGAGAGGACCTCCGCCCCCACCACGAGCACCGTCTCCGCCGCCCCCGAGGCGATGAAGGCCCTGGCCGCCGCGAGGGCGTACGAGAAGCCCGCGCACGCCGCGTTGAGGTCGAACGCGGGGCAGGAGAGGCCGAGCTTGCGCTGCACGCGCACGGCGGCCGCCGGGATCGGGGTGTCCGGCGTGAGGGTCGCCACCAGCACCAGGTCGACCTGCTCCGCCGCGATCCCCGCGCTCTCCAGGGCCCGCAGGGCGGCCTCCGCGGCCAGGTCGGAGGTGTTCTGCCCCTCCTCGGCGAACCGGCGCTCGCGGATCCCGGTCCGTTCCCTGATCCACTCGTCGGAGGTCTCGACGAACGAGGTGAACCACTCGTTCGGCACGACCCGGGCGGGCAGGGCCGAGCCCACGCCCACCACCGCGGCGTGCCGCCCGCCCGTCACGCGCCCCTCCGGCTCCCCGTCACGCCGGCGAGGATACCGCCAGCCGCGCGCGGCCTCACCCGTCGCCCCCGGCCGCGACCGAGACCGCGCCGGCCGCCGCGCGGGCCGCCTCGGGCGATCCCACCGCGAGGGCCGTGGCCCCCGGGACCGCGCGCCTGGCGAGCTTGGTGAGGACGTCGCCCGGGCCGGCCTCCAGGTAGGCGTCGAAGCCCGCGTCGGCGAGCGCGCGCATCGCCGCGTGCCACCGGACCGGCGCGACCACCTGACGGACCAGGAGCTCGCGGAGGACCTCGGGGTCGTCCTCGAGCGCCCCGGACACGTTGGAGGCCACCGGGAACCGCGGGCGGTGGAAGCGGGCCCGCGCCACGCGGGCCCGGAGCGGCTCCACGGCCGGCTCCATGAGGGGCGAGTGGAAGGCCCCCGCGACGCGGAGCCGGACCGCGCGCGCCCCCCGCTCCCGGGCCATGGCCTCGACCCGCTCGACGGCCGGGACGGAGCCCGAGAGCACCGCCTGACGCTCGGCGTTCTCGTTGGCGACGACCAGCACGTCCTCCCCCCGGGCCTCCTCGGCGAGCGCCCGGGCCTCCTCGAGGGGGAGCCCGAGGAGCGCGGTCATGGTCCCCGGGCGGGCCGCGGCCGCCCGATCCATCGCCCGTCCCCGCTCGGCGACGATGCCCACGGCGTCCGCGAGGTCCAGGACCCCCGCGGCCGCGAGCGCCACGACCTCCCCGAGGGAGTGGCCGGCCGCCGCCCCCGGGCGCACCCCCTCGGACTCGAGGACCCGGAAGGCGGCCAGGTCGCAGGCGAGGAGCGCGGGTTGCACGAACGCCGTCGACGCCAGGGCCCCCTCGTCCCGGCAGCCGGCCACCACGTCCCACCCGAGGAGCGCGGAGACCTCCTCGAGCACGGCGCGGCCGGACCCGTGGGCGACCCACGGGTCCGCCATCCCCACGTACTGCGACCCCTGCCCCGGGAACAGGACGGCGACCGGCACGCTCCCCCCTCCGCCCTCGGCTCCGGACCACTCTACCGACCGCGGCCCCCGGGCCCGGGTTACGCTGGCCCCGCGGGTTGCCAGGGCCCCGGGGGTCGTGTAGAACGTCCGGGAGCCCATGGCCGAGAGGGTTCGAGGACGCGCGGCCCCCCGCCCGAGGCCCCAAGGGGCGGAGGGGATCTTCGGGGTGCTCGGGCGAGACATGGCGGTCGACCTCGGCACCGCCAACACCCTCGTGTACGTGCGGGGGCGCGGGGTGGTCCTGAACGAGCCCTCGGTCGTGGCGATCAACACCCTCACCGGCGCGATCCTCGCGGTGGGCGCCGAGGCCAAGCGGATGATCGGGCGGACCCCCTCCCACATCCAGGCCGTCCGCCCGCTCAAGGACGGCGTGATCGCCGACTTCGACGTCACCGAGAAGATGCTCCGCTACTTCATCCAGCGCGTGCACAAGCGGCGCCTGCTGGCGAAGCCGCGGGTCGTGATCTGCGTCCCCTCGGGGATCACCGGGGTCGAGCAGCGCGCGGTGGAGGAGGCGGCGATCGCGGCCGGCGCCCGCCGCGCCTACATCATCGAGGAGCCGATGGCGGCGGCCATCGGGGCGGGGCTCCCGATCCACGAGCCCACGGGGAACATGGTCGTCGACATCGGCGGGGGGACCACCGAGGTGGCGGTGATCTCGCTCGGCGGGATCGTGACGAGCACCTCGATCCGGATCGGGGGCGACGAGCTCGACGAGGCGATCATCCAGTACGTGAAGAAGGAGTACTCGCTCGCGCTGGGCGATCGGACCGCCGAGGCGATCAAGATCGCGATCGCCTCGGTCTTCCCCACGCCCGAGGAGCTCGTCGCCGAGATCAAAGGGCGTGACCTGGTCTCGGGGTTGCCCAAGACCATCACGATCAGCGCGGAGGAGGTCCGCCGGGCGATCGAGGAGCCGGTCAACGCGATCATCGACTGCATCAAGAGCACGCTCGACCGGACCCCGCCGGAGCTCGCCGCGGACATCATGGACAAGGGGATCGTGCTCACCGGGGGCGGGGCCCTCCTGCGCGGCCTCGACAAGCGCCTCCGCCACGAGACGGGGATGCCGGTGCACATCGCCGACATGCCGCTCCAGGCGGTCGTGCTCGGCTCGGGGAAGTGCCTGGAGGAGTTCGAGGTCCTGCAGCGGGTGCTGGTGAGCCCCTCCCGGCGGTAGCCCGGGATGGCGGTCTCCGGCCGCGCGCGGAACGCCCGGCTCCTGGTCGCGGTCCTGGTCTCGATCTCGCTCGCGACGATCACGCTCGACTACCGACAGGGGGAGTCCGGGCCGCTCGCCGGGCTCGGACGCGCCGCCCTCACCGCCATCGCCCCGCTCCAGGCGGCGGTCTCGCGGGTGATGCGCCCCGTGGGCGACCTCGCCTCGACCCTCGTCGACCTCCCCCGGATCCGCAGGGAGAACGAGCGCCTGAAGGCGGAGCTCGCGGAGGCCCGCGCGGCGGTGGCGCGGCAGGCGTCGCTCGAGGCCCGCTACGAGCAGCTCGCGAAGCTGCTCGACCTGAAGGAGGCCCTCGAGCCACCGACCACCGCGGCCCTCGTGATCGGCAGCGGGGTATCGAACTTCGAATGGACGATCACGATCGACGCGGGGACCGACGACGGGGTCGGCGTCGGCTCCCCGGTGCTCGCGGCCGCCGGGCTCGTCGGCCACGTGGTGGAGGCGGGTCCCACGTCCTCGCTCGTCCAACTCATCATCGACCCCGACTCGCGGGTGGCCGCCCGGCTCGCGGGCTCGCGGGAGACCGGCCTCCTCGTCGGCCAGGGGGAGGACGACCTCCGGATGCTCGGGGTCGATCCCGCGACCGAGGTGGCGGCGGGCGAGCCGGTGGAGACCGCCGGGTACCAAGGCGGGCTCTACCCCCCCGGGATCCCGATCGGCGTCGTGTCCCGGGTGGTGGAGAACCCCGCCGCCCTCGAGAAGTTCGTGACGGTGCGCCCGGCGGTCGACTTCTCGACGCTCGAGGTGGTGCTGGTGGTCCTGTCTGAGGGCACGGGGTAGCCTGGGCGGGTGCTCCGGCGGATCGCGTCGATCACGCTCGTGGTCGTCACCGCGCTGCTCCTGCAGTCCACGGTGTTCGCCGAGGTCCAGCTGTTCGGCGCCAAGCCGGAGCTGTGCTACCTGGTGACGATCGCGTTCGCGCTGCTCGAGGGGCCCTCCGAGGGAGCGGTGGTGGGGTTCGCGTCGGGGATGGCCCAGGACTTCCTCCTCGACCAGCCCAAGGGGATAACGGCGCTCACGCTCACCCTGCTCGGCTACGGGGTGGGGCTGCTCCGGACCTACATCGTCTCGCCGTCCCCGGCCACGCCGACCCTCCTGGTCGGCCTGGGGACCTCCGTCGCGGTCGCGTTCAACCGGGTGGTGGCGTTCCTCCTCGGGGAGGTCGCGCCCGGGTGGGCCTTCGTCGTACGGGTGGCGCTGCTCACGGGCCTGTACGGCGCGCTGCTCACGCCGCTCGTCTTCCCGGTCCTGCGGCGGGTGTCGGCGCGCTCGCGGCCCCCGCGCGTGGTCCGGTGGTGAGGCGGCGGTGACCGAGGGACGGGCCGCGCTCCGGCTGAAGGTGCTGGCGGTGCTGGTGGCGGGGATGTTCGCGGCGCTCTCCACGCGCCTGTGGTACCTCCAGGTGCTCGCCGCCGAGCGGTTCCGCCGGGAGGCCCAGAACAACAGCGTCCGGCTGGTCGAGGTGCCGGCCCCCCGGGGGCGGATCCTGGACCGGAACCGGGCGCCGCTCGTCGAGAACCGCCTCTCGCTCGTCGTGACCGTGAACCGCCAGGAGCTCGGGGACCAGGCCGAGTCGGTGCTGCTTCGGCTCTCCGAGCTCCTGGGGATCCGGGTGCGGGTGCTCGCGGAGCGGCTCGACGACCCGCGCTACTACCCCTACCAGCCGGTCCCGGTGGCGCAGGACATCTCCGAGGAGGCCTGGTACGCGATCGAGGAGCACCCCGAGGAGTTCCCCGGGGTCCGGGTGGTCGAGATGCCGGTCCGGCGGTACCCCCACGGGCGCCTCGCCGCGCACGTGCTGGGCTACGTCGGCCCCATCACCGCCGAGCAGCTCCGGGAGCGGCGGTTCGCGGGCTACGACCGCAACGACCTCGTGGGGCAGGCGGGCGTGGAGGCCGTGTACGAGCGCTGGCTCCAGGGCCGCGAGGGGATCGAGAAGTACCTCGTGAACGCGGCCGGCGAGCCGATCCGCCGTCTCGGGGAGCGGCCCCCGGTCAGGGGGTACGACGTCGTGCTCTCCCTCGACCTTGGCGTCCAGCGGCTGGTCGAGGAGAGCCTGGCCGCGGGGATGGAGGAGGCCCGGTCGATCTTCGACCCCGAGACCGGCCGGTACCTCGAGGCCGACGCCGGCGCGGCCGTCGTGCTCGACCCCCGGACGGGCGGGATCGTGGCCCTCGCCTCCTGGCCGACGTTCTCCCCCGCCATCTACCACGGGGGCCTCACCCCCGAGGAGGCCGCCCGCCTGGAGCGCCCCGCCGCGCACCAGCCCCTGTTCAACCGGGCCACGCAGGGGGCGTACCCGCCGGGGTCCACGTTCAAGCCGTTCGTGGCGCTGGCCGCGCTCCGCCACGGCATCGCCTCGCTGTCCGGCTCCTACCCCTGCCCGCCCACCTTCACGGTGCCCGGCGACGAGTCCGGCACCGTGTTCCGGAACTGGACCTCGGCGGACTACGGGTACCTCTCGCTCGCGAGCTCCCTCGTGGTCTCCTGCGACACGGTCTTCTACCGGTTCGGCTACGGCTTCTGGCAGCTCCTCCCGCCGGGCGCCCAGGGGCTCACCCAGGTGGCCCGGCCCGACCAGGAGGTGCTCCAGCGCGAGCTGCGGCGGTTCGGGTTCGGGGTCGCCCCCCGGATCGATCTGCCCTCGGTGGGGGCCGGGCTCCTGCCGGGGGCCAGGTGGAAGTACCAGACGTTCCGCGACGACTGGCAGCGGATCGACCCCTTCAACCGGTGCATCGCCTACTGGTGCCCGGGCGACTACGTGAACATGTCGATCGGCCAGGGCTACGTGCTCGTGACCCCGCTCCAGCTCGCCACGGCCTACGCGGCGATCGCCAACGGGGGGCGGCTCTGTCAGCCGCACCTGGGCCTGCGGATCGAGCGGCCGCTCGGGCCGGGCCGGGCCGAGGTCGTGGAGCGGATCCGTCCCCGGTGCCGCCGGATCCGCGGCTACAGCCCGGAGCAGTTCGCCTACATCCGCCAGGCCCTCGCGCAGGTGCCGGTCTCGGGGACCGCGGCCTCCGCGTTCGCGGGGTTCCCCCTGGACCAGGTCCCGGTGGCGGGCAAGACGGGGACCGCGGAGGTCCCGCCGCACCAGGACTACTCGTGGTTCGCGGCCATGGTCCCCGCCACGGACCCGGAGTACGTGATCGTGGTCCTCGTCGAGCAGGGCGGCCACGGGTCCACGACGGCGGCCCCGATCGTCCGGAGCATCATCGAGGGCCTGTACGGGCTCCCGTCCTCGGGGTTCGTCTCGGGCGGGGTGACCGACTGAGGGGGCGAGGGTGGATCTCGTCGCCGGCCGGACGTTCCCCGCGGAGCGCCGCCCGCTCCGCCACCTCGACCCCGTGCTGCTGGCGGTCTGGGTGGGGCTGTCGGTGGCCGGGCTGTTCCTGGTGTACTCCGCGACCCACCAGTCCCTCGCCGCCCTCGGCCTCGACCGGCTCACGTTCGTGAAGAAGCAGGCGATCGCGCTCGCCGTGGGCGCGGCGGCCGTGGTCGTCGTGGCCTCCGTCGACTACCGGTTCGCCAAGGTCTACGCCGGGCTGGTCTACGGGGGGATCCTGGTGCTCCTGGTCCTGGTGCACACCCCCCTGGGAGCCAGCTCGTCCGGCGCGCAGCGGTGGTTCCAGCTCGGGGGCTTACAGCTCACGCCGTCGGAGTTCATGAAGGTCGGGCTGATTGTGATGCTCGCCGCGATGCTCTCCGAGGTCCGGGCGGAGGAACCGTCGCTCCAGGACGTCCTGCGGGCCACGGCGGTGGCCGCGCTCCCAATGCTCCTCGTGTTCCTCCAGCCCGACGTGGGCACCACGATCGTGCTGGCCGCGATCCTCGTCGGGGTGCTCGTGGTGGCCGGCGCCCGGCTCCGCCACCTGCTCGCGCTGGGGCTCTCGGCGCTCGTGCTCCTGTTCGGGGCGTTCCAGCTCGGGGTGGTGAAGCAGTACCAGCTCGAGCGGATCACGGCGTTCCTCGACCCGGAGGACGCCCCGGCGGCGGCCCTGTACAACCGGGAGCAGGCCGAGATCGCGGTCGGCTCGGGCGGCCTCACGGGGCGCGGGTACCTCCGGGGGACCCAGACCAACCTCGACTTCGTGCCCGAGCAGCACACCGACTTCATCTTCACCGTGGTGGGGGAGGAGTTCGGCTTCGTGGGCTCGGTGGGGCTGCTCGGGCTGTTCGCGCTCCTGATCTGGCGGGCGGTCCGGATCGCGTTCCTCGCGAAGGACGCCTTCGGGACCTACGTGGCGGCGGGGATCGCGGCGATGCTCGCGCTCCAGATGTTCGTGAACGTGGGGATGGTCGTGGGGATAATGCCGATCACCGGGATCCCGCTGCCGTTCGTCTCCTACGGTGGGAGCTCGATGCTCGCGAACTCGGTCGCCGTCGGGCTCCTGCTCAACATCCACATGCGCCGGCTGACCTGAGGAGGGGCGCCGGCTCCCGCGGAAGGGTGCGCCGGCTCCCGCGGAAGGGTACGCCGGCTGCTGCGAAGGGCGCGCCGGCCGACCCGGTCGGGGACGCGCGCGGTCCCCCTCTACCCCGCGCGCCGGCTCGCGGCGGCCCGCTCCTCGTCCTGAGCGGGCGGGGGGCGGCGCGGGATCCGCCAGAGGAACGTGCTGCCCCCCGGGCCGCTCGCCTCGAGGACGACGTCGCCGTCCATCGCCCGGGCGGCCGTCCGGGCGAGGGTCAGGCCCAGCCCGGCCCCCTGGTGACGGCGGCGGTTCAGCTCCTCCTCCTGCTCGAGCGGCTCGAAGATCCGGTCCCGGGCCTCGGGGGCGATCCCCTGGCCCCGGTCAACGACCCGCACCTCGATCCAGCCCGGCGTCTCCTCGATCAGGACCAGGATCGGGGCCGGCGGCTCCGAGAACCGGAGGGCGTTGTCCACGAGCTCCTCGAGCACCCGGCGGGCGGCCCCCGGCGAGCAGGAGACCGGCGCCGGGTCCCCGGGCGCCACGACCCGGACCCGGGGGCTCGCCGCGGCCACCTCCCGGGCCAGGGCCGCGAGGTCCACGTGCTCCTCGAGCCCGGCGGCCACGGCGACCTCGAGGCGCTCCACCAGGCGGGCCAGGTCGGCGGCCCGGGCCACCAGGCGCTCGAGCAGGCGGGGCCGCTCCTCCTCGGGCACCGTCCCCCTCTCGAGGGTCTGGGCCATCCCGAGGATCACGGTGACCGGCGTCCGGAGCTCGTGCCCCAGGCGGGCGACGAGCTCCTGGCGACGGGCCGCCCGCTCCACCAGCGCCTCCTGGGCCGCCTCGAGCTCGAGGGTCCGGCGTCGCTCCCGGTCCAGGGCCTCGGCCAGCTCCTCGATCAGCGTGGGGGTGATCCGCGGCGAGATCACCCCGCGCCCCCGGGCCGCCTGCTGGATCGCGGTGAGGATGTCGTCGGCGTCGGAGTCCTTGAGCACGTAGCACGAGGCGCCGGCGACCAGCATGTCGCGGACGGCCGCGTGGTCCTCGTTCCCGGTGAGCGCCACGATCCCGAGGTCCGGGCGGCGCCGCTTGAGGCGGCGGGTGGCCTCGATGCCGTCCACGACCGGCATGCGCACGTCCATGAGGACCACGTCGGCCTCGACCCGGTCGATCAGCTCGAGGGCCTCCTGGCCGTTCTCGGCCTCCGCGACGACCGCCAGGTCCCCCGTGGCGAGCAGCGAGACCAGGGACTCGCGGAACCCGGCGTTGTCGTCCACCACTAGGACCCGCACGGGCCCGGGCGACGCCTCCGGCGCGGTGGGGGCCGCCTGCATACGGTCCGAGTGTCGGCGGGCCGAGGGCCACCGGGTATCCGGCGGACGCCGGGTTCTCCCGTCCCCGGGGCGGCCGACCGTCGTGTCGGCCGCCCGTCCTACCCGGTCCCCGGGTCCGCGCGGCCGGGTCTCGACGGGAGCCGCTCGCGGCCGCCCGGGCCCACGGTCCCCCCGGGTCCGCGCGGCCGGGGCTCGGCGCCGGCTTGCTATGCTCGGGGCAGGTGTGCTCGCCGGGGCGCGCCCAGGGGGGCCGCGGGATCCCCGGCGAGGTGAGGCGGCGCGCGGCCGGCCGCCGGGGCCATCCCGAGGGTCGGTCGGGCCGGCGCGCCGGAGAAGGGCGTACCCGTGCGTGGATCCGCGCCGCGGGGGTCCCGGGGGTTCCCGGGGGTCTCCGCGCACAGAACCGAGGCGCCATCGCCCGGCGGTCGTCGCCGTGCTCGTCCTTCCTCCGTCGCCCGCGCCCCAGCGCGCCCCGGACGGATGGAAGGGAG
>DATLZM010000018.1:0-1862 GCA_035573995.1 Actinomycetota bacterium | reverse complement strand
TTCACGATGGAGGGGAACCCGCCCTGCGAGGATCCCTTCACCTGCGAGCACGGGGCGGAGCCCCGCTCGCACGTCGAGAACGTCCGCCGCTGGCTGGCCGGCCAGCCCCGCGGCTGATCCCCCGGTCGGGCCTCGCGACGTCGGCTCGCGAGCGTCCGGCCCGGGGCCGGGCCCGCCCCGAGCGCAGACGCCGGCTCAGTGGGCGGCCCCCACGACCAGGGTCCCCTCCATGCCCGCCTCCCGGTGCCCGGGGATCGAGCAGTAGAAGGTGTAGGTCCCCGGATCGGCCCGGAACCGCACGGCCGCCGTGGCCCCCGGATCCACCGCCACCTTCACCCCGAGCTCGTCGATCGTGAAGTCGTGCGGCATCGGGTCGTCGTTCACCAGCGCGATCCGCACCTCGGGCCCGGGCACGTGGAGGGAGGGCGGGAGGAAGCCCGTGATCGCCGCGTGGAGCTCGACCGCCTCCCCGGTCCCGCCGGCCGGCTCCTCGGCCGGGGCCGGGCTCGGCGCGGCCGCCGACCCGCCCGCGACCTCCGCGGTCCCCGGGGCCGGCGTGAGCCCCCCGTCGAACGGCGAGGCCATCGTCGGGTAGGAGGTCGGGGCGGGCGGGGCGTCGGGGGAGACCTCGATCATCCCGACGGCCCCGAGGCCCGTGTAGGCGAAGGAGTGCGTGACGAAGGGGTACTTCCCGGGGTCGGGGATCCGGAGCTCGAACATCGCGCCGCCGCCCGGCGGCACGTTCCAGGTCTGGATCCCGTTGAGCCGGTTCGTCGGGTTCCCGTCCGGGTACACGTGGTCGAACACCGCGCCGATCACGTGGAAGGCGTTCGTGAGGGTCGGCCCGGCGTTCATCACCCACAGGCGGATCGGCTCGTGGGGCCGGGCCACGAGGGGCGCGTCGACGTAGCGGTTCGCGCCGCCGTTGAAGACGACGTAGGCGGGGTCGACCGCCTCCATCCGCGCCGGGTCCCCCTCGAAGACGCCGCGGACGGGCTCCTCCCCCGGGTAGAACTCGCTCGAGACCAGCACGTACTCCCGGGCCGGGGCGAGGCCCTCCTCGGGCTCGACGATGATCGCCCCGTACATCCCGTTCGCGATGTGGTGGAGGACCGGGGGCACCCCGCAGTGGTACATGAACACCCCGGGGAACCGCGCCACCCAGTCGAACGTGAGGGTCTCCCCGGGCGGCACCGGCTGGTAGTTCACGTCCCAGGGGGTCTGGGCGGCGTGGAAGTCGATCGAGTGGGAGAGCGAGAGCGAGCTCCGGTTGGTGATCGTGAACCGGACCGTGTCCCCCTCCCGGACCCGGATCACCGGCCCGGGCGCGGTGCCGCCGAACGTCCACGCGTGGTACCGGACGCCCGGGGCGATCTCCTGGACCGTCTCCACGGCGTCGAGGCGGACCTCGACCACCTCGCCGGATCCCCGGCCGTAGGTACGGTAGGAGGCCGCCGCCCGGGGCTCGTTCGGGCCCTCCGCCGATCGGGCCCTCGACAACGGCCCGATCCACGTGAGCCCCACGATCAGGAGCGCCACCTCGAGCGCGATCGCACCGACCACGAACCTCCGCATCGTCGTCCCTCCTGCGTCCCGTCCCCTCGGAGCATCGGACCTGCGAGGTCCGTTGCCCCCGGTCGCAGGTCCCGGCGGCGGTGGGACCTTCGGCCCTCGGTGGCGGCGGGCGACGCTGCCACCCTGCTTCCATGTTCGTCCGCTACTTCCTCGAGATCCCGATGGCGTTCGAGCGCGTCGAGCGGGCCCTGCTCGACGCCCCCGAGGCGTGGCTCCCGGGGGTCGCCCAGCGGGCCGAGGACCGGAGCGTCCGGCTGCTCGCCGAGGTGGGGTTCGGGGAGGCCTTC
>DATLZM010000017.1:0-3038 GCA_035573995.1 Actinomycetota bacterium | reverse complement strand
GGTCGGGAGCGGCATCGAGACCGCGATGCTGAACACCGACCTGTTCGTCCAGGCCCAGCAGTCGGGCACCACCGAGGCCCTCGAGGAGGCGACCATCGGCCGGAAGGCCGGCTTCCAGATCGTCTCGCTCCCGGCGCTCGGCCCGGACGAGGCCTACGCCTTCCACCCGACCGCCTACGCCCTGGCGCAGATGGCCCCGGTCGTGCCGGCCGGGGCGCCGTGGGGCGCCTCCCGGAGCTTCGGCGGCTTCGCGCTGCGGGCCGTGCAGGTGCTGGACTCGGCCTCGATCGAGGACATCCTGGCGCTCGACGCGTACCTCGGGGCGACCGCCGTGAAGGACGCCGGGTACTTCGACGCCAACGGCGTGTTCTTCCCGGCCGAGGGCCAGCTCGGGGACGCGAAGAACGGGACCGCGTCGGCGACGACCGACAACATCTCGGTGACCAACCACGGGTACGCGGTCGACGACCTCGTCGTCTTCACCGCGCTCACCGGCGGGGCGCCGCTCCAGGTCAACCGGGCCTACTACGTCGTGCAGGTGGTGGACGCCAACACCTTCAAGGTCTCGGCCACGAAGGGCGGCACCGCGATCGACATCACGTCCGACGCGACGGCGCTCACCGTCCGGAAGAACGGGAACGAGATCCTCGTGCGGGCGGTGAAGATCACGGCGTCGTAAGGCGCAAAGGCGCGGGCCCCGCCCCGGCGGGGCCCGCGCCTCACGACCGGGAGGAGGTGAGGTGATGGTCGAGGTGGTCTACGAGGGGCCCGACGACGTGCTCGTCGTGGGCACGGTGGAGCTGTCCAGGGGCGTCCCGGTCGAGGTCTCCCCGGCCGTGGCGAAGCTCGTCGCCGGCCGGGGCGACGTCCGGGTGCTGGGGCCCGCGGGGCGGCGGCGCGGCCGGGCCCAGCCTCAGGAGGAAGCCGAGGACTAGGTGGCCAACTACGCCACGCCGGCCGACGTCCGGAACCGCACGGGCATCCGTCCCGGCGACCTCGGGTTCGGGACCGACGCGGAGCTCGAGGCGTTCCTCACCGGGCTCCTCGAGCAGCTCTCGGACCTCATGAACCGGTGGATGCGGCGGGACTGGCTGGACGAGCTCGCGCGTGGTCTCATCACCGCCATCCCGGCCGGGCTGCACGCCATCGCCGCCGACATGGCGGCCCAGGCCGTGCGGGAGATGGTCGCGACGCGCCAGACGCCGGTCGTGCGGATCGACGACTTCGCCGTCCGGCCCATCACGGGGCAGCTCCTCACCCCGGACATCCGGGAGCGGCTCCGGCTGTACGCGGCCGGCCGGGGTGCCTCCTCCCAGGAGCTCGCCCTGCCCGACCTCGCTGGCGCGACGTGGGCCGTGGACGCGGGGGCGCTCTGATGCCGGGCTTCGAGCTCGTCGTCGACGACCGCGAGGTCGTCCGGCTGCTCCGGCGGGCCGAGGAGGGCGTCCGGGAGCTCCCGGAGAAGATCGCCCGGGCGGTCGCCGAGGAGGCCACCGAGGAGTCGCGGTCCCGCGGCATCACCTGGCGGCCGCGGACGGAACCCGACCTCGCGGCCGAGGCCGAGCAGTGGTGGGCCCACTTCCTCGCGCGCGGCACGCGGCCCCACGGGCCCCGACGCGCCCCGAGGCTCCGCCTCCTCCTGGGCGGCGGGGAGGTCGGCTGGGCCATGGAGGTCGCCGGCGTCCGGGCCGACCCGTTCCATGAGCGCGCCATCTCCCGGGCCCGGACCCGGCTCGAGGAGCTCGCCCGGGAGGTGCTCGGCTGATGCCGAGGCTGGACGAGGCGGTCCTGGAGATCCTGGACCGTGTCCGGGCCGAGCTCTCCTCGGCCCCCGAGCTCGCCGAGGTGCGGGCCGTCGTCGGGGGCACGAGGGCGAGGCCGATGCCGGAGCTCCCGGCGATCTGGGTGGTCCCCGAGCCGGCGACCCAGGACGCGGAGACCTACGGAGCCGAGGAGACCTGGACCCTGCCACTCGGTCTCGCGGCCCTCGTGCGGTCGGACGACCCCGAGCAGGGGGCGCGCGACGCCGCGCGGCTGGCGGCGCTCGCCCGCCGCGTCGCGCTCCG
Source organism: Actinomycetota bacterium (assembly GCA_035573995.1). Lineage (GTDB taxonomy): Bacteria > Actinomycetota > UBA4738 > UBA4738 > HRBIN12 > DATLZM01. The sequence goes on along the minus strand of DATLZM010000017.1, from coordinate 972 downwards.
GGCCCTGCCCATGCCGTGGGTCACCTGGGTCCGCTCGAGCAGGGCCGACCTCGAGGCCCGCTCGACCGAGGCGAACCGGACCCTGTACTGGGCCGACGTGACCGTGGAAGTTCGCTTCAGCCTGGAGGAGTGATGTGGCGCATCGAAGGTGACGAGGTCGTGTGGACCGGCCGCGAGCCGTACCGCCACCCGGTGGGGGAGCGGGCGGTCTTCTACTGGCCGGGTGAGCGGCTGAGCCTCGAGCGCGCGGAGGAGCTCGGCCTCCCCGTGGAGGCTCCGCCGGCCCAAGCCCGGCCCCAGGGCAACGGGGAGACGGAGGAGGCTGAGCGATGACGAAGTACGCAGGCAGGCAGCTCGAGCTGCTCATCGGGGACGGAGGCTCCCCCGAGAACTTCGCGGTCGTCGGTCAGGTGACGTCCCTCGGCGAGGCCGGGTCGTCGCGGGACCTGATCGATGCCTCCGCGTACGGCGACGACTGGAAGGACTACGTCGTGGGCCAGCAGGACGGCGCGGAGCTCGAGGTGCAGATCGCCTACGACCCGGCGAACACCCAGCACGACGCGATCCAGAGCGCCTACGCGGCAGCCACGAAGCGGAACTTCCAGCTCCGGCACACCCCGGCCGGGTTCCAGGTCCAGTTCCCGGCCTACGTGACGGCCTTCAGCCGGGGCGCGGAGCGGGACGGGCTCCTGCAGCTGTCGGCCACGCTCAAGATCGTGGCCCCCGGCGTGACCGACCTGACCTGAGATGGGGCTCGACAGGCAGGCGTTCCTGGAGGCCCTCGAGGCGCGCCGGCGCGAGCTCGTCGAGGTGGAGGTGCCGACGCTCGGAGGCACGGTGCACATCCGCAGGCTCCGCGTCGCGGACCTCGAGGAGCTCGGCCTCCTCTCGGGCGGGCAGCCGAGCCTCGAGGCCCTCGTCGGGCTGGTCGCGCGGTCGCTGGCCGCGGCGGACGGGTCCCCGCTGCTCGCC
>DATLZM010000016.1:0-46511 GCA_035573995.1 Actinomycetota bacterium | reverse complement strand
GGCCGCCCGCCGTCGGGCCCGAAGGACCGCCGGTCGTGGGGCCCGTCGACGCGCTCGTCGTCCCGCGCTTCGCCGGCCCGCCCACCTTCGCCCGCCTGCCGCGGCGCGACGAGGTCGAACGGTGCGACGTGGCGGTCCTCGGGATCCCCTTCGACGCCGGCGTCACCTACCGCCCCGGGGCCCGGTTCGGCCCCCACGCGGTCCGCGCGGCGAGCCGGCTCCTCCGCGCCTACCACCCGGGGCTGGGGGTCCACCCCTTCGGCGACCAGCAGGTGGCCGACGCCGGGGACGTGGCCTGCAACCCCTTCGACATCGGGGCGGCGATCTCCGCGATCGAGGGGGCGGCGGGGGAGGCGCTCAAGGGCGCGGGGCGGTTCCTCGCGATCGGCGGGGACCACACCGTGGCCCTCCCCCTGCTCCGGGCGGTCCGCCGCCGCCACGGGCCGGTGGCGCTCCTGCACTTCGACGCCCACCTCGACACCTGGGACACCTACTTCGGCGCCGCCTACACCCACGGGACGCCCTTCCGCCGGGCCTGGGAGGAGGGGCTCATCCTCGAGGGCCACGCGGTCCACGTGGGGATCCGGGGCCCGCTCTACTCCCCCCGGGACCTCGAGGACGACGCCCGGTTCGGGTTCGCGGTGGTGGGGGCCTACGAGCTCGACGGGCTCGGGGTGGAGGGCGCGGTGGAGCGGATCCGGGCCCGGCTGGGGGAGGCCCCGGTCTACGTCTCGGTCGACATCGACGTGCTCGACCCCGCCCACGCCCCGGGCACCGGGACCCCCGAGGCCGGGGGCCTCACCTCCCGGGAGCTGCTGGGGATGCTCCGGGGCCTGGCCGGGATCCGGATCGTGGGGGCCGACGTGGTCGAGGTCTCCCCACCCTACGACCACGCCGAGCTGACCGCCACGGCCGCCGCCCACGTCTGCTACGAGCTCCTCGGTCTCATGGCGCTAGCCCCGCGCTGATCGACGGCGCCGGGTGCGGGTCGACGATGGTGCCCGCCCTCGGGTCGGGGTGACGCCCGGGGCGGCAGCGGGGAGACTGTGCGGGTGGCCCACGTCCGGTACGCCTTCCGCCCCGAGGTCGACCGGCCGGTCCTGGTGTGCGCCTTCCGGGGCTGGAACGACGCCGGGGAGGCGGCGTCGGCGGCCGCCACCTACCTGGTCGAGCAGTGGCGGGCGGAGCGGTTCGCCGACATCGACCCCGAGGAGTTCTTCGACTTCCAGGTGAACCGCCCCACGGTCCGGGTGGTGGAGGGGACGACCCGCGAGCTCGAGTGGCCCCGGACCGACCTGCACCTCGCCCGGCCCGGGCGGGACGTGGTCGTGCTCCTCGGGACCGAGCCGAACGTGCGGTGGCGGACGTTCGCCGGGGAGGTGCTGGGGGCGGCCCGGGACCTCGGGGCGGAGCTCCTGGTCACGCTGGGGGCCTTCCTCGCCGACGTCCCCCACACGTTCCCCTCCCCGGTGAGCGGCTCGGCCTCCGAGCGGGGGCTCCTCGAGGGGCTCGGGGTCTCGCCCACCCGCTACGAGGGCCCGACCGGGATCGTCGGGGTCCTCCACCACGAGGCCCGTCGCGCCGGGCTGCCCTCCGTCTCGCTGTGGGCGGCATCGCCGCACTACCTCCCGCAGACCACGAACCCCAAGGCGGCGCTCGCGCTCCTCGCGAAGCTCCGCGGGCTCCTCGGGGTGGCGCTCGACCTGGACGCGCTGGAGGAGGCGGTCCGGGGCTGGGAGCGGCGGGTCCGCGAGACCGTGGAGGAGGACCCGAACCTCGCCGCCTACGTCCAGCGGCTCGAGGACGCGGCGGTCGAGCGGGAGGACCTGGGCCCCGCGCCCTCGGGGGAGGATCTCGCCGCGGAGCTCGAGCGGTTCCTGCGGGAGCAGGGGGACGGCGACCGGTAGCGGCGCCGGGCCCTCACCGCGCGGGACGGCGCGCTCGCAGGGACCGGCGGAAGACCTCGAGGGCCCTGGCCGGGTCGTCCGGCGCCGAGGTGTCCGGCCAGCGGCGGACCTCCCGCTCGGCCCACCTGGCCCACCGGGCCATCGTCTCGAAGTGGGAGGAGGACGAACGCGTAGATCGGGGCCACGACGTGGAGCCGCTCCGGGTCGGCCCCCGACCGTCGAGGACCGCCGGCGCGATCGCCCTGCCCCCCGCCATCCAGGGATCGTCGGGCGGTCAGCCTGAGGGGAACGGGTCGTAGCCCTCCGCGACCGGCGGCCACGGCTCCGCTTCCTCCCACCGCGCGGCCAGGTCGAGGAGCGCGCCGTCGCTCCACCGCGGCCCGGTGAGCTGCAGCCCGAACGGCACGCCGTTCGCCAGGCGGCCGGCCGGCAGGGTGATCGCGGGGTGCCCGGTGAGGTTCTGCGACGACGTGTTGTAGACCTCCGGCGGGGGCCCGGGCGCGTCCGAGCCGGGGAGCGGCCCCTCCGCCAGCCAGCCCGGGACCGTGAGGGTGGGCGCGACGAGGAGCCCGTCCTCGCCGAGCGCCTCGTCCAGGCTCCGGGCGTACGCCACCCGGCGCCCCCTGGCTGCGAGGTGCTCGTCGAGCGAGGTCCGGAGGCCTGTCTCCACGAAGACCCGGGTGGCGGGGTGGAGACGGTCGGCCTCCCGCTCGACCCGCCCCCGACCCAGCCAGGCGACCAGCTCGGGGGCGGTGAGCACGATCCAGTCGAGCTCCGGGTTCCCGGCGGGGAAGATCCGCGCCGCCTCGGTCGGCTCCACGGGGAGGCCCAGCACCTCCTCCAGGCGGCGGAGCGCGCGCTCGAACGCCGCCGAGACCTCCGGGTGGATGGGGCCGAAGTCGGCCAGGCGCGGCGAGGCCAGGAGGCGGCGGAACGCGGCCCGGACCTCGGGCGGACGGGCCGGGTAGAGGGGATCGCCGGTCGCCGGCCCGGTCTCCACCCGGAGCAGCAGCCGGACGTCCTCCACGCTCGCCCCGAGCGGCCCGCACGTCGTGAGGTCGGGCCACGGGAGGGCGGGGTCGCGGCCCACCAGGCCGTTCGTGGGCTTCAGCCCGACCAGCCCGCAGAACGCCGCGGGGATCCGGATCGAGCCGCCGGTGTCGGTCGCCGTGGCGAGGGGCACCATGCCCGCGGCGATCGCGGCGCCGGAGCCGCCGCTCGAGCCGCCCGGCGAGTACGCCGGCGCCCAGGGGTTCCGCGTGGCGCCGAACGGGAGGTTCGCGGTGAAACCCTCGCAGGCGAACTCCGGCGTGTTCGCCTTCCCCACCGGGATCGCCCCCGCGGCCCGCAGCGCGCGGGGGATCCGGCCGTCCTGCTCGGCGGGGGGCGCGTCGGCGAACAGCAGCGACCCGTGGGTGGTCGGCAGGCCCGCCAGGTCCTCGATGTCCTTCACGAGGAACGGGATGCCCGCCAGGGGGCCCGGGTCCTCGCCCCGGGCGACGCGCTCGTCCAGGGCCGCGGCCTCGGCCAGGGCCTCCTCCGCGCGGAGCGCGACCACCGCGCCCACGCCGGGGTCGAGCCGTTCGATCCGGCGGATCGCCTCGAGGACGAGCTCCCGCGCGGAGGCGTGGCGGGTGCGGACGGCGCGGGCGATCTCCTCGAGCACGGGCGGTACGATACGGGCTCCCGTCTCGCCCAGGAGGTCCCGCGATGAAGGTCCGCGCGTCGCGGAAGGCGGCGTCGTTCACCGAGTCGGTGATCCGCGAGATGACCCGCCTCGCGATGGAGCACGACGCGATCAACCTCGCCCAGGGGTTCCCCGATTTCCCGGCCCCCGGGGAGCTCAAGCGCGCGGCGCGGGAGGCGATCGAGGCCGACCGGAACCAGTACCCGATCACCTGGGGCGAGCCCGAGCTCCGCGAGGCGATCGCCGAGAAGTACCGGCGCACCTACGGGATGGAGGTGGACCCCGAGCGGGAGGTCTGCGTGACCTGCGGCTCGACCGAGGCGATGGCCTCCGCGATGCTCGGGATCCTCGATCCCGGGGACGAGGTCGTGATCTTCGAGCCCTACTACGAGAACTACGTCCCCGACACGATCCTCGCCGGGGCCGTCCCCCGGTACGTCGCGCTCCGGGAGCCGGACTGGACGTTCGACGAGGCGGAGCTCCGGCGCGCGTTCTCGGACCGCACCCGGGCGGTGGTGCTGAACACGCCGAACAACCCGACCGGGAAGGTGTTCGCGCGGGAGGAGCTCGAGGCCATCGCGGCCCTCTGCGTGAAGCACGGGGCCCTGGCCTTCACCGACGAGATCTACGAGCACATCACGTACGACGGGGCCCGCCACGTGCCGATGGCCACGATCCCCGGGATGGAAGACCGTACCGTGACCATCAGCGCGCTCTCGAAGACCTACGCGGTGACCGGCTGGCGGGTGGGCTGGGCGATCGCCGCTCCGCCGCTCCTCGACGGCATCCGTCGGGTCCACGACTTCCTCACGGTGGGGGCGCCGACGCCCCTCCAGCACGCCGCGGTGACCGCCCTCTCCCTCCCCGACGCCTACCACGAGCGGACCGCGGCCGAGTACGCCGAGCGGCGGGCCGCGATGATGGAGGTCCTCGCCGATGCGGGGTTCGACGCGAAGCCCCCGGCCGGGGCCTACTACGTGATGGCCGGGATCGACCACCTCGGCCTGGGGAGCGACGTGGACGTGGCCCTCCACCTGGTCCGCGAGGTCGGCGTCGCGGTCGTGCCGGGCTCCTCCTTCTTCTCGCGGCCCGAACTCGGCCGCGACGTGGTGCGGTTCTCGTTCTGCAAGCGCCTCGAGACCCTCCGCGAGGCCGGCCGCCGGCTGCGGAGGCTCGCCGGCGCGCTCGGATGACCCGGCGTCTGTTCCGGGCAGCGGATCGGCGTCAGCCCGGGGGCGGGGAGGGCGCCGGGCCGCCGCGGCGGCTGGAGGTCTTCCCCTCCATCGCTGCCCGCGCCCAGGAGCGGAGGCGTTCGTAACGCTCTCGGCCCGCCCTGGCGCCGAGCACGTACGCGGCGCCCCCGACCACGGCCGTCCGCAGGAATCGCCGGCCTCGCCGGGGTCGGGGCTCGGCTCGTGTGCCCCGTACCGCCTCCAACGCCTGCTCGCGGAGGGACCGCTCATGCTCGAGCTCCGAGCGGACCCGCCCGACCTCCTCCGCCAGGCGGTCGTTCCGTCGCTCCAGTCGCTCCACCCGCGCCCGGAGCACCTGTTCCCGAGCGTCGGCGGCCACAGCGCCCATCCGGCTCCACAGACCGCTCCCCCTCCGTCTCATCTCCATCTGGATCCCCTCCTTTCATCTGCTCACGGGGCGGCCACCCCGGACCGAGCGGTATATCAGCAGCGCGATGACCGCGCCGAGGATGGAACCGATGAGCCCTGCGGGCTCGAAGCCACGGTCGCCGGAGATGAGCAAGTCACCCAGCAGACCCCCGATCACGGAGCCCACGAGCCCGAGCACCATCGTCCCAAGCACCCCCATCGGGTCCTCCCCTGGGACCACGAGCCGGGCCAGTGCCCCGGCGGCGAGCCCCACGATCAGCCACGCGACGAGGTCGATCACGGCTCCCTCCTTCCCCCGGGGCGGCCCGCCCTCTTCCCGGTTCCCCGGCCCCGGACGACCCACCGGTGGCTACCCGTTCGCCAGGCCCCCGAAACCCGGGACGCCGGGAAGGCGCCTCGGCGGCGCGGATCCCGCCGATGTCGCGCTTGCTCCTCGGGCCATCGTGGGTAGGCTTGTGGCGAGGTGAGGACGCGGACCGCGTAGTCACCGTGGCCCGCCGCCCGTGGGAGACGTGATCGGGGTCGAGATCCGGGGGTCGTGGGGGAAGTCTTTCAGCGCCTGGAGCGCCGCAGCCGGCGAACCTGCGTGTTCCGATCCGACCCGCGGCCAGCGGGGGTGGCGGCCCCTCGGGGAGCGAGCCGGTCGGTGATCCTCGAGCGGCGATACCGCTTGGGTCCCCGCGCCGTGACCTCGGCGCGGCGGGCCCTCGAGGCCCTGGCCGACGACCTCCCCGCATCGGTCCTGGAGGACCTGCGGCTCCTCGTGTCCGAGCTCGTCGGCAACAGTGTGCGGCATGCGCGCGCCGGCCCGGAGGCAAGCGTGCTCGTCCGCATCGAGGTGACCGGGGACCTGGTCCGGCTCGAGGTGGCGGACCCGGGCCGCGGGTTCGAGATCCCGGGTCGGGATCGAGCGGTCGTGGGAGTCTCAGGCTGGGGGCTCTTCCTCGTGGACCGGCTCGCCGACCGCTGGGGGGTCGAGCCGGGCCCGACCACCCGGGTCTGGCTCGAGATCGACCTCCCGCGTCGCCGTTCGCTCCGGCGCGAGGGCTCTTCCGGCTAGCTCGCGACCTCCAGCCATCGGTGCCTCAGCGGCCGCCGTCCTGGATCCGCCGGGAGAGAGGCAGGCCGAACCACAGCCACGCCAGCAGGCCCGCGATCGCCGCGGTCGTCGCCGCACCGGCCGGCGCGGAGAAGAGGAGGTCGGTGATGAGGAAGACCGTCGTGGCGATCGCGGAGGCGAGCCCCAGCATGCCCCCGATCGCCAGCCGGTTCGCGGTCCTCAGCATGCGTTCCTTGTCGTACTGGCGCCACCGGATCCGGTGGTACGCCGTGGGGGCCATGAGCAGGACCGACGCCACGCCGGTAGCGAGGAAGGCCGCGAAGTAGACGTCGCGTTGCAAGGCAGAGAGGTCGGCGAACCGCTGGGTGAACGGCACCGTGAGGAGGAACGCGAACAGGACCTGGACCCCGGGGAGGGCCACCCGGAGTTCGTTCAGGAGCTCGATCAGCTCCCGGTCCAGCCGCTCCTTCCGGTCCCCCCGGTTCTCGCGCTCGCGACCCACCTCTATCCTCCTCACCCGAACGCGCCGGGGTCCACCTGCTCCCGGAGCCAGGCCAAGGTCTTCGCGAGCAGGCGCGAGACGTGCATCTGCGAGATCCCGATCTCGCGTGCGATCTCGGTCTGGGTCATGTCTCGGAAGAACCGGAGGTAGAGGATCCGACGTTCCCGGGCGGGGAGCTCGCGGATCGCCGGTGCCACCGCGGCCCATCCCTCCAGCCGCTCGAAGTCCTCCTCCTCGACGCTGGGTTCTCGATGCGGGCTCTCGCCCTCGGGGGACGGGGCGTCCAGCGACGCAGGGGCGTAGGCCGATGCCACCTCGATCCCCTCGATCACCTCGTCCTCCTCGAGCCCGGCCCGTCGCGCGATCTCGGCGATCGTCGGCGACCGCCCGAGGGTCTGCGAGAGCTCCGATACGACCTGGTTCACGAGGAGCCCCGTCTCCTGCAGCCGACGGGGGACGCGCAACCCCCAGCCACGGTCGCGGAAGTGCCGCTTGAGCTCGCCCACGATCGTCGCGGTGGCGTACGTCGAGAACTTCACCCCGCGGTCCGTGTCGAACCGGTCGATCGCCTTGAGGAGGCCGATCATCGCCACCTGGACGAGGTCGTCCACGGGCTCCCCGCGACCTTGGAAGCGACGGGCGAGGTACTCCGCGAGCGGGCGGTGCCTGATCACGAGGGCCTCGCGAGCCGCCCGGTCGTCCGCTGCGCGCTCGAAGAGGGCTCGCTCCTCGGGGTCCAGGGCTTCGTCCTCACGAGAGCCGAGGGACGCGGGGACGTCCTCGGGAGTCGAGCCGCGCTCGCTCATCGCCCCACCCGCCGGGGCCGGACCAACATCCGGACCACGCGCCGGCCCTCGACCACCTCGAAGCGGACCTCGCGGGCGAGCGTGGAGAGGATCCGCGCCGAGAGCTCGTAGGCCGGCCCGGTCGGGGGCCAGGCGCCCGGGGGTCCCTCGGTGCCAACCTCGATGGCGACGTCCTCCCCCGCGAGGGCCATCCTGAGCGTCAGGGTTTCCGCGGTGCCGTCCGCGAGCAGGCGCCCGCAGGCCTCGTCGACCAGGAGCCGCAGATCCTCCAGCTCGTCGTAGGAGAGGTCGAGCCGGGCCGCTACGCTCGCGGCGACCGATCGCAACGCGTGCACGTACTCCGGGCTCGCGGGGACCGACGCCAGGATCTCGCTGGAGGGCGGAGGCATGGGTGCGCCTATACTAGCCGCGAGGTCCCGCCCGTCGGCGGGCGGTGCGGAGCGAGGAGGAGGAATCGTCATCGATCTCTCGATCGATACCCGGGACGAGGCGGGCTGGACGATCCTACGGGCGGCCGGCGAGGTCGACCTGTACACGGCACCCCGGCTGCGTGAGCGGCTCCTCGGCGCCATCGAGGGCGGCGCCACCAGGGTCGTCGTCGACCTGGTCGACGTCTCGTTCATGGACTCGAGCGGCCTCGGCGTGTTGATCGGCGGCCTCCGGCGGCTGCGGGAGCGCGGCGGAGAGCTGGCTCTGGTGTGCGGAGAAGGCGCCGTCCGACGCGTGCTCGCGATCACCGGGCTGGATCAGCTCTTCCCGATCCACGCCTCCGTCGAACGCGCGACGGCGTCCGCGGGCCCAGGATGAGCGATCCCGAGGCCCCACCTCGGGAGCGGGTCTTCGTGCTGGAGCTCCCCGCCGAGCCCCCGTTCCTGGCCACGGCGCGCGTCTTCGCTTCGGCGATCGCGCGGCAGGCCGGGTGCCAGGAGGCCGTGGTGGACGACGTGAAGCTCGCCATCTCCGAGGCCTGGGCGGCGGTCACGGGCTCGGAGCCGGTCGGCTCGATCCGCCTCGAGATCGCGAGGGAAGGCGGGCGCCTGCGTTTCGGGGTGCGCACCGCCGGCGGGCGCTCCGGTCCACCCAACGGCGTGTGGGGCGAGCCGTGGCCCGGGGGTATCGAGCTCGTACGCCTGCTGTTCGAGGACGCCGAGCTCCTCGAGGACGACCTGGGAGCGATGGCTCGGTTCTCGGTCGCGCTCGAGCCCGGCCGCTGAGCGTCGGCGGGCCCGATCCCTCCACACCAGGTTTGCTCCACCCACCCGGAGGGGTACGCGTCTCGCTGGAACGGGAAATCGATGCGACCCGGGACCGGTCGCGGGGAGGTATCCGCATGGCGCACGACCCGCACCTCGAGCACGACCGCCACACGCACGACGTGGGGGAGCCCGAGGCGAATGGGCTGACCAGCTTCGCCCTCGTGAAGTACGGCTTCATCTTCCTGATGCTGGTGGCGGTCCTGTACTTCATCGCCCGGTATCTGATCCCGGCCCTGGTGTAGCCGGGGAAGGAGCGGCGCTATGTCCACGCACCACGCGCACGGAGGGGTCGCGCACCGCCACCGGACAGGCGGCGCGGTGGCAGGCCTCGCGGGGAGGATGGCCCTCGGCCTCACCGGGGCGGCGCTCACGATCGTCAGCGCGTTCCTGCCCTGGACCGAGGGGGTCGTGGGGACCCAGCTCGACGTCCGGGCCTTCTGGGCGGCCCAGCCGGAACGGGCCGAGATGTTCGTCGCCAGCGTCGGCGCGGTCGCGATCGCCATCGGCCTGCTGGCGGTCCTCGGCCTCGCGCTCCGCGGTGGAGGCCTCACCAGGCTGGCCGGTGCCCTCGGCGTCGTCGGCTTCGCGCTGTTCGTGATCCAGCGGTACCGGGCCGAGGCTCCGCTGCCGGAGGCGCTGGGCCTCGGGGCCTGGCTGCTGTTGATCGGTTCGGTCGTCGCGCTCGTGGGCGGCTTCGTCGGCGGATCCCCCCTTCCAGCCGACATCGCTCCCGACCACGCCCACGAGTAGCGACCCCCGGGACGATGGGGGATCGGGACCGCCCCCGATCCCCCTCGCCCCATCCTCTCGGAGGTGGCGCCGAGGGTCGCCGGCTCGCCGAGCCGGTGGATCGCGGAGGGTCGGAGCGAGATCCGCGTGGTCGAGCCCGTCGAGGCGGCTGCCCCGAGCCGCAGGGGACGTGATCCAGGAAGGAGGGAACCATGCTGAACGGATCCCACGAGATCGCCGTCGCGGCGTCGATCGCCGCGGCCCGCGCGCGTGCAGAGGTCGACATCGCATCGATCCTCGGCTACGTCCTGGTGGGCCTGGTGGTCGGGGCCCTGGCGCGGCTCCTCGTACCCGGCCGCGACCCCGTCGGCCTGCTCGGGACCCTCGTGATCGGCGTGATCGGCGCGGTCGCAGGTGGGTGGCTCGCGGGTGCCATGCTCCAGGAGACGCCCGGGGTCGACTGGATCGCCTCGATCCTCGTCGCCGTGGCGCTCGTCTTGTTGGTCCGCGCGGCGGCGGGCAAGCGTCGCTTGATCTAGGCCGTGGAGGAACGGGGGAACGGGCGGGCGGACCGCTGCCCGCCCGTTCCTCGCGGCTCAAGACCGACGCCTGAGCTGTCGTCGTGCCTGGTGGATCAGGACCGGGTCCCGAAGGGCTCGCTCGGCGTCCTCCTGGACGCTCGCCACCTGGCAGCGGTACCAGCGCCGATGCGTCCGGGAGCGCCAGACCCAGTACGCGAGCGGGAGCACCGTGAGCCCGGCGAGGAACGCCAGCACCAGGTCGACGCCTCCCGGTGGAGCATCCGCGGCGTGGGGCGCGGCGAGCGGGAGCACCCACGCGATGCCAGCAACGTCCACGTCCGTATCTATCCCCACGACGGCACGCCGGCCAACCCAGATGCCGATCGTTGGGTCCGCACGAGGAGGATCGACCTGCTGAGGCGCGGGCCGGCGGGAGCCCGCACGGCGCGACCAGCAGGACGCACGGTTGACACGGGTGTCCGCGCGCACGTATGAAGTCAGGGCGTGCTCGCTCCCCAGCCCCCGTGGCCAGGCCGCCCGAGGGGCGCGACGACGCCTCGGCGGGGGGCCGGTCGTCGATCTCCTTCCCCGGTGAACGTCATCCCCTGCCGGAAGGCGTCGGCATGAGGGAAGGGCTCCGAGACCCCAGGCTCCGCCTCCTCGAGGACCTCGACAGCCTGTGGCGCCTCAGCGACGCCGTGTCCCGCGCGGAGGACCTCGACGAGGTGCTGGGCCACGCGCTGGAGGCGCTCGATCGGACGGTGGGGCCGGACCGCGCGGCGGTCCTCCTCTCGGATCGCGGTGGGGTGATGCGGTTCCGCGCGTGGCGAGGCCTGTCGGCGGCGTACCGGGCCGCCGTCGAGGGCCACTCGCCGTGGCAGCCGGGCGAGCGGGATCCCGCGCCCGTCCTCGTGGAGGACGCGGGCGCACAACCCGCCCTGGCGCCGTTGCTCCCGGCGATCGAGGCGGAGGGGATCCGAGCGCTGGCGTTCATCCCGCTCCTGTCGGCCGGGCGTCTCCTGGGGAAGTTCATGCTGTACTTCGACGAGCCCCACGCGTTCACCCCGGACGAGGTGCTCGCCGCCCGGGCGGTCGCCTCGCAGGTCGCGTTCGCGGTGGACCGGCGGCGCGCCGAGGCCGACCTCGAGCGGTCCCGGCGTTTGCTGGACGTGATGACCCAGGGGTTGGCCGACGGGATCACCGTGCAGGACCGTGACGGGCGGCTGGTGTACGCGAACGTGGTCGCGGCGAGGATGGCCGGGCTCCCATCCCCAGGGGCGCTGCTCGCGACCCCCACCCCGGAGCTCCTCGCGCGATTCGAGGTGCTGGACGAGGATGGCCGCCCGTTGGACCCCGACCGCTTGCCCGGTCGGAGGGCACTGCGGGGGGAACCGGAGCCGGAGGCCACCCTCCAGGTCGTGGACCGGCGGACCGGCCGGCGCTCGTGGCGCCTGGTGAAGGCGCGGCCGGTGCCGGACGAGGACGGGCGCCCCGCCTTCGCCGTGAACGTGATCACCGACCTCACGGGCCACAAGGAGCTCGAGCGCGACCTGCGGTTCCAGAAGACGCTGCTCGAGCTGCAGGCCGAGGCGAGCCAGGAGGGGATCCTCGTGGTATCGCCCCAGGGGCAGATGATCTCCTTCAACCGCCGGTTCGCGGAGCTGTGGGGACTCCCCGAGGAGGTGCTCGACTCGCGGGACGACGAGGCGGCCCTCGCCTGGGTCCGGGACCAGCTCGCGGACCCCGACGGGTTCTATGCGCGGGTCCGCTATCTCTACGACCATCCCAACGAGGAGGGCTGGGACGAGATCCCGCTGCGTGACGGGCGGGTGCTCGAGCGCCACACGGCACCGATCCTCGGCGACGACGGCACGCTGTTCGGTCGGGCCTGGTTCTTCCGAGACGTGACCGGGCGCCGACGGGAGGAGGAGCGGCAGCGCTTCCTCGCTGCGGCCGGGGAGGTGCTCGGGTCCGGCCTGAACCACGAGCGGACCCTCGAGCGGATCGCGCAACTCGCCGTCCATGGCCTCGCGGACTGGTGCGTCGTCTACCTCCGGGACGGCGATGGCCCGCTCCGGACGAAGGTCGCCCACCGCGATCCGGAGATGAAGTCGGTGGTCCGCCGGTACGTGGAGCGGTTCGGGGACACGCTGTCCCCCCGGGTGGTCCGCGCGATGCGCACCGGCGAGCCGCTCCTCGTCCGGACCATCGGGTCCGGGCAGGACGGCGACGCCGAGCACGAGCGCTTCCTGCGGACCCTCGGCGTCGTTTCGAAGGTGGTGGTCCCTCTCCGCGCGAGGGGCTCGGTCCTGGGGGCGATCGTGTTCGCGTGCACCGACCCGGCTCGAGCTTTCGGCGAGGCCGACCTGCCGTTCTTCATGGAGGTCGCGCGGCGGGCAGCCGCGGCGATCGACAACGCGCAGCTCTACCGCGACCAGCGGCGGGCCCGCAGGGAGGCGGAGCGGGCCGCCGTCCGCAACGCGCAGCTGTACGGGGTCTCGGCTGCGCTGTCCGGCGCGAGGACCTCGGAGGAGGTCGGGGTGGCGGTCCTCCAGCAGGTCCTGCCGGCCCTCGGCGCGGACGCCGGGGCGGTCTACGTGGTCGACCGCGAGCGCTCCGCCTTCGAGCTCGCGGCCTCCGTCGGCTACCCCGAGGACCGTCTCGAGCGCCACCGCGAGGTCCCCCTCGACCTAGAGGGTCCGCTCGCGGAGGCGGCCCGCTCCCAAGGGACCGTCGTGGTGCGCTCGCCGGCGGAACTCGCCCGGCGGTGGCCGCGGCTCGCTGAGGTCAGGGCCGCGGCCGGCGACCGGGCGAGCGTCAGCGTCCCGCTCACCGACCGCGGGACCGTGGCGGGGGTCCTGCACGTCGCGTTCCGCCGCAACGTCCGGATCGCCGACGACGATCTCCGATTCATCGAATCCGTCGGGCGCCAGCTCGCGCAGGCCCTGGATCGGGCGGCGCTGTACGAGCGGGAGCGGCGCACCGCGACCCTCCTGCAGGAGAGCCTCCTCCCGCCGCGCCTGCCCGACATCCCCGGGCTCGAGGTGGCCGCCGCGTACCTCCCGTTCGGCGAGGGCGTCTCGGTCGGCGGGGATCTGTTCGACGTGTTCGAAGCTGGGGACGAGCGCTGGATGGCGATGATGGGCGACGTCTCCGGTCGCGGCGCCCAGGCCGCCGCGACCGGGAACCTGGTCCGGCAGGCGGTCCGGGTCGGCGCGCTCCGGGAACGGAGCCCCTCCCGCATCCTCGGGCTCGTGAATCGGGCCCTCCTCGACCAGGCGGAGGAGGAGGTCTTCTGCACCGTCTGCTGTGTCCTCCTCGAGCGCGAGGAGGTCGGGTTCCGTGCCACGGTTTGCTCGGCGGGCCATCCCCTGCCGCTCCTCCTCGCGCCCTCGGGGGGTGCCCAGCCTGTTGGTCGGCCGGGCGGTCTCCTCGGGGTCTCCTCGGAGCTCGCGCTCTACGACGTCCCCGTCGAGCTGCCTCCGGGTCAGGGGCTGCTCCTCGTCACCGACGGCGTCGACGAGCGGCGCCGAGAGGGGCAGGCCTTCGGCGAGCGGGCCTTCGGCCGCCTCCTGGCTTCGCTCGCCGGGTCCTCGGCGCAGGAAATCGTGGAGACGCTCCGGACGGAGCTCCTCGCGTTCGCCCCGGAGCCGCTGGCCGACGACGCGGCGCTCCTCGCGCTCCGCGTGGCTCCCGCCTAGACGCCCTCCTCGTCCGGTTCCTCGATCTCGACCTCCCAGCCATCGGCCTCGTACCGCTCGCGCTGGGCCTCCGCCGCTTCGCGCGTGAGCATGAGCGTGACGGTGCTCGATCCCTTGGTCGCCCGCAGGATCACCTTCCCCCGGCTGCCTTCGGCCCTCTCCACGGGTCCCCCTTGCCGCGGCCTCGGACGACGCTCCCGGCGCCTTCCTATATCAAATGGCACCTACCTTCAAGCGAGCGACCCGCCGACGACCTATGGGGACGCCGTTTGGCCCGCCCCGAGGGAGGGTATCGGAGCGGGTGGAGCGCCCGACCAGATGGGTCGGGCCTGGACGCAGGAGGTTCCCATGATCGCTGCCACCTTCGCCCTGCTCGCGCAGGCGTCCGGCGTCGCCACCCTCCTGTGGCTGATCGCCGCTGCTCTCGTGGTCGCCGGCATCGTCACGATCGTCCGCGGCGGTGTGCTGGCCGGCATCGCCCTGATCGTGCTCGGGCTCCTGATCGGGCCCGGCGGCGTGAGCATCTTCGACGTCTAACCCCGCCCGTGGCCACCGAGGGGCGCCCCGCCGCCTACAACGTCGTCGCTCGCTTCCCGGGACCGGAACGGGCCAGGGAGGCGATCGGGGCGCTCGAGCGCGCGGGGGTCGAAGCGCGCGCGATCTCGCTCTCCGGCCCGGGGATCCGCCGAGCCGAGGAGCGGCAGGGGGAGGTGCGGGCCAGGGAGGGAGCGGCGCTGGGGTGGTTGGGGAGGCGCCTGGTCATGGGGAGCGGGATCGGGGCCGTCCTCGGGGGCGTGGCCGGCGTCGCGGCGGTCCTCGCCGTTCGGGGGGAGCTCCCAGCGCTCGTGACCGCGATGGCGGCCCTCGGCGGGGGGATCCTGGGAGGCGGGGTGGGTGGGTTCCTGTCGGGGGTGGGTGGCCTGCGTGCGAGCGAACCCTGGGAGCTCACCTTCGAGCCGCGCGCGGAAGGTCCGGTGGACGTGGGCGTACACGCGGATGCTGTCGCCATCGTTGACCGCGCCACCGAGGTCCTGGCCGAACTCGAGCCGATCGCGCTCCGCCGTTCCGGGCCTCCGGGCCGCTCCGGGCCTCCGGGCCCCCGCCCGTGAGCACGGAGGTGAAGCTCGGACCTCAGCTCTCCGCGGGAGGCCGCGTCGGCCCGATCCCCCGGAGCTGCTCCTCGGCGGGGACCTGCTCGGCCCGATCCCGGACCCCTCCGACGTTCATCGCCCTGGCGCACGAGGCGCAGCAGAAGATCGCGCCGTCCGCCTCGACCCCGTGGCCGATCACCGCGCAGCCGCAGTGCTCGCACCGGGGCGCCAGCGCCGAGATGGCGCACTCGAAGCTGTCGAAGGTGCCCCCGGCGCCCCCCGGCATCCGTACCTCGAACGCCTTATCGTAATCGTTCCCACACATCGAACAGACAGCCACGCGCCTCACCTCCCCACCGCTACGCCTCCTCCCGCTCCGGGCTCTCCAGGCGGAAGAAGTTGCTCTGCGACCCGTCCGCCTTGTGTTCCTGGTAGATGAAGTTGAGCCGTCGTTCCTCGAACACCTGGAGCCACTCGTCCCACGGCACCGGCTCGAGGCCCTCGCCCCCGTAGCCGGGGAAGTCGAACCGGAGGGTGGCGGGTCGACCCTCACGCCTGCTGGCCGTCGCGGGCGTCGCTCCCCGTTCCTCCGCCCACCGGCGGATCACGTCCGGGTTCCGGGTGACGAGGGTCTGCCCCGGACGATCCTCGTGCTGGTCGGGCGAGTCGACCCTCTTCGCGTAGCGGAGCGTCTTCGACGATCGCTCGGTCATCGATGGCCTCCCTCCTCGCTCCGGTCCCTACCCTGGGACGGGATCCGCTATACGTGACCCGCCGCGATCCGCCGGGCCGCGACCCGGAGGTCGCGCACGAGCGCATCGAAGGCCTCACGGCGCGCCCGATCGTCATCGATCCGCAGGATCGAGGATGGGTGCGCGGTCAGGAGCACGGGCGGTTCGATCGGCCCGGCGAACACCTTCCCCCGCTCCTCCGCCAGGCGGACGGGACGGCCGAGGAGCGCCGCCGCGGCGGTCGCTCCCAGGCACACCACGATCGTCGGCCGGACGACGACGAGCTCGGCCTCGAGCCAGGGGCGGCAGGCGGCCACGTGGACCTTCGTCGGCCTGCGGTGGATCCTGCGCTTCCCCCTCGGTTCCCAGTTGAAGTGCTTCACCACGTTGGTGAGGTACGCCGTACGGCGGTCGATCCCCGAGGCGTCGAGGAGGCGGTCCAGCAGCTTTCCCGCGGGCCCCACGAACGGTCGGCCCACCCGGTCCTCCCGGTCCCCTGGCTGCTCGCCGAGGAGCATCACGGCGGCGGGCGCCGGACCTTCCCCGAAGACGGTCCTGGTGCCCCGGCGCCAGAGCTCGCAGGCCCGGCAGGCCGCCGCGACCTCCCGCAGCCCGGCGATCGTGGGCCGTGGGGGGATCAGGTCGGCTGGGGCGGATCCCATCCCCACGGATCCTTCCGTACCCCCGATCCGCGCCCTGCAACCTCGCCGTTTGCCGCCCCCGCCGTTCGGGCATAGGCAGCGAGGAACGACGCCGCATCCCGTGGCGGTCGGATGGGAGGAGGTTCCCATGTTCGACATCTTCATCGTGGTCTGGACCGTGGCCGTGCTCCTGGGGGTGACCGTGTACCTGGTGGGGAGCCTCGTCCAGAGCGTCCTTCAGCAGCGGAGGACGAACAACGTCCGGAGGATCTGGCGGAACTTCGGCCTCTCGATCGGGTTCTGCCTCCTGTTCCTCCTGAGCTGGAGCGCACAGGCGGTCGCCGAATGGGACCGCTTCCAGCAGGAGCAGGTGGCCCACGGCGAACCCGCTGCGGTCCGGGACTTCGTCGTGGAGTTCGGGCAGAGCACGCTGGAGAACTGGCAGTCGGAGTTCCTGCAGCTCTTCTCGTTCGTCGTGATGTCCGCGGTCCTGATCCACCGGGGGAGCGCCGAGTCGAAGGACGGCTCCGACCGGATCGAGCGGAAGGTCGACGAGATCCTCAAGCGCCTCGGGGAAGAGGAGCCCGAGCGGATCAAGACTCGCCGGTGAGCCGCGGATCTTCCACCCTCCCAGCGCCACGCGCCCGCCCGTCCGCTGAGGCCGCGACCGAGCCCGCCCGCGGCAGGACCTCCGCCTCGTAGAAGCGGAAGAAGCCCTCCTGGTCCGGCCCCACCTGATGGATGGAGAGCCGCTCGAACCCGGCCCCCGCGAAGCGCCCGATCGCCTCGAGGTGCGCGGCCGGGTCCGGGTCGCATACGACGGACCGGGCGAGGTCCTCCTCGGTGACGAGCTGCGCCGCCTGCTCGAAGTGGCGGGGGAGCGGCAGTTCCGTCCCGAGTGCGCCCGGGAGCCCGGCCGTCGGCCACCACTCCTTCGCGGTGCGTCGAGCCTCGGCGACCGTCTCCGCCCAGCAGACGTGGAGTTGCCCGTAGATGCGGCCGGCCCCCCCGGCCAGTCGGTAGCGCTCGAGGAGCCGGGGGTCAGGGGTGGTGGTGAGGATCCCGTCGGCCACCGAGGCGGCGAGGGTGGCGGACGCCGGCCCCGAGGCGGCGACGACGATCAGCGGCGGCTCGGGCGGGAGCGTGTAGAGGCGGGCCCGCTCTACGTCGTAGTACGCCCCGTGGAACGTGAGGACCTGGCCCTCCCACAGCGAGCGGATCACCTCGATCGCTTCCTCGAGCATCTCCAGGCGCACCTCGGGCGAGGGCCAGGGATCCCCGAGGATGTGCTCGTTGAGCGCCTCGCCCGTCCCCAGGCCGAGGGTGAACCGGCCCGGCATCATCTCGGCGACGGTCGCCGCGGCCTGCGCGACGATCGCGGGGTGGATCCGCATCGTCGGGCAGGTCACACCGGTCATCAACTCGAGCCGCTCCGTCGCCTGGGCGACTCCCCCCAACACCGACCACGCGAACGGGCTGTTGCCCTGGCGGTCGATCCAGGGGTGGTAGTGATCGGAGATGCTGGCGAAGGTGAACCCCGCTTGCTCGGCCCGGCGTGCCAGCTCCACCAGACGGCTCCCGGGGTGCTCCTCGCTCGAGAGGGTGTACCCAAGCTCCATCGGCCCTCGCCTCCCTGTCTCCGATCTCGCCTGCGACCGGCTGGCTCGCCGGCCCGTCGTGTCCTTTCGTCGGGCTGCCCGGCAGGCGGAGCAGGTCGCGCACCCGCCGGAGCCGATGAGGATCTCGTCCACGGGTCCTCGGGGCGGCCCGCGCTCAGCGTCCGTCGCCGGACCCCGTCCAGGCCGGTCCGGCCCCCTCGCCGACCGCCCCTCACGCCAAGCTCCTTGGAGCGGTGCGGTCGATCGATCCCTGGCCTGGGCCCCGTCTCGCCCACCCTACCCGAGCGAGATCGTGGCGAAACGAGGGGGGCGGGGACGGCGGCGAGGCTCAGGCGGCCCGAGCCGGGGCCTCCTCCTGCAGGAGGTCCAGCACGGCGCGCTCCACGGCCGGCCCGAGCCGGAGATCGTCGGAGTCGTCGAGGGTCTCCGCGGGGATCGTCCACCCGGAGCGGAACCGGTCGATCACGCGGGGATCCACGTAGGAGCGGCGCGCCACGGCCGGGGTGTTCCCCAGGTACCTGGCCACCCGCCGCATGGCTCCGGCGATCGCCCGCGTCTGGCCCCGGCGCGAGCGCGTGGGCCCCGCCTCGGCGAGCGCCACGGCGGCGAGGACGGTCCCGTGCCAGGTGCGGAAGTCCTTCGCCGAGAACTCCTCGCCGGCGTGCTGCTTGATGTACCCGTTGATGTCAGCCGCCCGGATCTCCGTCCAGCGCCGACCCTCGCGGTAGGCGAGGAGCTGCGCACCCGCCCGGCGGCGCTTGAGCGAACCGAGGACCTCGGCGACCGCCGGGTCCTCCACCTCGAGCACCCGGCGGATCCCGCCCTTGGCTGGATAGTCGAACACCAACCGCTCGCCGCACCGCCGGACGTGGCGCCGCTCGAGCGTGGCGAGACCGATCGACCCGTTCCGCGATGCGTACTCCTCGGTCCCCACCCGGAAGAGCCCGACGTCGAGGAGCCGGACGGCGCAGGCCAGGACGCGCTCCCGGGACAACCCCTCCTCCGCGGTGTCCGCCTCGATCCGGTCTCGGAGCGTGGGCAGCACGTGGGCGAACCGCACCATCCGCTCGAACTTCTCGGCGTCGCGACGCAGTCGCCACTCCGGGTGGTACAGGTACTGGCGCCGCCCCGCCTGGTCGATCCCCATGGCCTGCAGGTGCCCGTGAGGATCGGGGGCGATCCACACGTCGCGCCAGCCGGGCGGGATGCCGAGCGAGCGGATCCTCGACAAAGCATCCGGATCGCGCACCGTCCGACCCCTGGGATCGAGGTAGCGGAAGCCCCGGCCGTTCCGCCGACGCCGGATCCCTGGGGCGGCCGGGTCCGATCTCCGGATCCTCCCCATCGCCCCGGCTGCTTACCCGTCGCGCGGTGCCTCGATGCACGGGTCGGCCGGCCCGCGACGAGTGGGTGTCTCCCAGACCGAAGTGGGTATGGAAGCTGACGTGAACACGCGATGCGGATCGTGTGGACGGCCCGCGAGTCCGGAGTCCTTCCGGGTGTTCGAGAGTTCGGACGGCCCGGTGGAGGTCGTCTTCCGCCGCTGCACAGCGGGCCACGTCCATCCCGCCCTCCTCCCGGCCGAGGACAGCCCGGGCTTCACGGACGTGCTGGACCGCCTCGGCGCCCGGTGCGACGTTCCCCCGGGCAGCGACGCTCCGTGAGGACGATGGACGCGGCCGCCGTGCGACGGGCGCTCGAGGAGGAGCGTCGGCGGCTCCTCGCGCTCGCCGCCGGCCTCTCCGAGCGGGAGGCGGAGGGAGGTGGGAGACCTCTCTCCGCGGCGGACCAGCACCCGGCCGACGCGGGAAGCGACACGTTCGAGCGAGAGAAGGAGCTCGCGGTGCTGCAGCAGCTGCGTGCCCAGATCGCCGACGTCGAGGCGGCCCTCCGGAAGCTCGAGGGCGGGACGTACGGCCGATGCGAGCTGTGCGGCAGGGAGATCGATCCTGTCCGGCTGGAGGCACGGCCCGCGGCCCGCTTCTGCCTGGCTGACCAGGCGCGGGTGGAGCGATCCGCCGCCTCGGGGGTCGGGCTATCGTGAGCTCGGAAGACCCCCGGCTCGAGGACGAGGGCATCCCCGACCACGCGGGGCCGTTGCCCTCCAAGGAGGCCACGGGCGACGCCCAGGAGGGGCTCATCCCTCCGGCGGACCGGCCGCAGGCGGCGGACCGGCGCGGGACCACGGCACGCGAGCACCGCGAGGGACCGTCGTTCGACGAGCGGATCTCCTGGGAGCGACGGGGTAGAGAGCCGCGGGGCGGGCGCCCAGAGGCCGGTCAGCTCGTGGAGGAGGGGGGCGGCGGCCCGGACGAGGAGAAGGACCTGGCGGCGGAGGAGGTCGAAGGGAGCCCAGGGCGCTCCGCCGAGGAGGCCGCCGTTCGGGTGGACCAGGAGGCGCCCGGGGGGGTGGATCGGGCCCGGGACAGCTACCTCGAGGAGGAAGAGGAGGCCTAGGAGGTTGGGGCCGAACCGACTGCCCATACGGACCCAAGTAGAGGTGGCATCGCCCGCCCGCCTGTCTCCGACGTGCACCGGCGTAGCCCGGCGGGCGGTCGGCGGGCAGGCCGGTTGGTATGAGAGCGGGGAAGGCCTTGAGAAGGAGGTGGATGGCGATGGCGGGGACGAGGATGCAGGGGATGGGCATCCCGGAGGTCGCTCTCCCCGACCGTGACCGGTTGGGAGGAGAGCTCCAGAGCATGCTGGTGGACCTGGTGGCCCTCTCCCTCGACGGGAAGCAGGCGCACTGGCACGTGACGGGGGAGCATTTCGCCCCGGTCCACGAGCAGCTCGACCGGATCGTGGACGATGCGAGGGCATGGGCCGACCTGGTCGCGGAGCGTGCCGTCACCCTCGGGATCACCGTGGACGGGCGGCCCGAGACGGTGGCCGCCCGGTCGGCCACCCCGTCGTTCCCGACGGGCTGGCTGGCTGATGCGGAGGCGGTGCGGTTGATGTCCGAGCGGGTGGAGCGGGTGGTGGTCCGGTTGCGCCAGAGCCTGGAGGACCTGGGAAGGCTCGACCTGGCCACCCAGGACCTGGCGCTGGAGATGGCCCGGGGCCTCGAGAAGCACCTCTGGATGCTCCGGGCCCAGCTGGCGTGACCGTTCCTTGGAACGGTTCCTCCGGCGGTCGGCGACCCGCGCTAGGCCGTTTCCCTCTCCTTCCCGGGGGAATCCTTCCCTCCGGATCGACCTGGGGGAGGCTGTGCAGAGGCTCCGGATCCTGACCTGGCACGTCCACGGCAGCTACCTGTACGCCCTGGCCCACACGGGTCATGACTTCCTCCTACCCGTGAAGCCCGGGCGCCCCGAGGGATACCTCGGACGGGCCGGCACCTTCCCGTGGCCCGCGACGGTCCGGGAGGTCGCGGCCGAAGACGTCCGGAGGGAGCGATTCGATCTCGTGCTCTTCCAGTCGCGCCGGAACTACCTCGTCGACCAGTTCGAGATCCTGTCGCCATCGCAGCGCCGCCTCCCCCGGGTCTACGTCGAGCACGACCCGCCGAGGGAACATCCGACCGACGCCCGGCATCCTGTCGACGACCCCGACGTGCTCCTGGTCCACGTCACGGCGTTCAACGATCTGATGTGGGACAGCGGTCGGACCCCGACCCGGGTGATCGAGCACGGGGTTCCCCCCTCCCCCGGCGTCCGGTACTTGGGGTACGTCCCCCGCGGGGTCGTCGTGATGAACGAGATCGCGCGGCGCGGCAGGCGGGCCGGGTTGGACCTGTTCCTCGCCGCGTCGCGGACGGTACCGCTGGACCTGTTCGGGATGGGCTCCGAAGCGGTCGGGGGACATGGCCCGGTGCCGCACGATCAGGTGGCCCCCCGGATCGCCGAGCGCCGCTTCTTCTTCCACCCGGCCCGGTACACGAGCCTCGGCCTCGCCGTGTGCGAGGCCATGATGATCGGGGCGCCCGTCGTGGCGCTCGCGACCACCGAGATTGCCACGGTGGTCCGCGACGGGGTGTCCGGCTTCGTCCACACGGATCCGGGGGTCCTCGTGGCACGGATGCGGGAGCTGCTCGCCGATCATGGCTTGGCCCGTCGGCTGGGGGAGGCCGCGAGGCGGCACGCCCTGGAGCGGTTCGACCTGGGGCGGTTCTGCCGCCGGTGGAACCGCGCCTTCGCCGACGCGGCCGGCGGGCTGGCCCCAGGGGCATCGCTCACCGCCGGGAGGGTGCGGTGAGCCGGGAACTGGGACGCCTCCTCGAACGGATCTCGGGGCTGCGCGTCCTCGTGGTAGGGGAGGCGATCCTCGACGCCTACCTGCGGGGGTCCGTCCGCCGCCTGTCCCGCGAGGCGCCGGTGCCGATCCTGGACGTGACGGAGGAGGTCCACGTTCCCGGTGGGGCCGGCAACGCCGCGGTGAACGCCGCCGCGCTCGGCGGTGAGGTTCGTTTCCTGTCGGTGGTGGGGGCGGACCACGGGGCCGTTCGGCTGCGCCGGGCGCTCGAGGAGCGCGGAGTGGGAGTCGGGGGGCTGGTGGAGGAGGAGGGGCGGGGGACGCTCGTGAAGGCTCGTCTCGTCGCGGACGCGCAGGTGCTGGTCCGCTTCGACCGCGGGACGATCGGCCCGATCGCGGCGGTGAGCGAGGAGCGGCTCGTGCGAGGACTCCGACAGGCGGTCCGTTCTACGGACGTCGTGATCGTCTCGGACTACGGCTACGGCGTGCTGTCGGATGCGGTCCTGGCGGCCCTCGCGGCGGTCCGGCGGAGCCATGCGTGCCCGCTGATCGTCGACGCGAAGGACCTCCGCCGGTACAGGATGGTCGGCCCCGACGCGGTGAAGCCGAACTTCACCGAGGCCCTGTCGGTCCTCAGGGCCCGGGGCCGGCCGGGGAGGGGCGAGCGGGAGGCCTTCCTCCTGCGGCGAGGCCCCCGCCTGCTCGAGGCGGTCGGCGCACGGATCGCCGCCGTGACCCTCGATGCCGACGGTGCGATGGTCTTCGAATGGGGGAGGCAGCCGCACCGCACCTACGCCCGGCCGCGGCCGGACTGGCGCGCGGTGGGCGCCGGGGACACCTTCACGGCCGCCTTCGCGCTCGCGTTGGCGGCCGGCGCCGAAGCGCCGATGGCCGGGGAGCTTGCCTCGGCGGCCGCCGCGCTCGTCGTGGACAAAGCGGGGACCGCCGCCTGTCGGGCCGAGGAGCTCCGGGCCTCACTGTCGGCGGCCCCCCGCGCCCTCCAGAGCCCGGGGGAGCTGGCGGACCACGTCGCCAGGTACCGCGAGGAAGGGCGCCGGATCGTGTTCACCAACGGCTGCTTCGATCTCCTCCACCGCGGTCACATCACCTACCTCAACCGAGCGAAGGCGTTGGGGGACGTGCTCATCGTCGCGCTGAACGGCGACGACAGCGTGCGGAGGCTGAAGGGCCCGGGGCGGCCGATCAATCCGCTGGAGGACAGGGCGGAGGTCCTCGCCGCCCTCTCCTGCATCGACCACATCGTCGCGTTCCACGAGGACGCCCCGTTCGAGCTGATCCGCGCGATCCGGCCCGACGTCTACGTGAAGGGCGGGGACTACGCCAGGGAGCGCCTGCCTGAGGCGGCCCTCGTGGAGGCGCTCGGGGGACGGGTCGAGATCCTCCCCTACGTCGAGGACCGATCGACGACGGGGCTCATCGACAGGATCCGCGCCGCGTCGCCGGCCCCTGCCTCCTGAGGCCGATGGCCGAGGTCGACATCCTGGTCCCCACGTACCGGCGGCCGACGGCGCTGGCGGTGACGCTCGCCGGGGTCGCGGCCCAGACCTTCCGCGACTTCCGCCTGGTCGTCTCCGACCAGACCGAGGACCACCCGGCGTGGGAGCGCCCGGAGGTGGCGACAGTCCTGCGGATCCTGCGGGCCGGCGGACGGCCCGTGGAGGTCCACCGGAACCTGCCCCGGCGGGGCATGGCGCAGCAGCGGCAGTTCCTCTTGGATCGGACGAGGGGGCGGGCCTGCCTCTTCCTCGACGACGACGTTTTCATCGAGCCCGACCTCCTGGAGCGGCTGCGCGCGGTGCTGCTCGAGGAGCGGTGCGGGTTCGTGGGCTCGGCCCCGATCGGGGCGAGCTACCTGTCGGACGTCCGGCCGCACGAGTGGCAGCTCGAGGTCTGGGAGGGGCCCGTCCTCCCCGAGCGGGTGGAGCCGGGGACGCCCGCCTGGCGCCGGCACCTGCTCCACAACGCCGCCAACGTCGCGCACGTCGCCGAGCGGCTCGGGGCCGCGAAGGAGCGGCCGATCCGGTACAAGGTGGCCTGGGTGGGGGGGTGCGTGCTGTTCGACACCGACGCGCTCCGCGCCGCCGGGGGCTTCTCCTTCTGGCGCGAGCTGCCCCCGGAAGGGCACGTGGGGGAGGACGTGGAGGCCCAGCGCCGGGTGCTCGCGACGGCCGGGGGGTGCGGGATCCTCCCTTCGGGCGCCTACCACCTGGAGGTCGCCACCACGCTTCCCGAGCGGGTGGTGGACGCGCCTCTCGTGTTCTCCGGCAGGGCGGGCGGCTATGGATCGGACGGCCGCTCGGGGAACGCCGAGACTGGGCCCGATCCCCCCACGACATCGTCCCGCCCGCTCTCGGCTAGGGTCCGGCGGAGCGCCCGCTCGCGGAGCCGGTCGGGGGGCCAGCGCGGCTCGAACCGCCGTTCGGATGCGGATCGCGGGGAGGAAGGGGTCGGGCGGTGGGAAGACCCGATCTCGGGCTCTCGGTGCTCCGAGGGCTACCCCGTGCGTGATCGCCATCGGTCGGGGAGGGGTTAGCGGAGGCCCACCCCGGGGAATCATCGATCGCGGGCATCCCGATGGGATGCGGTCGGTGCGACGGCCTCGGAACGGGAGGAGGATCGGCTATGGATACGAACGTCATCGAGCACGAGGTAGTCGTCGACGTTCCCGTACGGACCGCGTACAACCAGTGGACGCAGTTCGAGGAGTTCCCGCGCTTCATGGAGGGCGTCGAGCGGGTCGAGCAGCTCACCGACACGTCGCTCCGCTGGGTGGCCGAGATCGCCGGGGTGAAGCGGGAGTGGACCGCCCAGATCACGCGGCAGATCCCGGACGAGCTGATCGAGTGGACGTCGACCGAGGGCGCCGCCCTCTCGGGCCTGGTCCGCTTCCAGCCGATCGACGGGGGGCGCACCAAGGTCTCGCTCCGGATGGAGTACCGGCCCGACTCCGTGACCACCAAGGTCGCAAGCGCCGCCGGGATCGTGGAGGCTCGGGTCCGGGGCGACCTCGAGCGGTTCAAGGGGTTCATCGAGGAGCGCGGGGTCGAGACCGGGGGGTGGCGCGGCGAGGTCGCGCCTCCGGGCGAGACGCGCGAGTTGATGTGACCGTGGGGGGAGCGCTCACCCGAAGGGCCTCCATGAGGTCCGTTCCCCGATGATCAGGCCGGGCCCGTACGAGTCGGTCCGATTCGCAGGGACGGTCGCGCTCCTCGGCATCCTGTCGGACGCGGCGATCGGGCACGGCCTCACCTGGGAGAACGACCCCTACTGGACGTACTGGGTGACCAAGAGCTTCCTGATCTTCACGGTGTTCGGCCTCGGCACCGCCTGGATGGGCGTCGGCGAGGGGCGGGGAGCGGTCATCACGGCGGTCCACACGCTGGTCCTCACAGTCTACTACTGGACGTTCTCGCCGATCGGCCTCCCGTCGATCCCGGTCTGGCTCGACCTGGAGCACACGTGGATCAGCGGACTCCCGATCCACTTCGGCGTGATCTACCTCGGCTACCTGGCCGCGCTCTGGATCTGGAGGAGGCGCTGGGCGGGGATCGCGGTCCCCGGCCGTCCACCTACCCGGACGGAGGAGCGGGGGCCGGCGTGGTTCGGCACCGCGTCGCTCGTCGTGGGCGCCGTGATCGTGCTCGTCGCCGGCGGCGCCGCCAGCCTGGCGCTCCAGGAGTTCCCGGGTGTCACGTGGTTCGTGGTCCGGGCCCTGATCACGGTCCCGATCCTCTTCTGGTGGTGGAGCGGCGTGGGGAGGGACGTCGCCGCCGCGGTCGCCGGCGGGATCCTCCTCGCGGTCGTCTGGGCCGCCTACGGTCAGTTCGTCGGGCCATCCGGCCTCCCGGACGCGCCGCTCAGGGTCCTGGACCCGGCGCCGCCTCCCGCGACGGTGCGGTGGCTCGACTACAGGGAGCTCTGGCTGATCAGCTTCCCCATCTACGCAGCCGCGATGGTCGGCATCCTCCTCGCGTTCAGCCGGTGGGTCTGGGGCCCCCAGGAGCTCCGGCGAGCGCTTCCCGCCGCCGCGCTGGTCCCGCTGATCCTGCTGATCACCGGCGCCACGATCGACGAGGAGGATCTCGGGGTACGCGCGTCCTTCAGCGCGGAGGGCCCGGTCCGGGTGGAAGGGGGGACGGGGGCGGTCGGTCGGGGAGTCATCCGCATCGACACGACGGACATGGGGAACCGTGTGACGCCGCTCCCGCCCCACGACCGTCTCGTGGTCGACGCCCACGTCTCGGCGGACGGGCACACGTACCGGATCTCCGTGGACCGCCCGCTCGTCGAGGACCCGACCGGCACCGAGACCACGTGGTGGGGCGTGGCGTACGGCGTCGACTACCGGGAGGGCGGCGGGGTCTTCACGACGGACCTGGTCGCCCACGGCCTGGGATCGGTGGAGCTCGATGGCGGCCGGGTGATCGCGCCGGTCCCCGTCGAGATCGTCGCCGCACCTGGGTACGGGCTTGAGCTGGCGATCGGCGCCGACGCGCTCCCGCTCGAGGACCTGCCGGCGCTGTCCTTCGAGTGGGGGTCGTACTCGGGGTCCGCGCCCCATGGGGTGGAGACGGCGCGGTACGTCGGCGGCGGCCTCGTCCTCCTCCTGCTGCTCGTCTCGGCCTTCCTCCTCGCGCGCGGCCACGCGCCCCCGCAGGAGATGTGATGCTTGTGTCGTACGTCTCGCCGATGTGTTTGCGGATCGCCGGGTAGCGCGGTGCGAGAGACGTTCCGCGGCCTCCCGACCGCGATGAGCATGCCGGTCCAGGTGGCGCGGGTCGGCGTGCCGGGTTCCCACCAGGAGTCGTGTCGCTGAAGGCGGCGTACCGGGCGTCGATCGCCCGGGCCCCGATGGTGCGAGCCACGGCACCGAGGTTCCGGCCGAGGGGCATCACGTGCACGCCGGGAAAGCGACGCTCGACGTGCCGGCGGACCCGTCCGAAGAGGCGTTGTCGACGGCCACGACCCGCGGCCGTTCCGGGAGCCGCACGTCCGCGTCCCGTCCGCAGGATCACGGGAGGCCTCCCCTTCGCCGGCCCGCCCGGAACGCAAGGCCCGGTGCCTCGTGACCTCGGGGGAGGATCCGTAGCGAACCCCCGGTCCGACCCCTAGGGGAAGGTGGCCCAGGCGTGGAGGCGGGGTCGCGTGGGTATCCGTTCCGCGTGGGGTCCTCCATCCGGCTCTTCCGCGTGCGGGGCGTGGAGATCGGCGTGCACTGGTCGTGGCTGCTGATCTTCGCGTTGATCGCGTGGTCGCTCGGCTCGGCGCTGTTCCCGGCCACGCATCCCGGGCTGGCCGCGAGGACCTACCTGGCGATGGGGGTCGTCGCGGCCGTCCTCTTCTTCGGCTCCATCCTCCTCCACGAGCTGGCCCACGCCTTCATGGGGATCCGCCAGGGGGTGCGGATGGAGGGGATCACGCTGTGGCTCCTGGGGGGCGTCGCCCGCTTCTCCGGCACACCGGGCTCGCCCGGGGCAGAGTTCCGGATGACGGTCGTGGGACCGGTGACGTCGATCGTGCTGGGAGGGGCCTTCCTCGGCCTGTCCCTCGTGGCCGCCCGTGCCGGGTGGCCCGTGCCGGTGCGGGCCGTCGCGGACCACCTGGGCCGGATCAACCTGATCCTGGCGGTGTTCAACCTGGTTCCGGCGCTCCCCCTGGACGGGGGGCGGGTGCTGCGGTCGTGGCTCTGGAGGCGGCAACGGAGCTTCGTCGCCGCCACGGTGGCCGCGGCCCGGGCGGGGAGCGCCTTCGGCTGGCTGCTGATCGGGGTCGCCGTGCTCGGCTTCCTTGGCGGGGAGGGGGCCCCCGCGCTCTGGCTGGCGCTGCTCGGATGGTTCCTCCTGCAGGCGTCGGAGGCGGAGGCCGCCGCCGCCGTCGTCCAGGCCGCCTTCCGCGGCCGCCGCGTTTCCGACGTGATGACCCCCGACCCCCAGACCGTCGACCCGGACATGGACCTCGCCAGGTTCGTGGACGTCGCCGCCGGGCCCGGCGGCCACTCGACCTACCCGGTCGTGGAGGAGGGCCGGCTGGTGGGGGCCATCACCCTGCGGCGCGCGGGCTCCGTGGCGGGAGAGGAACGGTCGGCCCGGCGGGTCCGGGACGCCATGGTCCCTGCGTCCGAGCTCCCGACGGTGCCGACCGATGCCGCCGTTGCCGACGCCCTCCCGGCCCTGGCCGAGCGGGGGCGGGTGTTCGTCGTGGAGGATGGTCGCGTCGCGGGGATCGTCTCGGCGGCCGACGTGGCGAGGGCGGTCGAGGCCCGCCGCCTCCGGAGCGAGGAGGGGCGCCCACGTCGGGGCCCCGGGCTTCTGGTGTGGCTCGCGGTCGCCGCCGCGATGGTCGCGGTCGCCGGCTTCCTCTACCACCCTCCGGTGGTGGTGGTCGAGCCAGCGCCGGCCATCGATGTCACGGACGCGGTCGACATCCGGGGCGTTCCCACCGATCCGATCGAGGGCCGGTACCTCGTCGCGCCGGTCTCGGTCTCGCGACCGAACGGCCTCGAGGCGCTCCTCGCGGCGTTCGATCCGAACCGCGACGTGCTGCCGCTCTCAGCCATGCTCCCCTCCGACGTCCCCCCGCAGCGGGTGCTGGAGCGCCAGCGCGCGGCCTTCCAGGAGAGCCGGGTGATCGCCGCCGCGGCGGCCGCCCGCGCCGCCGGGATGGAGGTAACCGTGGAGGGCTCGGGGGCCCGCGTGGTCGACGTCATGGCGGGGTCGCCAGCCGAGGGCCTGCTGCGCCCGGGGGACGTCATCGTCGAGATCGACGGACGGCCGGTCGCCACGGCGGACGATCTCCGGGGCCCTCTGACCTCGAGCCCCGCCGGGACCACCTTCCGCCTGGAGGTGGAGCGGGCCGACACGCGGAGGCGCGTCGCGGTGAGGACGGCCAGGGTCACTTCCGGGGGGCAGTCGTTCGTGGGCCTCGGCGTGCTCCTCGACACGCGGGGGCTCTCGGTCGACCTCCCGTTCCACGTGTCGTTCCCTGAGCGGCCGGAGGTCGCCGGGCCGAGCGGGGGGCTCGTGTACGCGCTGCTGATCGCGGATCTCCTCGATCCGGCGGACCTGGCAGGGGGACGGGTGGTGGCCGCGACCGGGACGGTCGACCTGGAGGGCGACGTCGGCCCGGTCGGCGGCCTGGCGGCCAAGGCAGAGTCGGCCCGGGCCTCCGGTGCGGACATCCTCCTCGTCCCCGCCGGGGGTGTCGGCGGGCTGGATCCTGAGGACCTGACGATCCGGGGCGTGGCGACGCTGGAGGAGGCGATCGGGGTCCTCGGTGGTCGGGCGTAGAGGACGCCGGGGCGATCCGGAGATCGAACGACGCGATCGTCCGAATACCAGAACGAACGTCTGTGGCTCCGACTGCACCTCCACGACTGCTCTCCGCGTTCCTCGAGCCCGGGCGAGATCCTGGGCGACGAGCCGATGGGGTCGTCGAGGAGGTCGGCCCCGAGGCCGCGGGACGCATCCGGCCCCGGGACTGCATGATCCCCTTCAACGTCTCCGGACGCGGGCTTTACTCGAGTGCGAGACCACCCAAGGCCCCGGCGCAGGGGCGTCGCTCTTCGGCTACACGAAGCTCTGGCTGCTTCCCGGCGGCGAGGCCGAGTTCCTGCGCCTGCCAGAGGGGCCAGCCGGAAGACCAGTTCGTCTACCTCTCCGACGTCCTCCCCACCGGCTGACAGGCGTCCCAGCACGCGGACGCCCGGATAGGCGACTCTACGGCCCTCTACGGGCCGGTCGGGCCGTGTTCGGCGTGGACCTGCTCCTGGACCGCCTGCGGACGCAGCGGCACGGGGTCGAGACCGTGGACGCGAGCGTCGTGGAGGACATCCCCGCACCTGACCGACCAGACCGACGGCCGGCGGCCCGGACGGCGTCATCGACGCCGTGGGGATGGAGGCTCACGGCAACCCGCTGGCCAAGGTGGGGCAGCGGATCCCCTCCTGGCTGCCGGAGGCGATGGGAAGCCGGTCGCCGAGCGCTCCGGTTCGGACGGCTGACGGCCCTCACCGACGCGATCCACACGGTGCGCGGCGGGGGGACCCTCTCGATCATCGCGGCCTGGCGACCCGCTGCCGACGACGAAGATGTTCGACAAAGCCATCGCCCTAATCGTGGCGCGGCCTCCCCCCAGACGACGAGGCCGAGGGGGTCCTCGGGAGGCCTCCCCCCTCGCCTTCATAGGCGACCCTGCAAGTCACCTTGAACAGGGAAACGCCCCCCTCCCCGCCCACGTCGGCCGTGGCGGATACGACCTCCACGCCGACGATCCCCGGGAGGCATCCGGACGCGGGGCGCACGGCTCGCCGCACCGCGTCGGTGAAGGACCGCTCGGAGCTCCCGACGAGCTCGATCACGCGGACCACCATCCCGGCCGCGCTCGCCGTCCGGTCCCCTTGCCTCACGGCTCGTGGTTACCCCTTCCCGGGGTCCCCTACACCCGGTCCGTTCCACAGGTCGAGGGCCTCGGCCAGGACGTCCTGCGGTCGCACGTCCGCGACGAACGATCCGCGGTGAGCGCACGATCCGTGGAGGCAGCTCGCCTCGCAGGTGGGGCAGGTGAGGCGCCAGGAGGCGACCGGCCGGTGGCGCGCGGTGGCGAGCGGCCCAGCGTTTATCAGGTTGCCGCACCAGTAGATGCCGACGGTCCGTGTACCGAGGGCTGCTGCGAGGTGGAGCGGACCGCTGTCGTTGGAGACGACCAGTCGAGCCCTGGCCAGGAGCCCGAGGAGTGCGGGCAGGGACAGGCGTCCCGCCAGGGTCGATGCGGGCCGTCGCATCGCGGCTGCCACCCGGGCGGCCACCCCCGCCTCGGGCGCCGTCCCGATGACGACGACCTGCGCCCCGAGTTCGGCGAGGCGGTCGCCCACCTGCGCGAATCCCTCCGGGGGCCACCGCCGCCTGGGATCGCCCGCGCCAGGGTGGAGGACGGCGATGGGATCCCCCTCCGACACGAGCCTCCGGGAGGCCTCGATCTCGGTCGGGGTGGGGGAGAGGCGCGGTAGAAGGGAGCGGGGCCGCGCGCCGAGGAGCGCCACCACCTCGAGGCCCCGGAGCACCTCGTGCTGGTGGTACACGTACGGGACCCATCGGTCGAGCTCGGGTGCGTCGGGGCTCCGAAGGCCCACCGTCAACCTCGCCCCCAGGCTGCGTACCAACGGGTTCGAACGCCGGCCGCCTCCGTGGAGCTGTACGGCGACGTCGAACCGCTCTCGCCGCATCCGCGAGAGGAACGCCGCCTGATCGCGCGGGTCCGGGATCGCGCCGGGCTCCTCTCGCAGGCCCGGCCAGGGCGGCACGACCTCGACGCGGTCGACCGGCGTCCCCCGAGGCCCGAGGATCTCCGCGTGGGAGGGCGCGCCCAGCAGCACGATCTCGGTTCCCGGGAAGCGCGAGCGGAGCGCCTCGAGGGCGGGCAGCGCGAAGACCAGGTCGCCGAGCCCACCTGCTCGGAGCACGGCGGCCCGCGCCACGTCGCGGGGGTGGCCTGCCTCAGCCAACGGGGTCCGGGAGCGCTCGGCGCCTCGATGACCGCTGGGCGAGGGCCCGCCGGGCCAGCTCCACCACGAGGGCGGGGTCCACCGCGTCCCGGGCGATCTCCGTCAGCCGCCGCTGACCGATCCGGCAGGCGTCACGCAGACAGCGGTGTTCGCCCTCGAGGTGACGGCACGGGTTCCGCTCGATCGTCGGCCCGACCGCGACCGGGTGGAGCTCCCGGTCCAGTGGAGCCCAGCGGGCCGGGTCGGAGGCCGTGAACACCACCACGCTCGGCACCCCCAGGGCGTCGGCGAGGTGGGAGACGCCCGTGTCGTTCGCCACCACGAGCCGGGCTCCCGCGACGAGCGCCACCAGCGCGTCGAGGTCCGTTCGCCCCGACAGGTCGAGCGCGGGAGCATCCATCGCTTCCGCGACCGCCCTAGCCACCCCCCGCTCGTCATCGGTCCCGGTGATCACGACCCGGAGGTCGGGCCCCAGCCGGTCGCCCACCGCCGCGAACCCCTCGGGGGACCAGCGGCGTGCCGGGTCCGCGGCCCCGGGATGGAGCACGACGTACGCGTCGAGCCGCTCCCCTCCCAGCGCCGCGGTGAGCCGTTCGTGGTCCCCGGGGAGGACGGGTATCTCGAGGTGCGTGCCGCCTGCGGGGGCCCCGAGCGCCGCCGCCAGCTCGAGGTGCCGGAGGACCTCGGGGCCGTGCCCGGGGTACGGCACCGCGAGCTCCGGATCGGGCCTGGGTTGGCCGGGGAGGAAGTAGCCGGCGGTCCGGCGTGCCCCGAGGAGCAGCGCGAGGGGGTTCGATGCGAGCCCGCTCCCGTGCATCTGGACCACCAGGTCGAAGCGGCGCCCCTGCGCCTCGACGAGGAACCCCGGGGCCGCGCCGGGGTCGAACTCTTCGGTGACCCCCGGCCAGCCCGGGAGCGCGAGGAAGCGGTCGAGGAGGTAGGAGAACCGGCGCACGAACCACGCGGCCCAGGGCCGGCCGATCAGCGTGATCTCGGCGTGGGGCCAGGCCCGGCGCAGCGCCCGCAGGGCCGGCACCGAGCACAGCAGGTCGCCGAGCCGCAGGGCCCGGAGGATCGCGACCCGGCGGAGGGGTTCCAGCTCGGGCATCGCGGGGGAGATACCCAGGCGATGGCCCTCCACAACCAGCGACCCTCGCGCGGCTTCCTCGTCCTGGGGCCCGAATCGAGCGGGACCAGGATGACGGCCCGGCTGCTCGTGCTGGCCGGGTGCCGGCCGACGGCCGTGGTCGGCGGCGACGACGGCCCCGAGCCGCCACCCGATGACCGGCCGCCGGTGATCCGGCGGAGCGCGCCTCACTGGCATCCCCCCGCGGGGCCGCACGAGTGGCCCGATGTCCCGGCGCTCGTGGGCGCCCTGGACGTCGACGAGGCCGTGGCGGTGGTGACGACGCGGGACTGGTTCGCGACCGCCGCCAGCCAAGTGGACCGGGGACACGTCCCCGACCTCGGGCGAGCCTACGCGAACCTTCGCCGGGCCTACCGGCAGATCTTCGGCGGGATCGTCGCGTCGGGGATCCCCTTCGTCGTCTCGGCCTACGAGGCGTTCGTCGCACGGCGCGACCATCGCCGGCTGCTGCTCCGTTCCCTGGGGCTGCCCGATGGGGTGGACCTCGACGTGTTCGACGGGAACGACGCGAGGTACGCGGGGAGCCGCTGCGGACCGGACGCGGCGTGGGCGGGTGAGCCCCGCGAAGCCGGTTCGCCTCCCGGCGGAGGGGGAAAGCTGCGGGTATGAAGACCATCGCGATCGGATGCGAACGCTGCGGCGCGGTGACCCGCTCGCTGCTCGGGCTGTGCCAAGAGTGCCTGGCGCTGGAACGCGGGACGGTCCCGCGCCGCAGGACCAGGGAGCGGCGACGTGGTCGGTAGGTCGAGGACGTCGCCATCCGGCGAGCCGGGTGAGGGGATGGGCAGGTGAGCCGTCGCGGCGGGGATCCGGTCCGGTTCTCGGACGTCCTCGAGGAGCTCCAGACGATCGAGCACCTCGCCAGGGAGGCCGGCGCACCGGAGATGGCGGCCGCCTCGCGGAGGGCCCGTCGGCTCCTGCGGCGGCTCCGGGCCGCGTTCCTCCGGGACGTGACCGCGGAGGGATGACGCCGCGTCACTGCTCGCGGGCGATGGCCTCGGCGAGCTCCCGCTTGTTCATCCGGGAGGTGCCCCTGATGCCGAGCGCCCGCGCCCGCTCCAGGAGCTCCGCCCGGCTCGAACCCTCGACGTCGATCCCGCCGAAGGTCTCGCCCCGGCCGGCCCGGGCCTCGCGTCCGCCGCGCTTCGCCCGGGGGTCCGACGGCCCCTTCCGGTCCTTCGGCTCCCAGTGGTCGCCGACCTTCTCGAACGAGTGCTTGAGCGCGGCGATCGCGACGCGGTGCGCTCGCTGCCCCTCGCCGTAGGTCTCGACCGCGCTGTCGTGGGCCTTCGCGTACGTGCGCTGGGCCTTCGCCGGCGACCGTTGGAGGGTCTTCGGCAGCTCGCCCTTCCTCGGCTTCCCTTCCCTCGACGTCTTCGGCATGACTACCTCCTCCCCTCGGTGGCCAGCGGGCGTAGGCGGGCCACGATCGCCTGGGCCGCTTCGGTCAGCGAGGCGCGGACCTCCGGGGCCATGCGCAGCTCCTCCGGCCGCGTACGGTCGTTGGGGACGAGGATGCCGCCGGCGCCCGCGGCGAGCGCGGCGCCCACGTCCGCCCAGGTGTCGCCCACCACCACGCACTCCTCGGGCGCACGCCCCAAGGCCTCGGCGGCGCGGAGCACGAGCCCTGGGGCCGGCTTCCGACAGCCGCAGCCCGCTTCGGGATGGTGAGGGCAGATCGCCCACACGCCGAACGGGCCCAGGAGCTCCTCCACCCGTCGGTTCACCCGTGCCACGGCGGCGGCGTCGACCAGACCCCGGCCGATCCCGCTCTGGTTCGTGACCACGCCCAGGGCCAGCCCAGCGCCTCGGAGCAACTCGATCGCGCTCCGCGCGCCGGGACGGGGCACCACGCGGGCGGGCTCCGCGTTGTACGGGACGTCCTCGATCAGGGTCCCATCGCGGTCGAAGAGGACCGCACCGACCCGCCGCTGGCCGCGTTCCACGTGCTCCTCGTACCCCTCGCTCGAACGGCCAAACCTCATCCGGCCCATGCCACGTGTCTGGAGGTCGCTCGCATCCCGAGCAGACCGCGGGCGGCCTCCGCCACCTCGGCCGGCGGCACGAGCGTGAGGCAGTGGTGGTGGCCGAGGGGACAGACGCTCCGGCGACAGCCCCGGCACGGGACGTCCCGGTTGAGCACCCGGCTCGGGACGCCCCAGGGACCGTGCTGCGGGTTCGTCCACGCGTAGAGGTCGACGACGGGTGTGCCGACCGCCGCCGCCACGTGGGCCGGGGCCGAGTTGTTCGCGATCAGGACCGGGGCGGCCTCGACGAGCGCGGCGAGCACGGCGAAGGTGGGCGCGGCCGGGAGGCGACGGACGGCCGGCGCCGCGGCGGCGACCGCCTCCAGGAGCGGTTCCTCGCGGGGGCCGGAGACCGCCAGCACCTGGATCCCGTCCCCGTCCAATAGCTGGGCGGCTGCGCCGTAGGAAAGGGCCGGGTAGCGCCGGGAGGGCGCCGAGGCGCCCGGGTGGAGGAGGACCCACGGGCGGGACGGGTCCAGGCCGGCGGCGCGGAGCAGCTCGGCGGCTCGGCGACGCGCGGCGTCCGGGATCCGGAGGGAGAGGGACGGGTCGGGCGACCTCGCGCCGACCGCGCCCACGAGATCGAGCTGGCGGCGGACCTCGTGTCGGGGGTCCCGCTCGGGCTCCGGATCGGGCACGGGGTCCGTGAGGAGGTCGTAGACCTTCTCGCGGACGTGGGCCAACCGGAGGGGGATCCCGGCGAGACGGCAGAGGGTGGCGGCCGGCAGCGCGCTCTGGGTGGACACCGTGAAGATCACAGCGGCCTCGAACCGCATCCGCCTGAGCTGCCGGACGAGACGCCGCTCGGCCGCAGGCGACGGAGCCGGCCCCTTCACCCAGGACGCGTCGTGGGCGATCGACCGGTCCACCTCCGGAACGAGGGCTGCCGCCTCCAGCACCCGTCGGGCGCAGAGGAGCGTGATCGACCGTCCGGGCGCTGAGGCCTTGAGCGCCCGGAGGGCCGGCGTGGTCATGAGCAGGTCGCCGATGCCGTCCAGGCGGACGGCGAGGACCCGGCGGGCTTCCCGCCAGCGGCGCACCCGGGACGGGTCGGCCGTCCCGGTGGGCGCCGGGAGGCCTCCTGCGACGGCGCCGGCAGCGGCGGAGGGGGCTCCGACGAAGTCAGCGCTCACGGCCAGGACGTCTCCGCCGTCGGCACCACCATGATCTCGGGGATCACGGTGCCTTCCGGCTGGGTGACGGCGAACCGGACCGCGGCGGCCACGGCCTCGGGCTCTTGGAGGGTCGAGGGATCGATCCCCGGGAAGCGGTCGAGGAGGAAGGGCGTGCGCATCCCCCCGGCGATCACGGCGGTCACCCGGATCCCTGCCTCCCGCCCTTCCACGTGGAGCGCGTGGGAGAAGCCGAGGAGCCCCCACTTGCTTGCGTGGTAGGCGGAGGCGTTCGCCCACGCCCGCCGGGCGGCGGTCGAGACGACGTTCACGATGGAGCCCCCGCCGGCGCGTCGCATCGATCCCCACACGGCGCGGGAGACGTTGGCGGGCCCGCGGAGGTTGACGTCGATGATCCGGTCCCACGTCGCCGGGTCGATCTCCTCGAACGGAGCGGTCACGTCGATCCCGGCGTTGTTCACCACCACCCGGATCGGACCGGCCGCGGCCTCGACCGCCTCCACCGCCGCTCGGACCGATCCGCGGTCGGCTACGTCCAGGAGGATGGGCTCGATCCCCCGCGCCGGGATGGGCTCGTTGCCCCCCGCGGCTTGCTCGTCCTCCCAGGCCACGTCGGCCGCGAACACGCGGGCGCCGGCGTCGGAGAGCACGGCCGCGATGGCGCGGCCCAGACCCCGGCCGGCGCCCGTGACGAGGGCCGTCGTACCCGCGAGGGGCGGATGGGGCTCCCGCCCTGGCGCCGGTCCGGTCCCCATCATCCCGCGTCGTTGCGTGCCGCCACCGCCCGACGGCCGCCGGACAGGAGTTCGTCCCACGGTCTGGAGAACAGCCGGGCTTCGACGATCTCGGACAGGAGGTGGACGACGAGGAGGTGGATCTCTTGGACGCGTTGGGGCTCGGTCGAGGGGACCACGACCGCCACGTCGCAGAGCTTGCGCGCGAGTCCCCCGTCCCCGCCCAGGACGGCCACGGTCCGGATGCCGGCGCGCCGGGCGGTCTCGAGGGCCCGGACCACGTTCCTCGACCGCCCAGAGGTGGAGAGGCAGAGGAGGGCGTCGCCGCGCGACCCCAGGGCCTCGATCTGGCGGGCGAAGACGTCCTCGAACGCGACGTCGTTGGACCACGCCGTCATCACCGCGGAGTCGGAGGTGAGCGCGAGGGCTGGCAGCCCCGGCCGGTCCGGGTGCTTGAAGCGGCCGACGAGCTCCGCGGCCAGGTGTTGGGCCTCGGCGGCGCTGCCGCCGTTCCCGCAGATCAGGACCTTGCCGCCCGTCTCGAAGGTCTCCACGAGCACGCGCCCGGCCCGCGCGATCACGGGGGCCAGGATCGAGCTCGCCTCGGCGAGCGACCGCGTGAGTCCGGCGAAGGCGCGTTCGATGGCCGCGAGTTCGTCGGCGTGCTCGAGCTCGTCGGTGCTCCCCGACAGGCACACCTGCTCGTAGAGGGCGGCCACCGCGGTCGCCACGTGACGCCACGTGAAGAGGTCGTTGGTCCGTCGAATCCCCTGGCGCCCGAAGAGGGCCATGAGCCGAGGGTGACCGAAGAGGTGTGCGAGGCGCTCGGCGACGCGGTCGGGATCCCGCGGGGGCACGAGGTAGCCGGTCTCGCCGTCGCGGACGGTGAACTTGATCCCGCCGACGTTCGAGCCGATCACCGGGGTCCCACAGGCCATCGCTTCGAGCGGGGTGATCCCGAAGGGCTCGTACCAGGGCGTCGTAACGAAGACGTCGGCGGCGTTGTAGAAGTATTTGAGCTTCTCCCGGCCGACCCGGCCCACGAACCGCACCCGGTCCTCCACCCTCTCCCGGCGGGCGACGCGCTGCAGGCGTCCGATCTCCGGCGTCGCCTCGGGGTCCGGACGGTCGGTGTCGCCCCCCGCGATCACCAGGATGGCCTCCATGCCGTGCACCCGGACCAGGCGGCCCAGGGCCTCGATCACCGTGTCCACGCCTTTCCGGGGAACCATCCGGCCCACGTGGAGGACGACCCGGTCCTCGGGGCGGAGCCCCACCGCCACCCGCGCCAGCTCCTTGCTCATCGGGTGGAGCTCGCCCGGATCGAACCCTGCGGGGATCACGGTGATCCGCACCGGGTCGGCGTCGTACAGGCGGATCAGGTCCTCCTCCTCCTGGGGGCACTCGGCGATGATGTGGTCGGCCTCCCGCACGACGCGGTCCTCGATCGCGAAGCGCTGGTCGGGGAAGCGGTCGGCGTCTCCCTGCGCGAGCCGGCGGACCCGTCCGAGCGCGTGGAAGGTGACGACGAACGGGATCCGGAGCCGGCGCTTGAGCTCCGCCGCGACGAGCCCCGACATCCAGAAGTTCGCGTGCGCGATCTGGTAGCCGCCCGGCTGCCGCTCGCAGAACGCGACGACGTGGTCGGCGAAGGCATCCATGAACGGCAGGAGCTCCTCCTTGGGGACGAAGCGCGGCGGCCCCGCCGGGACGTTGACGATCCGCACGCCGTCCACCCACTCCGCGACGTCGGGCAAGGCCTCCGCGTCGCGACGGGTGAAGACGTCCACGTCGTAGCCCATCCGGACGAGGTGGCGGGCGAGCTCCCCCACGTAGACGTTCTGGCCGCCCGCGTCCACCCCGCCGAGCTCCGCGACGGGCGAGGCGTGCTCGCTGATGAGCGCAACGCGTTTCGTGGCGCTATCGATCCGTCCGCGTCGGTCGAACACGGCACCTCCTGGCCGGGCAAGAGAACGTCTGCGCAGGTGTTCTCCAAGGTCGGGGCCCGGCAAACCGGCGTCAGGAGAAGCGGTAGACGCGATAGGCGCGGCCGAGCACGGGCTGAGCCACGTTCCGCACCTTCACGCCGCCCGGGGTCGCGCCCTTCTCGGTCCCCCGGTGCGCGTGTCCGTGGAGGACGAGGTCGGCGCCAGCCCCGTCCACCGCCTCCGCGAGGAGGGAGCTCCCCAGGAACGGGAACAGCTCGGGTGGCTCTCCCTGGAGCGTGTCCCGCACCGGTGCGTAGTGCAGCAGCGCCACCCGGAGATCCACCCGCCCCTCGAGCTCCCCGAGCCCCCGCCGGATCCGCTCGGCGTCCTCCTTGGTCCTGCGCACGAAGGCCTTCATCTCCGGCTCCCCGAACTCCGAGGCCGAGGCGCCGATGAAGCCGCCGCCGAACCCCTTCGCACCGACCACGCCGACGCGGGCGCCGTCGAGCTCGAGCACGGTGGCCTCTCCGTCGAGCACGGTCACCCCTACGCCCTCGAGGGTGGCCCGGACGTCCCCGGCCCGGTCCGAGTGGTGGTCGTGGTTCCCGAGGACCGCGACCACGGGGACCGGTGCCGCCGAGAGCTCGGCGGCGAGCGCCTCGGCCTCGGCGGGCGTTCCGGTCTTCGTGAGGTCGCCGGCCAGGAGCAGTGCATCCGCCCGGGCCGCGAGGACCGCGAGGGCCGGCCGCAGTGTCCCCGTCGAGTCGGGGCCGAAGTGGAGGTCGCCCGCGGCTGCCACGCGGATCACTGCAGCCGTTCCTCCGTCCTCCCGGCGTGCTGCTCGACCACCGACGCCTCGTTCACCACGGTCGTCCCGGGGAACCGCTCGGCGATCACGGTCTCGATCGCGGCCCAGCGCGCGCGGGTCGGCACGGTCCCCCGGACGAAGGCCTTCCCCCCGGCCAGCCGCACCTCGAGCTCGGGCTCCGCCACCCGGGGATCGGTGGCCAGGGCCTCGTGGATCCGCTCGGCCAGGTAGCCCGCGTCCTCACCCATCGCGGGCCTCCGCATCGTCGCCCAGGATCCTCCGGGAGAGGGCCTCGATCGGTCCGTTCGGCACGAGGAGGTCGTTGGACTGCGCGTAGAGGAGCAGCGAGAGGATCCGCCGCGCGCCGTGCTGGTGCGCACGACGCAGCAGGTAGTTCCAGTCGATCTCGGAGTGGGCGAGGATCGCGAGGGCGTCGTACCAGTACCGGGGGGTGTCCTCGTCGGCCGCCACCG
The DNA here is from genome assembly GCA_035573995.1 of Actinomycetota bacterium. Taxonomy (GTDB): domain Bacteria; phylum Actinomycetota; class UBA4738; order UBA4738; family HRBIN12; genus DATLZM01. Next base: position 6,677 of record DATLZM010000016.1, on the reverse strand, counting down.
CCTTCATCACGACCAGATCCTCGGGCGGCGCCAGGCGGACCCGGTGCCCCTCCAACTCCCGCCAGACCGAGCGTTCGAGCATCTCGTCGTCGAGCATCACGTCCCGGGTGGAGCGGAAGATCACGTCGACCTGGACGCGTCCCTTGCGGGCCTTGTACAGCCAGTGCGGGAACGTCTGCTCGGTCCGGAAGCCCGCCTCCCCGAGGGCATCCAGGACCTCGGGCGCGTCCTCGATCCGCACGAGGACGTCCAGGTCCCGGGTCCATCGGCGCCGTCCGAGGAGCATCGAGGCGATCCCCCCGATGAACACGAACGGCGAGCCCACCCGGTCCATCGTCTCGAGTACCTCGACGAGCACCCCGAGGAGCTCCTCCCGGTCGGGGTCGTCGCCGCGCGACGTGCCAACGTGGGCCGGATCAGCTCCGTTCAGCGTCGCCCTCCGGCGCCCCGCTCCGCCCTCGTCCATCGCGCCACCTCCCGACCCTGAGATACCCCCGGGAGGGCCCGCTCAAGCGGCGGCCGGAGGGGAGGCGGGGAGCTCCTGTGCTTCGGTCCGCTCCAGGATCGACTCGTCGGCGCCGAGGAACCGCAAGAGGTTCCCGAACATCGCGAACAGGGTGAAGACGCTCCCGGCCACCAGGACGAACACGACGGCCACCGCGGCGATCGTCGGCGTGAAGCCGTAGCGGAGGCTGTTGAAGATCTTGATCGGGAGGGTCTCGACGGTGAAGCCCGCCACCAGGTAGGCGATGATGTACTCGTTCAGCGACAGGACGAACGCCGCCGCGTAGCCCGTGATCATCGACGGCAGGAGGAGCGGCAGCGTGACGGTCCGGAACGTGGTCCGCGGGTCGGCCCCGAGGGTCTGGGCGGCCTCGGGGAGCGAGGGGTCCATCTGCTCCATCGCCAGGCTGATCGTGATGAGCGGGAGCGTGGAGAAGAACACCGCGTGGGCCACGATCACGTTCTCGATCCGGTAGATGTGCCCGGTCTCGTTCCAGAACACCTGCGCCCCGAGGGCGCTGATCACCGGGGGCAGCATGAACGGCAGGATCCCCAGCGAATACAGGAGGGGGGCGAGCCGGACCCGGTAGGCCCGGAGCACGTACGCCATCGGGGTGGCGATCGCCACCGCCAGGAAGGCGCTGGTGGTGGCGATCACGAGGCTCCGCTCGATGGCCGAGCGCCAACCCACGTCGTTCCAGAGCTCCGCGTACCAGTGGAGGGAGAGCCCCTCCGGCGGGAAGTCCATGTACCGGTTCTCGTTGAACGAGACGACGAGCACGATCGCGAGGGGGGCCACGAGGAACGCGACCACGAGCGCGGTGAGGGCCCAGCGGACCGCCCGCATCAGGCCACCCTCCGGGTCCGGGACTCCACGAGCAGCACGAGCCCCACCACCGCGAGGGAGAGGACCGTGAGGAACAGGGCCATCGCCGAGGCGAACGGGACGTTGGCGTTGAACGACGCCTGGTCGGAGATGAACACCGAGAGCGTCCAGTGCTCCGGCTTCCCGAGGATCGCGGCGATCAGGTAGCTGCCGAGCGTGAACACGAACACGAGCAGGAATCCCGCGACGATCGTCGGACGCATCACCGGCACCACCACGGTCCAGAACGTCCGCCAGGGCGAGGCCCCGAGGGTCTGGGCGGCCTCGGTCACCTCCCGGTCCAGCCGCGAGAGCGGCGGGTAGAGCGTCAGCACGCAGTAGGGGAACGCGATGTAGCAGAGCCCCAGGAGCACGGCGAGGAACCCTGGCTGGTAGGCCACCGGCTCGTCCATCAGGCCCAGCCAGACGAGGACGTTCGAGATGCCCGCGGCCCGTCCCAGGAGCACGCTCCAGGCGAACCCCACGATCACCTCGGAGAGCGAGAGCGCCGAGAGGATCAGCACGAGGAGCGCCACGTGCGGACGGCGGCGCATGCGGGTGAGGAAGTAGGTGAAGGGGAAGGCGGCAGCGATGCAGACCGCCCCGGCGAGGAGCGAGATCCCGATCGAGAACGCGGTCCGCTCCAGGAACACCTCCTGGAACAGCCGCCGCCAGCTGTCCAGGACGAACGCGGGCTCGTAGAAGCCGCCCTCGATCCGGCGGTAGAACGACGTCGCCAGCATGATCAGGAACGGCGAGAGGAAGAAGATCGCGAGCACGCCGACCGGGAACGCCAGCACGAGGTAGGCGCCCCGGGTCGGCCTCGGCCGTTCGATCACCGTTCCCCCTTCACGGGCGAACCACGACGCAGGCCTCGGGCGGGAACACGACGGCGACCCGCTGCCCCTGGACGACCCCGACCCGTTCCCGAGGGGAGCCGGCCACGATCACGTGCTCCCCGATCCCGCAGTCCACGTAGCACTCGAACAGCTCGCCGAGATCGCGCACGAAGACCACGGTGCCCGACAGCGCGTTCCGGGCCGGGCCCTCGCCGGGCACCAGGTGGGCCTCCTCGGGCCGGACCGAGAGCACCACCTCGCCGTCCGGGGGAGCGCCGGCGACCTCGAACTCGTGGGCCGCGACCAGCACCGTGCCCCGGCCCGACGCCCGGCCCCGCAGGAGGTTCGTCGTGCCGATGAAGCGTGCGACGAACGCCGTGGCAGGCCGGCGGTACACCTCGAGCGGCTCCCCGACCTGCTCCACGCGTCCGGCCCGCATCACGACGACCAGGTCGGACATGGTCATGGCCTCGCGCTGGTCGTGGGTGACCATGATCGTGGTGATCCCGAGCTTCTGCTGGAGCAGGCGAAGCTCGACCTGGAGCTGCTCGCGGAGGTTCGCGTCCAGGGCCGAGAGCGGCTCGTCCAGGAGGAACAGGCGGGGCTCGAGGGCCAGGGCCCGGGCGGTGGCGACGCGCTGCCGCTGACCGCCGGAGAGCTGGTGGATCCGCCGGTCCCCGAGCCCCTCGAGCGAGACCAGCGCCAGCAGCTCCCGGACCCGGGCGTCGATCCGCTCCCGGGGCACCCCCCGGATCCGCAGCCCGTACCCGATGTTCCCGGCCACCGTGAGGTGCGGGAACAGGGCGAGGGTCTGGAAGACCATCCCGACGTCCCGGACGTGCGGGGGGCGATCGGTGATGTCCTCGCCGTCGAGGTACACGCGCCCCGCCGTGGGGCGCTCGAGGCCGGCGATCATCCGGAGCAGCGTCGTCTTCCCGCACCCCGAGGGGCCGAGGAAGGAGATCAGCTTCCCCGCCGGCAGCTCGAGGTGGACCCCGTCCACGGCGACGACGTCGCCGAACCGCTTGACGAGGCCCTCGAGCCGGAGGCCCCCCCGCGCCGTCACGGCCGTCCGGGTGGCGATGGGTGGGTCAGGAGAGGATCATCTCGGTCCAACGCTGGTCGATCCAGTCCTCCCACTCGTCGTACATCTCGTACTTCGGCCGGAGCGCGGCCTCGGGCCCTGGCCCGCCCACCGCCTCGTACTCCTCGGGCGTGAGGTCCATGTGCTCCTTGGCCACGGTCGGCGTCGTGCCGAGCGTCCGGGCCAGCTCCGCCTGGATCTCCGGCCGGCACATGTAGTCGATGAACGCGAGGCAGGCCGCGAGCTCCTGCGTGGTCTTCGACACCGCCCAGTACCCGGAGTCGAGGATCGCCCCCTCCACCGGGAAGACGCTCCGGAGCGGCTCGCCCTGGGAGGCCGCGTAGGTCGTGATGTCGTGGTAGAACTGCCCGATCGAGACCTCCCCGGTGTTGTAGGCCTGCTGGGCGGTGGCCTCGTCCCGGAACCAGAGCTTCACGTTGGGCTTGACCTCCTGGAGCTTGGTCAGGACCTCGACCACCCCATCCTGGGTCTCCAGGATGTCGTAGCCACCGAAGAAGCTCGCCGCGGTGATCTCGATCAGGTAGGAGTTGGCGGCGTTCTTGAGCAGCGCGAGCTCGTTCCGCCAGCGCGGGTCCCAGAACGTGGTCCAGGTGTCGGGGCTCTCGGGCACCCGTTCCGTGTTCGAGACCAGCGTGATGTACCAGGAGACCGCGCCCACGCCGGCCACCTTCCCGTCCGGCGCCTGCCGGACGTAGCCGTCGGCGAGGTACCGCTCGTTGGGGATCGCGGTGAGGTCGTACGTGGCGAGGACGTCGCCCTTGATCGCTCGCTGGATCCCGACCCCCGACAGCATCGAGACGTCGGCGGGAGGCGGCGCCCCAGCCTCGGTGGCCTGCTGGAGCTGAACGACCCAGACCTCCGAGGTGGGCTGGGAGATCGACTCCACCTCGACGCCGGTCTCCTCGGTGAAGCCGGGGTACATCTTCCGGAAGTTCTCCTCGAAGAACCCGCCGTACGTGCTCACCTTGATCCGGGCGCCCTCCAGGCTCGTGGCACCGGCCGTGGGTGTCGCGCCGCCCGCCTCCTCGGGAGTGCGTCCGCACGCCGCCAAGATGGCGGGGAGCGTGATGGCCCCCGCCACCGCACCGCTGCGCCTGAGGAAGTCCCGCCTCGTGATGCCGTGCCCGCTCACCTCGCTCCTCCTCGCTCGACCGCCGTCGCCGGGCCGTCACGCACGCTATCCGCGCCCGCCGGCCGCCTGTCAACCGCCTCTACGAGCAACGCGGGGGGCCCGGATGGACAACCCGGACACACGCTCCCGCTCACCCGGTCGGCGTCGGGGTCGGCGAGGGGCTCGGCGGCGGGGTGAGGACGGGCTCGCCGAACTCCCGGGCCACCACGTGGCGGGTGACCGTGAGGCTCCCGGTCTCGGGGAGCTGCTCCACCACGTCCCAGGCCAGGAGCCGCGCCGGCTCGGCGCCGGTGGGCGGCGCGAAGTAGAGGATCTCGGCGGAGAGCGGCACGCCGCCCTCGGCCGTGAACCCGGTGGGCCCGGCCCCGCCGGTCGTCCCCACCCGGAGCGCGATCGTCCCGTCCACGACCCGCGCCCCGGCCTCGTGGAAGTGGCCGGAGACGACCACCGGGGCGAGCCCGAACACCGCCTCCGCCATCCGCTCGTCGTGCACCGCCACGAGGTCGGGGGGACGGGGGAGCTCCGCCAGGTCCGCGGCGATCACGGGCCCCGCCGAGCGGACGAGCTCCGCGATCTCCCGGGCCTCGAGCGGCTCGCCGCGCTCCTGGGTGAAGAAGGGGTCGCCGAGCCCGTAGATCGTGAGGCCCGCCACCTCGACCGCCCGGCCGTCGAGCACGACCGCGTTCGGCACCCGCGCCATCGCCCGCTGGAGCTCCACGGAGTCGTGGTTGCCGCGGACGAACACGTAGGGTCGATCGAAGGCCGGGATGAACCGGAGCACGAACTCCTCGGCCGGCGTGCCGAACGAGGTGAGGTCGCCGGTGTCGAGCACCAGGTCGACGTCGAAGCCCGCCGCCACCTGCTGCGCGAACTCGAACCCGAGGGTCGAGAGGTGGAGGTCCGAGACGTGGAGGACGGCGATCACGTCCTCGCCCGCGAGCGGGTTCCCCTGGATCGAGCGGTAGGCGCGGAGGGCGCCGTCGACGATCCGCTGCAGCTCGGCCCGGAAGTAGCCGAGCCGCTCCCCGGCCGCGCGCACCGGGCCGATCAGCTGGGGGGCGGCGGCGAGCGATCCGGAGAAGGTGGGGGAGAGGAACGCGTCCGCCCGGTAGGTGGCGACCGCCAGGGCCTCGCTGCCGCCGCAGACCACGAGGGCCGACACCACGGCCAGGCCCACGGCCCGGAGCCGGCGGCGGAAGACGGCGGCGCCCGAGGCCGCCGCTCCCGCCAGCGCGACCCCCAGGAGGCGGAGCGCGTACGGACCGATCCGGTCCAGGGCCTCCACCTCCATCCCGGCCACGAGGTCCTCGGTGGGTCGGGTCGCGAGGGCCCGGGCCAGCTCCTGGGCCCGGACGTCGACGAGCGTGGCCCGGACCCGGAGCGGGGCGAGGTGGGTGTCGGCCGTGATCTGCCCGAGCGGGGGGAGGGCGATGTCGGTGACCCCGCGCCCGAACCCCGCCTGGAGCTGGACGCGGAAGGGCCCGATGGGGACGGTCTGGGCGCCCCACGCGAGCATCCCGAGCCAGGCCCCGACGACCCCCACGGCCGCGGGGAGCAGGAGGGCGACGGCCGCCCGACGGATCGGGGCCGGCACGGTGCGGGCCACGCTCCGACCCTACCGCAGGGTCCGTGGGGTCCACCCGCGCGGCGCCGGATCGCGTTAGCGGGCGCGGGCCCGGGTCACGTCGGCGACCTCGGCCCCGAGCGCCTCCAGGAGCTCCGCGGCGCGGAGATGGAGGTTCACCCCCCTGGCGCCGCCGCCGATCGCCACCCGGTCGAGCTCGAGGATGCTCCGGTCGGCGATCACCGGCCAGGCCGTGGCCGCCCCGAGGGGGGTGATGGCGCCCCGCTCGTACCCGGTCGCCTCCCTGGCCTCGGCCTCGTCGGGGAGCGAGAGCCGGGAGACGCCGAGGTGCGCCCGGAGCTTGGGCCAGTCGATCTCCCGCCCCGCGGGCACCAGCACGAAGAGGTGGTCGCCGCGGCCGCGGCGCACCACGATCGTCCGCAGGAGCTGCCCGAGCTCGATCCCCTGGAGCGCGGCGCTCTCCTCGGCGCTGGCGGGCGGCCGGGTCCGGACGACCTCGAAGCGGAGACCGGCCTCGCGGGCCGCGCGGATCGCCGGGGTGTCGTCCATACCCGGCAAGCCTACGGGAGGCCTCGACATCCCGCAGGGACCGATCACGTGGGCGCGTCCCGCGCCTCGGAACGGTGTCCCTGGGAGGAATGGAACCT
>DATLZM010000015.1:0-1020 GCA_035573995.1 Actinomycetota bacterium | reverse complement strand
GGCGATGCGTCCGCTCTCGGCGCGGGAGGTCGCGGCCCTCGCCGAGGCCGTGCCGGGCAGGGACCGCGCCCTCATTTTCGTCCTCGGGTACGCGGGCCTGCGGATCGGGGAGGCCGCGGCGCTCCGCGTGGGCGACGTGGACCTCCTCCGCCGTCGGCTCCACGTCCGCGCGTCCGCCTCCGAGGTCGGGGGGCGGTGGATCCTCGGCTCGACCAAGAGCGACCGCGAGCGCTCGGTCGCCCTCCCCCCCTTCCTCGCCGAGGAGCTCGCCCGCCACCTCGAGGCGTACTCGTCCCCGGCCGTCCCCGAGGCCTTCGTGTTCACCGCCCCCGGGGGCTCCCCGCTCCGGCCGAACAACTGGCGTCGGCGCGTGTTCCTCCCCGCCCAGCGCGCCGCGGGGATCTCGCCGCCGCGGCGGATCCACGACCTCCGGCACACCGCCGCGGCCCTCGCGATCGAGGCCGGCGCCCACCCCAAGATGGTGCAGGAGATGCTGGGGCACTCCTCGATCACGGTGACGCTCGACGTCTACGGCCACCTGTTCCCTGCGCTCCACGACGCGCTCGCCGCCTCCCTCGAGGAGACCTTCCGCCGCACCGCGGCGGAGCGGGGGACGGTGGTGGCGATGGAGCGGCGCGCGTGAAACCCACCGGGTTTCCCCTCCCCGTCGGTGGGCGGAAAGCCCGCGGGCGGGAGATCTTCCCGATCGCGGGAACGCCTCCCATCGCAGGGGTTGCGCGTCGTTCGGGTGCGCCCTACGGTCGGCCTATGGACACCGACGAGCCGCTCGAAGACGCCATGATCGCGGCCGGTTTCCGCGCCCGCCCGGACCTCCGCCGGCGGTTCGAGGCCGAGGTCGACGCCTGTCGCGCCCTCGGGTTCGCGGGGCTCCTCGAGGCGCGGACGCAACCGCTGTGGGATCGCGCCTGGCGGACGCTCACCATGGTGAGGACCGCGGGCGCCGAGGCCCTCGGGAGGGGACCCCGGTGAGCACCGCCGCCCTGGAGGTGGTCCGCCCGC
>DATLZM010000014.1:0-8989 GCA_035573995.1 Actinomycetota bacterium | reverse complement strand
CGATCGTCACGCGGTGCCCGGCCCGGGCGAGCCGGAGCGCGAGCCCGAAGCCCTCCGCGCCGGTCCCCCCGATCACCGCGACGTGCACGCGGCGAAGCGTACACGCCCGAAGCCGCCCGGCGCCGGCCCGGCCGAGCCGGGTCAGCGGTTCGGCCGATGCTCCCCGAACACGCGGCGCAGGGCGTCGGAGACCTCGCCGAGCGTGGCCCGGGCCCGGAGCGCGTCCTTCATCGGGGGCAGGAGGTTCGCTCCCCCCCTCGCCGCCTCCTCGACCGCGGCCAGGGCCCGCGCCACCGCGGCGCCGTCCCGCTCGGCCCGGAGCCGGCGGACCCGCTCGACCTGGCGGGCGGCCTCCGCCTCGTCCACCCGCAGGATCTCGGGCGGCGGGCCCTCCTCCTCGACGAAGCGGTTCACCCCGACGACCACCCGCTCCCCCGACTCGATCCCGCGCTGGATCCGGAACGCCGCCTCGTGGATCTCGTCCTGGTAGAAGCCGGCCTCGATCGCGGCCACCGCGCCGCCCATCCCGTCGATCTTGTCGAGGTAGGCCCAGGCCCGCTCCTCGATCTCGTTCGTGAGCGCCTCCACGAAGTACGAGCCCCCGAGGGGGTCGGCGGTGTCGGGGACCCCGGACTCGTAGGCGATGATCTGCTGGGTGCGGAGGGCGATCTTGGCGGCCCGCTCGGTGGGGAGCGCGAGCGCCTCGTCGTAGGAGTTCGTGTGGAGCGACTGGGTGCCCCCGAGGACCGCGGCCAGGGCCTCGAGGGCCGTCCGCACGATGTTGTTCTCCGGCTGCTGGGCCGTGAGGGTCGCGCCCCCGGTCTGGGTGTGGAACCGGAGCATCATCGAGCGGGGGTCCCGGGCCCCGAACCGCTCGCGCATGATCCGCGCCCACATCCGGCGCGCGGCGCGGAACTTCGCCACCTCCTCGAAGAAGTTGAGGTGGCAGGCGAAGAAGAACGACAGGCGCGGCGCGAACGCGTCCACGGGGAGCCCGGCGTCGATCGCCGCCTGCACGTAGGCGATGGCGTTCGCGAGCGTGAACGCCACCTCCTGGACCGCGGTGCAGCCCGCCTCGCGCATGTGGTAGCCGCTGATCGAGATCGTGTTCCACCGCGGCAGCCGCTCGCGGCAGTAGGCGAAGATGTCGGTCACCAGGCGCATCGAGGCCTTCGGCGGGTAGATGTAGGTGCCCCGGGCCGCGTACTCCTTGAGCGGGTCGTTCTGGATCGTCCCCGAGAGGCGCTCCGGCGGTATCCCCCGCTCCTCCGCGACCAGCTCGTAGAGGAGGAGGAGGATCGCGGCGGTGGCGTTGATCGTCATCGAGGTCGAGACCCGGTCGAGGGGGATCCCGTCGAACAGCCGGTGCATGTCCTCGACGGAGTCGATCGCCACCCCGGTCTTCCCGACCTCGCCCTCGGCCCGGGGGTGGTCGGAGTCGTAGCCCATCTGGGTGGGGAGGTCGAAGGCGACCGACAGCCCGGTCTGCCCGTGCTCGAGGAGGTAGCGGAACCGGCGGTTGGTCTCCTCGGCCGTGCCCATCCCCGCGTACTGCCGCATCGTCCACAGGCGACCGCGGTACATCGTGGGGTAGACGCCCCGGGTGAACGGCGGCTCGCCCGGCCGCCCCAGGTCGCGGCCGGGGTCGAAGCCCGCGAGGTCCTCGGGCCCGTAGAGCGGGCGGATCTCGATCCCCGAGTCGGTCTCCCGGCGATCCTCGGCCACGCCCGAAGCCTACGACGCGTCCCCGGCGCCCGACGAGGGCAGGAGGAACCCCCGCCGCCGGAGCTCCTCCCGGGCCCTGGCCAGGGCCTCGAACGACGGCGCGGTCACGGTGTGGAGGTGGACCCCGCCGGTGAGCGAGGAGAGCAGCTCGGTCTCCCCGGCCCGGAGCGCGCGGAGGAACCGCTCGACGTCCTCCCGGGTGGCGAGCATCAGGTTCCCCCGCAGCTCGCCGTAGAGCGGGTGCTCGACGATCACGTCCACCACGGTGCAGCCCGCCTCCACGATTGCGAGGAGCTCGGCGCGCGTCCCCCGCCGGTCGTGCCGGCAGGCGAACACGGCCTGCGGGCCCGGTGCGGGGGTGCCCTCGAGCAGGACGTAGCCGCGGGGGGTCCCCACGACCGGGTGGCCCTCGGCGCGGAGGATCGCCACGTCCCCCACGATCACCTGCCTCGACACGGCGAAGGCCAGGGCGAGGTCGGCGGCGCGGACCGGGCCCCCCGCGGTCCGGAGGCGGGCCAGGATCCCCGCCCGCCGCTCCTCCCCGGTCGGCGCGACCCGCCCCCTCCCCGCCGCGCGGGGAGCTGGGCTATGCTTCTGTCTTGACAGGTGTCCCATGGTGCGCCCGCGCCCCGCGGCCATCGTGGCCCGGCGCGCGGCCGGTCGCAAGGGGGGAGCATGAAGGCGCTCGTCGTGATCGACATGCTGAACGACTTCGTCACGGGGAAGATCGCGAACCCCAGGGCGGAGCGGATCATCCCCACGATCTCCGACCTCCTCGGCCGGGCCCGGGCGGACCGGGAGGGATGGCTCGTGGTGTACGCGAACGACGCCCACCTCCCGGGGGACTTCGAGCTCCGCGTGTGGGGGGAGCACGCGATGGCCGGCACCCCCGGCGCGGAGATCATCCCGGAGCTCGCCGCCCGCGAGGGCGACTTCGTCCTGCCCAAGCGGACCTACTCCGCGTTCCACGAGACCGGCCTCGACCCCCTCCTCCGGGCCCACGGCGTCGACACCCTGGTCCTCGCCGGCCAGCACACGAACATCTGCATCCGGCACACCACCGCCGACGCGTTCTTCCGCGGCTACCGGGTGATCGTGCCGGAGGACGCGGTCGAGGCCATGTCCGAGGAGGACCACGAGGGGGGCCTCCGCTACCTCGAGACGATCTACAAGGCCGAGGTGGTCCACGCGAAGGAGCTCCTCGGGTAGCGGGAGGGGGTGGGGGCCGTGGCCGAGCGAGCCGTCGCGGCGCGCGACGTCGAGGAGGTGCTGCGCGAGGGGGGCTTCACGGGCTTCCACCGCTGGATCGTCGCGGTGACCGGCCTGGCCTGGACCTTCGTGGCGATGGAGATCCTCCTCGTGGGGTTCACGCTGCCGCTGTTCCGGGACCTGTGGGGCCTCTCGGGGGCCTGGCTGGGGCTCCTCGGATCCGCCGCCCTCGCGGGGTCGCTCGTGGGCAGCCTCGCGTGGGGGCGGGCCGCCGACCGCCTGGGCCGGCGGGGGATCTTCCAGGCCACGATCCTCTGGTACTCGGCCTTCACCGCGCTCACCGCGCTCGCCTGGGGACCCGGGAGCCTCCTCGCGCTGCGGTTCCTGGCTGGGATCGGCCTGGGCGGGATGCTGGTCGTGGACCCCGCCCTCCTCACCGAGTACCTCCCGCCGCAGAACCGCGGGCGGTTCCTCGTGTTCCTCGACTTCTTCTGGCCGATCGGGATGCTGCTCGCGATCGGCCTCTCGTTCGTGTTCCTCGACCTGCTCGACGGGCGGTGGCGGTGGCTGTTCCTCGCGGCCGCCTGTCCCGCGTTCCTCGCCGCGGTGGCCCGCCGCGCGGTCCCTGAGAGCCCCTACTTCCTGGCCCGGGCGGGCCGGCGGCGGGAGGCCGCCGAGACCCTCGCCCGCATCACGGGCCGGGCGGTGGACCCCGAGGGGCTCTACGCGCCGGCCCAGCCGGCGGCGCCCTTCGCGGAGCTGTTCGGCCGGGAGCTCCTGCGCACCTCGGTGCTCGTGGTCGTGGTGTGGATCGCGCTCAACATCTCCTACTACGCGCTGTTCATCTGGCTCCCCGACGTGATCGGCGCCGTCGAGCGCTTCGGGATCCCCGTCTACCTGCTCCTCGTCCTGGTGGCCGCGGCCCAGTTCCCGGGCTACGCGGCCGCGATCTGGCTGGTGGAGGCGTGGGGCCGGAAGCGGACGCTCGCCACGTTCCTCGTGCTGGGCGGGATCTCCGCCTACGTCTTCTCCGCGGCCCGGTCCCCCGGCGTCTACCTCGCCTCCCTCTTCTTCGTGGGGTTCTTCAACCTCGGCGCCTGGGGAGCGGTCTACCCCTACACCTCGGAGCTCTACCCCACCCGGCTCCGCTCGAGCGCGTTCGGCCTCGCCGAGGGGGTGGGGAAGGCGGCGGCGATCGCCGGGCCGTACCTCTTCGGGTACCTGCGCGACGTCACCGGCGCCCTGGTCTGGTCGCTCACGTTCGTCGCGGCCGTCATGGCGCTGGGCGGGCTCGTCACCGCCTCGCTGGGTCGCGAGACGAGGGGCGCGAAGCTCACCTGAGGCCGGGCGGGGGGCGCGTCCGGCTGGCCGGGCCGGACGCCGCCGCGTACGATCGGCCCGTGGACATCGTGGACCCCCGGATCGAGGGCTACGTGCGAGGGCTGCTCGCCCGCCACGACGAGCCCGTGCTCCTCGAGATGGAGCGGGAGGCCGAGGAGCGGGGGTTCCCCATCGTGGGCAGGACGGTCGGGGTCACGCTCGAGCTCCTGACCCGCGCCGTCGGCGCCAGACGGGTCTTCGAGCTGGGCTCGGGCTACGGCTACTCCGCCTACTGGTTCGCGCGGGCGGTCGGCGAGGGAGGCGAGGTCCACTGCACCGACACCGACCCGGGGAACGAGGGCAGGGCGGCGGAGCTCCTGGGCCGGGCAGGCCTCTGGGGCCGGATCCGGTGGTGGGTGGGGGACGCCCTCGAGGGACTGGCCGCCACCGAGGGCGACTTCGACGTCATCTACTGCGACATCGAGAAGCACGGCTACCCCGACGCGTGGCGGGCGGCCCGGGAACGGGTCCGGGTCGGGGGCCTGTACCTCTGCGACAACGTGCTTTGGTCCGGCCGGGTGGCGATCCCGGATCACGCCGACGACCGGCCCGGCTGGACCGAGGCGATCCGCGAGCACAACGAGCTGATCGCCGGGGACCCCCGGTACCTCTCCGTGGTGATCCCCACCCGGGACGGCGTGATGGCCGCCCTCCGCCTCGCCTGAGCCGGCGGGATGGGACCCGCGGCCCGCGCCGGCCGCTAGACTCGGCGCGGCCGGCGGCCGGCGTGGGGACCTGGGCACGGCGGCCGGCTGGGGACGGCGGCCGGGGCGCGGGGACGGCGGCCGGGGCGTGGGGACGGCGGCCGGGGCGCGGACGGCGATACCCTAGGGGATGGACGTGGCGAGGCGACGGTCGGACTACGGGACGCTCTACCGAGGGCAGGAGGGCCAGTGGGCCTGGCTCGCCCACCGGATCACCGGGGTCGCCGTGATCCTGTTCCTCTTCGCCCACGTCGTGGACACCGCGGTCGTGGGGTGGGGCCCCGAGGCCTACGACCGGGTGATGGCCGTCTACCACAACCCGGTCGTCCGGCTCCTCGAGCTCGGGCTCGTGGCCGCCGTCCTCTACCACGGGCTGAACGGCCTCCGGATCACGATCGTCGACCTCTGGCCGGCGACCACCCGGTACTGGCGGGCCCTCTCCTACGGCACGGTCGGCCTCTTCCTCGCGGCCATGGCCCCGATCACCTGGATCATGGGCCGGGGGATCCTGCGCCTCCTCTGATGGCGACGACCGAGATCCCCGCCCAGGCCCCGGCCGCCGAGCGCGCCCCGCTCGGCCCGCGCGCCGGACGCGAGCGCCCGGTGGGCGGGTTCGAGCTCTGGGCCTGGCTCTTCATGCGGGTCTCCGGGCTCGTCCTCCTGTTCCTGGCCGTCGGCCACGTGCTGATCATGCACGTCGTGGACGAGGGCGTGGAGCGGGTGAACTTCGCCTTCGTCCAGCTGCGCTGGCAGAGCGTCTTCTGGCGGACCTGGGACTGGGCGATGCTCACGCTCGCCCTGCTCCACGGGATCAACGGCCTGCGGAACGTGGTGATGGACCACGTCCCCCGGACCGGCCTCCGGGTGGCGCTGAACCTCGCCTTCGCCGTGCTCGGCTTCGTCCTCTTCGTGCTGGGCAGCGTGGTCGTGTTCACCTTCGACCCGAGCGCCTGGCCCCCCGCGGCATGACCGTCACGCACACCTACGACGCGGTGATCGTGGGGGCCGGGGGCGCCGGCCTCCGGGCCGCGATCGAGGCCGCGGGGCAGGTCCGGACCGCGGTGATCTCCAAGCTCTACCCCACCCGCTCCCACACCGGGACCGCGCAGGGCGGGGTGTGCGCGGCCCTCGGGAACGTCGAGGAGGACCACCCGGAGTGGCACGCGTTCGACACCGTGAAGGGCGGGGACTACCTCGTGGACCAGCCGGCCGCGCTCCTGATGTGCGAGGAGGCGGTGGACGCGATCCTCGAGCTCGAGCACTGGGGCCTGCCCTTCAACCGGACCCCGGAGGGGAAGATCGACCAGCGGCGGTTCGGCGGGCACACCCGCAACCACGGCGAGGCCCCGGTCCGCCGGGCCTGCTACGCGGCGGACCGGACCGGCCACATGATCCTCCAGACCCTCTACCAGCAGTGCATCAAGCGCGACGTCCGGTTCTTCAACGAGTTCTACGTCCTCGACCTCCTCCGGGCCGACGACGGCCGGGTGGCCGGCGTGGTCGCCTACGAGCTCGCCACCGGCGAGCTGCACGTGTTCCGGGCCAAGGCGGTGTTGTTCGCCACCGGCGGCTACGGGCGGATCTACCGGGTGACCTCCAACGCCCACTCCCTCACCGGCGACGGACCGGCGGTGGTGTGGCGGCGGGGGATACCCCTCGAGGACATGGAGTTCTTCCAGTTCCACCCCACCGGGATCTACAAGATGGGGATCCTCCTCTCCGAGGCGGTGCGGGGGGAGGGCGGGATCCTCCTGAACGACCGGGGCGAGCGGTTCATGGAGCGCTACGCCCCCACGATCAAGGACCTGGCCCCCCGGGACCTCACCTCCCGGGCGATCTACCAGGAGATCCGGGAGGGGCGGGGGATCGGCGGGAAGGACTACGTCTACCTCGACGTCCGCCACCTCCCCCGCGAGGTGATCGAGGAGAAGCTCCCCGACGTCACGGAGTTCGCCCGGGTCTACCTGGGGGTGGAGCCGACCCGCGAGCCGGTGCCGATCCAGCCCACCGCCCACTACGCGATGGGCGGTATCCCCACCGACGTCGACGCCCGGGTCGTGGTGGGGCCGGAGGAGACCCCGGTGCCGGGCCTCTACGCCGCCGGGGAGTGCGCCTGCGTCTCGGTCCACGGCGCGAACCGCCTCGGCACCAACTCCCTCCTCGACATCGTGGTCTTCGGGCGGCGGGGCGGGAAGCACATGGCGGCCTTCGCCCGGGAGGCGGACCTCCCGCCGCTCCCCGAGCGCCCGGAGGGCGACGTGGAGGAGATGCTCGGCGCGATCCTCCGCCGGACCGAGGGCGAGAACCCGGCCGACATCCGCGCCCAGCTCCAGGACGCCATGTTCGACCTCGCGTTCGTGGTCCGCAGCGAGGAGAGCCTCACCAAGATGAAGGAGGTCCTCGACGGGCTCCGCGAGCGCTACGCGCGGGTGGCGATCACCGACAAGGGGCGGGTGTTCAACACCGACCTGATGGAGGCGGTGGAGCTCGGGTTCCTCCTGGACTGCGCGGAGGCCCTCGTGGTCTCGGCGCTGGCCCGGGACGAGAGCCGGGGGGCGCACTACCGGGAGGACCACCCGCTCCGGGACGACGAGCACTGGCTCAAGCACACCCTCGCCTACCGGGAGGAGGACGGGGGCATCCGGCTCGAGTACAAGGACGTGAAGCTCGGGCCCTACGTGCCGATGGAGCGGAAGTACTGATGGGCGGACGGGGGAACGCAGGGCGGCCGACGGGCCGGGGGCGCTGATGGCCGCGGAGCCCACGCTCGGGGAGGTCCTGGAGGGCTCGGAGCGCCGCCGGGTCCAGGGCTCGGGGAAGGTCTTGCTCACGCTGCGGATCCGCCGCTACAACCCCGAGGTCTCCGACCGGCCGTGGTGGGACGAGTTCGAGGTCTCGATGGAGCCGAACGACCGGCTCCTCGACGCCCTCCACGAGGTGAAGTGGCATCACGACGGCACGCTCGCCCTCCGCCGCTCCTGCGCCCACGGGATCTGCGGCTCCGACGCCATGCTGATCAACGGCCGGAACGCCCTGGCCTGCAAGGTGCTCGTGAAGGACGTGGCGCCCCGGGCCACGGTCGAGCCGATCCGGGGGCTCCCGGTGATCAAGGACCTCGTCGTCGACATGGAGCCGTTCTTCGCGGGGTACCGGTCGGTCCTCCCCTACCTGATCGCCGAGGAGGCCGAGCCGGGCCGCGAGCGCCTGCAGTCGCCCGAGGAGCGGCACCGCTACGACGACACGACCAAGTGCATCCTCTGCGCGGCCTGCACCACCTCCTGCCCGATCTTCTGGGGCGACGGGGCCTACGTGGGGCCCGCGGCGATCGTGAACGCCCACCGGTTCATCTTCGACTCCCGCGACCGGGGGAAGGAGGAGCGCCTCCGGATCCTGTCCGAGCGGACCGGGGTCTTCCGCTGCCGGACCACGTTCAACTGCACCGAGGCCTGCCCGCGCGGGATCCAGGTCACGAAGGCGATCCAGGAGGTCAAGCGGGCGATCCTGTTCGAGCGGTTCTAGCGCCCGCGTGGAGAGCTTCCTGGTCGCCCTCGGGGTTGTGTTCCTCGCCGAGCTCGGAGACAAGACCCAGCTCGTGATCCTCGGCCTCGCCGCCCGCAACCGCGCGGCGCCGGTCGTGGCCGGCGCGCTCGCCGCCTACGCGCTCACCCAGGGCCTGTCGGCGGCGGCCGGCGGGGCCCTCGGCGCGGTGCTCCCTGAGCGCGCGGTCGGGGTCGGCGCGGGGCTCCTGTTCCTCGCGTTCGCGGCCCGGACGCTCCGGGGACGGGAGGGGGCGGACGACGACGCCCGGCCCAGGGCGGCGGCGGCGCTCTCCGTGGCCGTCGCGGTGGCCGTGGCGGAGCTCGGGGACAAGACGATGCTCGCCACCGCGGCCCTCGCCGCACGCCAGGACCCCCTCGCCACCTGGCTCGGGGGGACGGCCGGGATCGCCCTCGCGGGCCTCGCGGCGGTCG
>DATLZM010000013.1:0-2669 GCA_035573995.1 Actinomycetota bacterium | reverse complement strand
CAGCTCCCGGGCGAGCGCCGCCCGGACGGGATCCTCCCGATCCGCCATCGGCCCCGAGCGTACCGCGGCGTCCGGGGGCGGGGCGCGAGGGCCCGCGCTCCGGCGGCCGCCGGCCCCGGGCCGCTCACCCCGGCACCTGGGAGAAGTCGAAGTTGTAGGAGAGGTTGTTCGCCCTGCGGTCCCGGTGGGTGAGCCGGCCCAGGCCCCAGTTGTCCTCGATGAACCGGAGCACCGAGGAGAACTCGCCCACCCGGTGGTCGACGTGGCCCCGCTTCGCGTAGGGCGAGATCGTGAGGAGCGGGACCCGGATCCCGAACCCGAACGGATCGACCCTGATCGGCGGGACGTGGTCGTAGAACCCGCCCCAGTCGTCCCAGGTGATGAAGATCGCGGTGTGCTCCCACATCGGGCTCCGCATGATCGCGTTCACGACCCTCGTGGTCCAGTTCTCGCCGTGGCAGAAGTTGTACTCGGGGTGCTCGGAGAGCTCGAAGCGGGGCGTGACCCAGGTGACCGGCGGCAGCCGGTCGGCCCGGATGTCCCGGATCAGGTTGTCCACGGGACGGATGTACCGGTCCCACATCCGCGGGTCCTCCCGGTAGCGGCGGATCGCCGCGTAGGCCGACCAGATGTAGCCCTTCTGGGTGTTGGTGGCGGCGTAGTAGGCCCAGGGGATCCCTGCCTCCCGCAGCAGGTCCCCCTCCGTCAGGAAGTCGAAGCAGGGCTCGACCCGGACGAGCTGCCCCTCGGGGTCGATGATCTCCACGTACCCCCCTTCCGCGATGTCGCAGCCCCAGGACTTCGCGAGGCCCTTGCGCAGCATCTCGTGGAGGGCGCCCTTCGGCTGCCAGGGGTTGTCCAGGGCGCCCCCCGACTGGGCGGCGATCGCGTAGAGGTGGTTGGGGAACGAGGGCCCGGTGGCGGAGGCGAAGAAGTTGTCCGACAGGACGAACTCCTCCGCCCACCGCCAGTAGTTCGGGATCTGCCACGGCCGGAACTGGGTGTACGCGTACCGGTCGGCGGCCTCGGTCTGGTTGAAGCCGTCCATCCGGCCGCCGTCGATCGAGGCCAGCGCGCAGTTGTAGCAGTGCGGGATGTCCTCGGCCCGACCCTCGACGGCGGGGGTGAGCGGTCGGCGGACCCCGTGGTCGTAGCCGAACGTGACCCCGTTGGCGCCCGGGAACCGGCCGAACATGTGGTCGAAGCTCCGGTTCTCCTTGATGATGAAGACCACCCGCTTGATGGGCCAGCGCGTCTCGAAGCGCTCCACGTCCACCTTCGGCGGCGGCGGCCCCTCGGGGCGGGTGTCGGGGTCGATCGGCCCCCGTGGCGGGTCCGACGTGGTCCGGACGCCCTGGAGGCAGGCCGCCGCGAGGAGCGCGAGGCCCGTCAGGGTCGCGAGCGCGGCGAGCGGCGGACGGGCGCGGGTCCGGGCCATCGACCGGCGCGCAGTCTACCCGGGGCCCGAGCGCAGGAGCTCCCGCAGCGCGTCGTCGAGGGGCGGCATCGGCGGCACGTCGAGGTGCGGGAGGTAGGCGCTCGCGAGCGCCGAGTTCCGCGGCCGGGGAGCCGGGAGCCTGAGGTCGGCGGCGGCCTGCCGCTCGACCCGCCCGGGGAGGTCGCCGAGCGCGCGGGCCCGCTCGAGCACGTCGAACCAGGTCGTGGCCTCCGGGCCGGCCAGGTGGTAGGTGCCGGGCCGCCCCGAGAGGAGCAGGGGCAGCAGGCGCGCCGCCAGGTGCCGGACGTAGGTGGGCGAGCCCACGCGGTCGGCGATCCCGCCGGCGGGCTCGCCGCGTGCGAGACGCTCGAGCGAGCGGCTGAGGTGGTCCTCCCCCGAGCCGTACACGAAGCCGGTCCGCACCACGAACGAGGAGGGGAGGAGCTCGCGGACGAACCGCTCCCCGGCGAGCTTGGTCCGGCCGTAGACCTGGATGGGTCGGGGCTCGTCGAGCTCGTCGTAGGGCGCGCCCTTCTCCCCGTCGAAGACGTAGTCGGTCGAGACGTGGAGGAGGACGGCGTCCGCCGCCCGGCAGGCGATCGCGAGCGACTGGCAGGCGAGGGCGTTGTCGCGGACGGCCCGGCCCGGGTCCCGCTCGCAGCCGTCGACGTCGGTGAAGGCGGCGAGGTTGAGCACGGCGTCGGGGCGGAGCGGGGGCACGGTCCGCATGACCGCGTGGTGCTCGCCCACGTCGAGCTCGGCTCGGGTGAGCGGGACCACGTCGTGGTGGGCCGGGACCTGGGCCAGGAAGGCCCGCGCGAGCCCCCCGCCGGCGCCGGTCACGACGAGCCGCACGGCCTCACGCCTCCCGCGGCGCCGTGACGATCGGCCCCTCGTGGGCCGCCCGCAGCCAGTCGAGGTGGTCTCGGTACCAGGCCACCGTCTCGGCGAGCCCCCGCTCGAGGGGGATCTCGGGCGTCCACCCCAGGGCGCGCAGCCGGTCCCACGAGACCCCGTATCGGAGGTCGTGGCCGGGCCGGTCGGGGACGAACGCGACGAGGTCCTCGGGCGCCCCGGCGAGCGCGCAGATCCTCCGGGCCAGCTCGAGGTTGGTGACCTCCTCCCCGCCGCCGACGTTGTAGACCACCCCGGGCTCGCCGCGCTCGAGCACGAGGAGGACCGCCCGGACCCAGTCCCGGACGTGGAGCCACTCGCGCCGCTGCTCCCCTCG
>DATLZM010000012.1:0-8949 GCA_035573995.1 Actinomycetota bacterium | reverse complement strand
GCTCGTCGAGCGCTTCCTCGACCGCACCGAGGCGTACGAGGCGGTCGGTCCCACCGGGACCAGTTACCGGGTCGAGATCTCGGGCCGGTGGGAGGACGACCGGCGGACCCTCCGCGTGGTCGGGTCCATCGAGGACGGGCGAGGTGGCCGGCTCGTGGCCCGCTTCGCCGCGGCCCCCGGCGACCTGGGTTGAGCCGCCGCGGTCCGCGGGTCGGGTCGCCGGGACGCCCGCGGGCGGCCCCGGCGGACGGGCGGCTCAGCAGACGAGCAGGAGGAAGGGGTTGGGATCGACCGCCGGGCCGCCGTCCGGGTGCCACTCGAAGTGGTTATGGGGCGAGGTCCCGCGCGCGTTCCCGGTCGTCCCCACGTAGCCGATCACGTCGCCGGTCTCGACCGGCCCGAGCTTCCCGTACCGCGACAGGTGCGCGTTGTAGACGTAGCCGAACTCGCCGATCACCTTGACCGCGAGCCCGCCGAGTTCGTTCCGCGCGTCCACCGCCACCCCGTCGAACGGCGCCACGATGGGGGTGCCGAGGGGGGCGAAGATGTCGTTCCCCTGGTGCTTGCGGCGGCGCTCCTTCCGCTTCACCTTCCCGTCCTTCCCCACCACCTCGATGACGTCGACGCGGGGGCCGCCGAAGTCGTCGGCGATCGCGTGGGGGCCGTCCACCGGGCAGACGGCGAACGGACGGAGCTCCGAGAGCCGGATCCGAGCCTGCTCGCGCCGCACCCGGAGCCGCTCCAGCACTTCCCGCTGTTCGCGGAACGCCTCGCGCAGCTCGCGCCGCCTGGTTCCCAGCTCGAAGAGGAACCCGATCCGGCGGAGCTCGAGCTGCTCGAGCTCGGCCTGGCGCACGTTCATCCGCTCCTGGACCGAGAGGAGCTCGGCGGCGAGCTCGGCGTCGCGGCTGTTCAGCTCCTCCAGGAGCCCGATGGCGCGGGTGAGCTCGACGTAGGTGTCGGAGGCGAGGACCATCTGGAGCCCGGTGGCGGGGCCCAGGATGAACGCGTGGCGGGAGCGCTCGTCGATCTCCCGCTGGATCTCGGCGAGTTCCGCCCGGAGATCCTCGATCGCCCGGCGCGCCCGGCGGATCTCGAGCTCGGTCTCATCGAGCGAGCTCTGGACCTCCGAGATCCTCGTGGCGATCGCGTCGATCCGCTCCTGGATGGCGCGGACCTTCTCCCGCCTGGCCCGGACCCGCTCCCGGGCCTCCCGGAGCTCCCGCTGGGCCTCCCGGACCTCGGGGTCCTCGACCTGGGCCGCAGCGGGGACCGTGGCGCCCGCGAGGAGCACGGCCACGGCGAGCGCCAGCGCGGCCGGCGTCCGGGGGCGGCGGGGGCCGCTTTCCGGCCGCGGGGCTCGGGTCCGTGGGTGGGGTTGCATGGGCGGGCAGGGTATCGTGCACCGGTGACGCGGACCGTGTCGATACGGCGGGCGGACTAGGACCGATGGAGGGGAAGGGCAGGGTCGGGGGACGACCGATGCCCGGGGCGACCTGGGCGGCGACGAGCGGCTCGGTCCGGACCGCGCCGTTCGCCGCGACCCCGGCGACGTCCAGCTCCGTCCGGCCCGGACGGCTCGCTGCGACCCTCGCGGCGGCCCTCCTCGTCGGCGTCCTCCCGGGTCCCCGCGCGGCGGCCGCGCCGAGCTGGGGCGAGGCCCGGACCGTCGCCGACTTCGCCTGGACCGACGGCCACGCGGTCGCGGCGGCGGGCGGGCAGCTCCACGTCGTGTACGTCTCCGACCTCACCGCGAAGGGGTTCGCGCGCGACGGCGGGCCGTACCAGGGCGTGTTCCACGTCTCGAGCGCCGACGGGGGGAGGAGCTGGTCCCAGCCGGTCCGGGTGAGCCAGCCCGAGCGGCACGCGTTCCGCCCGGCGCTCGCCTCGGACGGGACGGACCTCTACGCGGCCTGGCTCACCCAGCGGAGCTACGAGGCCTACGACCCGGCCGACCCGCGGGTCCTGTTCGTCCGCGCCGGGTCGGCGAGCGGGTGGGGACCGACCGTCCGCCTCTCGCCGAGGCGCGGCCGGGTGGATCGGCCGGCGGTCGCGGCCTCGGAGGGGGTGGCCTACGTGGTCTGGACCGACGCGGGGGCCGGGAGGATCCGCCTGGCGCGCTCCGTGGACGGCGGCGAGACCTGGCGCCGGGCCGAGGTGGGGAGGACGAAGGCGTTGGACCCCCTGGGGGAGGGCTTCGCCGGGCTCCCGGCGGTGGCGGCCTCGGGCCAGACGGTGGGCGTGGTGTGGATCTCCTCGAGCCGGGGGGAGGTCCGGGCCAAGGTCTCGACCGACGGCGGTGCCTCGTTCGGCGAGGCCGTGGTCCTCGCGCGGGGCGGCGCCCGGGCGAACGGCGGGGCTCCGGCGGTCGCCGCGGCCCCCGACCGGCTCACGTTCGCCTGGACCACCGGCCGGGGCGTGTTCGCGCGGACCTGGCGGGGCGGCGCCTGGGGACCGCGGGTGCAGGTCTCGGAGTTCGGGCCCACGCTCCGCGCCAAGGGCGGCTACGACCTGGCCGCGGGCACGTCGCCGAGCGGCGCGGTCGGGCTGGCCTGGGCGGAGTGCCGCACGGCGGGCTGCGACACGCTCTCCGCCGACTCGCGGGTGGCGCTCGTCTGGGCCGAGTCGGCCGACGGGGGATCCTGGGGGGCCCGGCGGATCGTGGCCGGCCCCGACGACCCCGAGCGGAGGATCAACGACGGCCCGTCGGTGGCGTGGTCCGCCCCCGCGACCCGGGTGGTCGTGTTCGACGCGCGGGCCTCGGGCTACACCGCCTACGCCGTCCTCGTCGCGACCGGGACCGGCTCGTAGGGATGAGCCGCGGCAGCGGCGTTGATAGCGTGCTCGCCGGGGATGGCCGAGCGGAGCCGTGACTGGATCGCGCAGGCGCGTCGGGACCTCGAGGCGGCCCGGGCGCAGACCGAGGCCGGGTTCCACGAGTGGGCGTGCTTCGCGGCCCAGCAGGCGGCGGAGAAGGCCGCGAAGGCCGTGTACGAACGCCTGGGCGGGGTGGCCTGGGGCCACTCGGTGGGGGAGCTGCTCGAGGGGCTCCGGGAGCGCACCGAGGTGCCCGACGAGCTCGTGGCGGCGGGCCGGCGGCTGGACCGCTTCTACGTCCCGACCCGGTACCCCCACGGATGGGAGTCGGGCAGCCCGGGCCAGTACTACACGGGGGAGGACGCCGAGCGTGCGATCCGTGATTCAGGAGAGATCCTTCGGTTCTGTGAGGGTCTTCTGGCTGGATAGCCCCGAGGCCCTCCACCGGCTCCGCGCCGCGGCCGAACGCCTCCTCGCCGAGCGCCCCGAGGTCCGGAGCGTGGTGCTCTTCGGGTCGTTGGCCGAGGGGCACGCGGTTCCCGGCAGCGACGCCGACGTCCTGCTGCTCCTCGACCGCTCGGAACGGCCCCGGTGGTTCGACCGGCCGCTCGACTACCGGAGGGCGTTCGAGGGCGTCGGGATGCCGGTGGAGCTGTTCTGCTACACGCGCGAGGAGGCCGGGCGGGTGCCCCTGGCCCGCCGGGCCCTCGAGCGCGGGCTGGTGCTCGCCACGCGGGATCCCGTCGAGACGCCGCGCGGTTGAAACCCGCGTCGCGGGGTCACGCGTTCTGCGCCCTGGGCCGCGCGCCGACGGCCAGGGCAACCAGGGTCAGGTCGGAGCGGAGGATCTTCAGTTCGTCCCGGACCTGGGCCAGCTCGGCCCGCATCTCCTGCCGCAGGGAGGAGATCTCGCCGCGGACCGAGCCGATCTCCCCGCGGAACTCATCACGGAAGGCGGCGAGCTCCCCGCGGAACTCATCACGGAGGGCGCCGATCTCCCCGCGGAGCTCGTCGCGGTGCTGCCCGTTCTCCGTGCGTACCTGGTCCAGCTCACCCCGCATCTCCTGACGGGATGCGGTGATCTCCCCGCGGAGCTCGTCGCGGAGGGCCGCGATCTCCCCGCGGAACTCATGGCGGGATGCGGCGATCTCCCCCCGGAGCTCGTCGCGGAGGGCCGCCATCTCCGCTCGGAGCTCCTCGCGGGTGGCCTCGAGCTTCGCCTCGACGCCGGCGACCGCCTCCCGGATCTCACGGCGGAACCCGCGGATCAGCAGGCCGACCACGCCGACGGCGACCGCGACGATCGCCGCGTTGACCAGGCTCTGTACGGGGTCCACCCGGGCGCCTCCTCCGGGGGAGGTGAGCGCACTGTAGCACGGGCCCCCGACACGACCGCCGGACCGACCCGGGGCGTGGGAACATCCGGGGCGTGGCGGACCCGGTCGAGGAGCGTCTCCGGCGGGCGGCCCCTGCCGCGTTCGAGGGGTCGGGGGTGGTCTTCGCCTACCTCTTCGGCTCCCGGGCGACCGGCCACGCCCGACCCGACAGCGACGTCGACGTGGCCGTCTACCTCGACCCGCCGCCCGAGGATCCCCTCGCCGCCGCCCTCGCGCTCGCCGGCCGGCTGGAGGAGCGCTCGGGGGTCGGGGGCATCGAGGTGGTCGTGATGAACGCGGCCCCGCTCCCCCTCCTCGGGAGGATCCTTCGGGAGCGGATCGTCATCTTCTCCCGGGACGAGCCCGCCCGGGTGGCCTTCGAGAGCCTCACGTTCCGCGAGTTCCAGGACTTCGACCTCCACGCCCGGGAGCTCGACCGCGAGCTCCTCCGCCGCCACGCGGAGGGCCGTCGCTGATGGTCGACCCCGGGCGGATCCGCTCGCTCCTCGACCGGCTGGCCGAGGAGCGGTCGCACCTGCGCGCGCTCGCGGCGCGGGACCCGGCCGCGCTCGTCGCCGACCCCGACCTGCTCCCGGCGGTGAAGTACCGCCATGGTTACCTGCGGGTCGACGACGAGCGCGTGGTCGAGGTGCTCCGGACCCGCCTGGGCGAACTCGAGGCCTTCGGCTCGCAGGTCACGCGCTCGGCGCTCGAGGAGGGAGGGGGCCCGTGAGCCGGAGGGCGGAGGGCGCGGACGAGATCGTCGTGTTCTGGACCCAGAACGACAGCCGCTGCGACGGCTGCGGGGAGGAGCTCTGGCGCGGGAGCCTCCTGCGGGTCGAGGAGGGGAAGGCCTTCTGCCTCCGCTGCTCGGACCTCGACCACCTGGTGTTCCTCCCAGGGGAGACCCGGCCCTCACCCGGCGGGCGTCCCGGGACTCCGGCTTGCGGGCCATCGTGGTCCGGTGGAGCCGGACGCGGAAGCGCTACGAGCGGCAGGGGATCCTGGTCGAGGAGGAGGCGCTCCGGCGGGCCGAGGAGGAGTGCCTCTCCGACGCCGAGGCCAGGGAGGCCCGCAGGCGGCGCGAGGCCGAGCGGCGGGCGGCGCTGGACCGGGCCTACGTGGAACGGTTCGCCCGCGCCGTCCGGGAGCGGTACCCCAACTGCCCGCGGGGGACCGAGGTCGAGGTGGCCGAGCAGGCGTGCCTGAAGTACAGCGGGCGCGTCGGGCGGAGCGCGGCGGCGAAGCGGCTCGACCCCGAGGCCATCGACCTGGCCGTGCGGGCCCATGTCCGCCACCGCCGGACCGCCTACGACCGCTACCTGATGTCCGGCTGGGACCGGGCGGAGGCCCGGGCCGCCGTCGAGGGGGAGGTGGAGGCCGTGCTGGCCGCCTGGCGGGGATGAACGCCGCGGTCGAGGTCGGTGTGCGAGGCTTCTTCCGCCGGGCCTCCGGCCTCAGATCGCCGGGAGACGGGTTAGGAGCGCGAAGGTCTCGAGCGCCACGTGGTCGATGAGGCGCACCTTGCCCGATGCGAGGAGCCGGTGAGCCGGCTCGTGCCGTTCGTGCCAGGACGCGAAGCCAGCTACCAGGACGCTCGTGTCGGCGGCGATCACCGGCGCACGCGTTCGAGGGCCTCCCGCACCTCAACGGTCGTGAGGGGAGGGACCGGAACCTCCGGCTCGGCCCGCGGCACCCCGTCCCGACGGACGAGCCGCATCGGGGTCGGAACCGGTTCGAGCTCGATCCTCCCGTCGCGGACGGAGACCTCGATCTCCTGCCCCGGAGCGAGACCGAGCTCGTCGCGCAGAGGCTTGGGAACGACCACGCGGCCGGCAGCATCGATGGTGGTTCTCATGGCAGCGATCTACCATCACCCCGCTCGCGGCTCCGGTGGCGGCGGAGGTGTTCGTTCAGCCTGGAGGCGAGCGCGTCGGCGCCGGTGTGACACGGGTGGGGGAGGGCAACCGCCGAGATCGCGCTCCCTATACTCGCGGCGTGGAGCGGGAGGAGCGCGCGCGGCTGCTCGCGGAGGAGGCCGACCGCATCGTCGAGGCCCTGATCCGGAAGGGCGCGACGCTCGTCGTCGCGTTCGGCTCGTTCGGCCGTGGCGACGTCGGCCGGGCGAGCGACCTGGACCTGATCGCCGTGATGGAGAGCGACCTGCCCTTCATCCGACGCCTCGAGCGGCTGTACGAGGAGCTCGCGCCCCGGGTGGGGCTCGACCTCCTG
The DNA here is from genome assembly GCA_035573995.1 of Actinomycetota bacterium. GTDB lineage: Bacteria > Actinomycetota > UBA4738 > UBA4738 > HRBIN12 > DATLZM01. The sequence continues at coordinate 2,524 of DATLZM010000012.1, read as the reverse complement.
GTCTACACGCCCGAGGAGTTCGCCGAGGTGCGGGGGCGCGCCTTCATCCGCCGGGCGCTCGACGAGGGCCGGGTGCTCCATGCGGCCTGACCCGCGGGAGGAGGGCAGGCGGTGGGTTGATCAGGCCCACCGCGACCTCGACGACGCCCGGTTCGCCCGCGACGGGGGGCGGCACAACCTGGCGTGTTTCCTCGCCCAGCAGGCGGCGGAGAAGGCCCTCAAGGGGTTCCTGTACCTCCGGGAGGAGGAGCTCGCCCGCGGGCACTCCGTCGCCGACCTGTGCGACCGAGCCGCGAAGCACGACCCGGCCTTCGCCGAGCTCCGGACGCGAGCCGGGGGGCTGGACCTCTACTACATCCCCACCCGCTACCCGAACGGCCTCCCGGGGGGCTTGCCGGCGGAGGCCTTCGACCGGGAACAGGCCGACCGGGCCATCGAGCGTGCCGAGGAGGTGCTGGACCTCGTGGAGGCGGCCTTCGGCACGACCGGCTGAGGATGTGGAACGCGCGCCCGCTCGGCGGTTGCAGAGAGCGAGCGAATCGCAAGCGATCTGCTAACTATGCGCGCATGAAGACCCTGTACGTGAGGAACGTCCCGGACGAGGTCGTGGAGCGCCTGGAGCGGCTGGCCGCCGCCGAGGGGATCTCGGTCAACGCCGTGGTCGTGCGGGAGCTCTCGCAGGTCTCCCGCCGGGCGGACAACCCGGCGCTCCTGGGGGCGCTGCCGGATCTCGGCGTGGACGCGGCGTCGATCGTGGCCGACCTCGAGGCCGAGCGCGCCCCGCGGTGATCGTCGTCGACGCGTCGGCCGCGCTCTCGGCGCTCCTGAACGCGGGCTCGGCCCGCGGGCGCTCGGTTCGGAGCAGGTCCACGTCCCACACCTCATCGACGCGGAGGTCGCGAGCGGGCTCCGACGCGTGGTGGCCGCGGGGAGGATCGACCCGGGGAAGGCGTGGGCGGCCCTCGACGCCTGGCGGCGCCTGGGGCTCGTCAGGTACCCGATCTTCGGGTTCCTGGACCGCGTCTGGCAGCTCCGGGAGAACCTGTCCGCCTACGAGGCCGCGTACGTGGCGCTCGCCGAGCAGCTCGACTGTGCCCTGCTGACCTGCGACGGGCGGCTGGGCCGCGCGCCCGGGGTCCGCTGCCCGATCACCGTGGTCCCCCGGTGAGGAGCCCGCCCGGGTCCCGGACCCCCCGGCAGGCCCGGGCCAGTCCGTGACCCGCTGGTCTCCGTTGGCTTCGCATGGCGCGTTTGCATGGTAGCTTTCATGAGCATGAAGAGACGCTTGAAGATCTCGAAAGGGGGCCAGATCTCGATCCCGGCCGAGATCCGCCACCGCTGGGGGACCTCCACGGTCGCGCTCGAGGACCTGGGGGACCGGATCGTCCTGGCACCCGCCCCCGATGACCCGGTCGCGGCGGCCGAGGGAGCGCTGGCCGAGGCGTTGCCGGGCCTCGACCTGGCCCGGCTCCGTCGGGTCGCGCGCGAGGACGAGCGGGCCGAGGCGCGGCTCCCCCGGCGGTAATCCTGCTCGACGCCTACGCGTTGATCTCGTTCCTCGTCGGCGGGCCGGCGACCGACCAGGTGCGCGGGTTCCTGTGGGGCGGCGGGACGGCGCTCGCCACAGCCAACCTCGCGGAGGTGCTGGACGTCGCCCGGCGCGTCCACGGCCTGCCGATCGATCGGGCGTGGGAGGTGCTGGAGCCCCTGTTCGACGGGACCCTCGCCCCTGTGCCCCTCGACGTGGGCGTCGCGCGGCGCGCCGCCGAGGTGAGGGCCAGGCACTACCACCGCTCCGCCCGCCCGATCTCCCTCGCCGACGCGGTCCTCGTCGCGTCGGCGCAGCCGGGCGATCGCATCGCGACGGCGGATCCCGACGTCCTCGCGGTGGCCACCGCGGAGGGGATCGGGACGGTGGCGCTGCCGGGGTGACGCGCGCCCCGGCCCGAGGCGCAGGTCAGCGCGCGTAGATCGCGGGGCGGTAGCGCGGTCGCGGGATCGGGCGCCCCCGTTCGCGGGCCGCGGCGAGCCACGCCTCCTTCGCCTTCTCGACCTCAGCCACGGCCTCCTGGGGCGTCTTGCCGAAGGCGGAGCAGGCGTCGAGGTCCGGGATATCAGCGATGTACCCGCCGTCCTCTTCGCTGTAGAACACGTTGATGTGGTAGTCGCTCGTCAACGCTCGTCCTCCAAGCGCAAAGAGTAGCGCTCCACGAGCCTCAAGAACTGGCGGATCTGGTACGGCTTGGCCTGGCCGTCCACCTCCTGGAGGTTGATGAGCTCCGGGAGGTCAGGATGCACGAAGATGTGGTGGCTGCCCCTGACGCGTTTCAGCTCGAAACCGAAGGCCTCCACCATCCGACGCATGTCGTCGAACCGGACGTTCTTGAGGGAACCCCTCGCGAGTCGACGGAGGAGCCTCGTGGGATCCATGGGTCTGGAGCCTACCGGAGGGGCCTGACGCGCCGGTCGGGGGTCCCCTTGCGCCGGTGATGGCTCGTATCCGCTCGTGTGATCGTCGCGCGAC
>DATLZM010000011.1:0-2922 GCA_035573995.1 Actinomycetota bacterium | reverse complement strand
CTCCGATGTGAACCTTGTCCCCCGCACGGGTGGGGAGTTTCGATGGCAACATCTGGGGAATTCCGGTGGCAGTTGACATTCTCAACGGGGGAAGGATGCCCGTGGCTCCTCCCGCTGTGTGGGAGGTTCGAACGGTGTCCGGCTTCAACGTTGGCAGTACGGTCTAGACCGCTGGCCAAGTCATGAGCGACGCCTGAAGACCAGTACCTGGACGCCACGCTTCTTCTCAGGGACCCAGGAGTACGAAGCCTGCTCCAGCCGCCACCCGAGCTCCTCGCACTGCTCGATGAAGTCCGCCGCGCCGGCGATCGCCCCGGTCCCCTGGAACGCGACGACCTCGTCCCAGTACCTAGCCACGAAGATCCGTCGGCCCTCCTCGAGCGCCTTCTTGGCGTCGGCCACAGCGCCGGCGACCTTCGCCCTGGTGAAGATGCCCATCCTCCCCTCCTTTCGATGCCTACAGGCCTTCCACGGCTTTCCTCATGCGCTCTTCGGACGCCGCCGCGTACCGGCGTAGGAGCGACGCGTCGCGGTGGTTCATGAGCTCCACCCAGGTCCGCACGTCCACGCGCGGGTCCTCGGCGAGCCGCGTCGCGAATGTGTGCCGCAGCAGGTGCGGGTGGACCTCGAGGCCGGCCAGCCCCCCGGCCGCCTTGCACCACCGCCAGACGACGAACGGCCCCACGCCGAGCAGCGTCGGCCGCCTCTCCCGCACGTTCCGCGGCCTCCAGTCGCGGAGCTCGAGGAGCTCACGCGCCGCCCGCAGGCCTCGGGGCCCGAGCGGCACCGCGTAGGGCTGGCCGTGCTTCGCGACGCGGAAGGCGATCCTGCCGCGCTCGAGGTCCACATCCTGGGGCATGACTGCGCACAGCGAGGAGACCCTGGCCCCCGTCGCGTACATGAGCTCGAGCGCCGGCCGGGCCCTCGGGTCGGGGAGGCGACCGGCCGCCGCGAGGAACCGCTCGAGCTCGGCCGGCGAGAGCGCCGGCGCGGGCCCGTACTTCCGAGGCGGGACCTTGATCCTGCGGACCGGGTTCGCCACCAGGCCGCGCTCCTCGGCCCAGGCGTAGAAGGAGCGGAGGGCTCTGATCGTCATCCCCCGCATCTCGCCACGCCCGTCGAGGCCGGCCAGGTAGGCCACCACCTCGTCCTCCGTGATCTCGCGTGGGTCCTTGAGGACGTCGGCGAGGAAGGACAGCAGGTAGCGGCGGTACTGCCGCCTCGTGTTGGGCCCGGCCCGCCCGGAGACCTCGAGGAAGTCCTGCCAACGGCGGATCAGGACGAACGGGTCCCCGTCCTGCCCCTCGGGGAGCGGGTCGGCGGGCGCGAGGGCCACGAGGGTCGTCCTCGGCGCCTCCCGCATCGCGCCGGAGGGTATCGGCAGAGGGTCCGCAGGCGCAATCGGTGGGGTGGGGGAGCCCACGGCTCAGCGGATGGCGGCGACGAGCGGGGGCTGGCTAGGCCGAATGGGGGACCTGAGCTTGCTGCGCTTGCCAGCAAGGAACGGGGGCTGCCTCAGATGGTAGACGAGCGGGAGCCCCCGGGCCTTCGAACCGCGACCAGGCCGTTTGCGCCGTCCGAGGAGCGGGAAGAGGAGCGACAGGTACGGGACAAGGAGGTGCCGATGGCGAGCACGTTGGTCGTGGGGGTCACCGTGGCGGTGCTCCTCGGCGTGACCGCGTACCTGATTGGGAGCCTGGTCCAGAGCGTCCTCCGCGAGCGGAAGAGCAACCACGTGAGGAAGATCTGGCGGAACTTCGGGCTCAGCCTCGCGTTCTGCGTCCTCTTCCTGATCAGCTGGGGCGCCCAGGGCCTGGCCGAGTGGGAGCAGTACCGGAGCGAGCAGCGCGCCCACGGCGAGCCCGTCACGGCCCCGGGCTTCGCCGTGACCTTCGCTCAGTCCACGCTGGAGAACTGGCAGTCCGAGTTCCTCCAGCTCTTCTCGTTCGTCGTTCTGTCGTCGGTGCTGATCCACCGGGGGAGCGCGGAGTCGAAGGACGGGACCGACCGCATCGAGGGGAAGCTGGACGAGGTCCTCCGCCGCTCGGGCGAGGAAGGGGCTCGGCCCGGGCCGCGACCCGTGACGGGACGGTGACCTTCCCTTGGCTCGCGTGCCCGCCCTCCGCGGGTCGCCGGGACGCTCGGCGCGCGCGGTGGGTCACCGGGCGGGGATCCGTCGTTTCGGAGCTCGACCGCGCGGGTATCGACACTGATGGCTCCGGCGGAGCTCGGGGCACGAGGACGGGGAGCGGGGAGGGATCATGCGCAGCGGCAGTGACGTCGGGAACAAGCTGAGCGAGATGCGGACCAGGATCCGCGAGCGGCGCCTCAGCGACCGCGTCGAGGACGCGGGCCGCGAGAGCGAGCGTCTCCGGGCCGAGGTCCGGCTCCTCCGTCAGGAGCTGGACCAGGAGCGCGGGAGCAGGGAGCGACTCCTGTCGCTCCTCGAGCGGCTGGCGGGGGGCAGGTCGGTCGAGGTGAAGCGCGTCCCGAGGAAGCGCGGCGGGATGCTCCGGGCCATCGTCGTCGGCGGGATCGCGTACCTGCTCGGTGCCAAGGCGGGGCGGGAGCGCTACCAGCAGATCGTTGCGCGGTGGCGGAACCTCGTGCGGCCTCGATCCGAGGAGGATCGGTGGCACGACGTCCCGGGCGCCACCCGAACCGCCCCGCCGGCGTCCACCTCGCCGAGCGGCGCGCCAGCCACCGGGGTCACCGCCGGTCGGGCGGGCTCGGATCGGTCGCCCGCGTGAGGCGCCGGCCCAGGGCGCCGGCGGCCACCGCGAGCGCGAGCGGGAAGGCGGCGGCGAGGAGGACGAACCCCACGACGACGGCGTGCGCGGACATCGTGCCCCCCGTCGCGAGCCGCGCGAGCGCGTAGCCGAACAGGAACAGCGAGCCGGCCAGGACAAGGAAGGCGGGGAG
>DATLZM010000010.1:0-1702 GCA_035573995.1 Actinomycetota bacterium | reverse complement strand
CCCTGCCTCCGGTGCCGTCCCTGATCGAGGCTCTCCTCGACGGCGGCGTGCGGCTGGCGTACCGGAGCCGAGAGGAACGCGAGCGGCTCCGTCAGGCCGTCCTCCGCGCTGCCCGGGCGGCGGGGCTGGTGGCCTACACGCGGGCCCGGGGCGAGCAGGGGGTGCTCGAGGCGAGGGGGGTCCGGGACGCGGCCCCTGACGTCCCGCCGACCCCGCCGCGGCCCCGGCCGTACAGGCCGGCCGACGCCCGCGCGCCCTCCTCGAGGGCCTTCGTGGAGGGGGGCTTCTCCGAGCGCGCGCTCTTCGGGCCGCCCTCGAGGGCCGATGTCCGGGCCGCGGCGGAGCTCGCGGCGAGGGTGCAAGTGGAGCTCGAGGCCGAGGCCCGCCCTCGCCAGCTCGAGGCGAGGAGGGCGAGGTGGGCGTCCTGAGGCTCGAGGTCCCGGGCGCCCCGCGTCCGCAGGGCTCCCACCGGGTGCTCGTGGGTCCCGACGGGCGCACCCGCGTGCTCGAGTCGGCCGGCCGGGCCCTCGCCGAGTGGCGGTCGGCGGTGGCCTGGGAGGCGAGGCGGGCCTCGCGGGGCCGCCCGCTCGAGGGCCCGGTGGCCGTGGACGTGACGTTCTTCGTTCCGCGGCCGCGGAGGCCCGCGGGGCCTCTCCCCGCCCGCCGGCCCGACCTCGACAAGCTCCTGCGGGCGCTCCTCGACGGCCTGGTGACGGGGCGGGCCGTCGTCGACGACTCGCAGGTCACCGACGTCTGCTGCCGGAAGCGCTACGCGGACCGGCGTCCCCGCACGGTCGTCGAGCTCTGGGAGCTGGAGGGGGACGTGGGATGAGGCGGGACGTGATCGAGCTCGGCCAGAGGGTGGCGGCGTGCCTCGAGGAGGAGAACCACGGCGGCGGGCGGTCCTGCGGCGTCCCGGATTGCGGGCACGTGCCCTGCGCCCGTCGGCGGGCGGCGGTGGCGGCCCGGGCACGGGCGGCCGTGCTCACGACGCTGGCGAGGCTCTGGGAGGAGGTGCGCCCGAGATGAGAACCCTCCTGCTCGGCTGGTTCGTGGTCTCGGTCCCCGTCGGCCTGCTCCTCGGCCGCCTGCTCCGCCGAGGCGAGGCCGGTCGCCCGCTGAGGCGTGGAGCGGAACCCGCACCGGCACGTGGCCGCGGCTCGCCGGTCTCCCTCGTCCGCGTGCGCTCCCCGCTCGAGCTCGAGGCGCTGGCACCGCGGGAGGTGCTCTGCCCGGTCTGCTCGGAGTGGTGGCAGCCCGAGGCCCTCCTCCACCACCTGGCCTGCCTGCACCCGTCCAGCCCGCAGGGCCGCAGGATCCGGGCCTGGCTCGAGGAGGGCAGGCGGTGACCGACGCCCGCAGCTACGTCGCCGCTCTCGTCGAGGCCGGCCGGGAGGCCACGCGCAAGACCCTGGCCGTATGTCCCGGGGCCGCCCACCAGCACGACCAGGCGGTCGCCCAGCTCCGGGAGCTCCTCCGCGAGGCCGGATGCGACCTGCGGTGCCCCCATCTGGTCGCCGCGGTCGTCATCGGGGCCGAGGTGGGGACGGGCATCTTCGCATCCGCCCTGGGCCTGCGCCGCGACGAGCACGCGGAGGGCCACCGGCTCCGGGTCATGGCGGGACTCGCGGCCGCGGCCGCCGAGGTCCGACAGGGGGCTCGGTCCTCCGAGCCCCCGGCCAGCGCGGCCCCGGGAGGAGGT
>DATLZM010000009.1:0-5736 GCA_035573995.1 Actinomycetota bacterium | reverse complement strand
GAGGCGGGGGAGGGCCCGGGCCGCCTCCACCACCCGGTGGGCCCGGGCGAAGGGGAGCCCGAAGCGGCAGCAGAGGAGGTGGGCGAGGTTCCGGCACCCCTCCTCCCGGGCCGCCACCTTGGCCTCGGCCCTCCCGACCTCGGAGAGGAAGGCGTAGGTGGCCTCCCCCATCCGGGCGTGGGCCCGCTCCAGCCGCTCCAGGGCGTCCCCGTGGGAGGGGCCGGGCGGGGGCCCCTCCTCCCACCGCCGGGGCCGGGCCGGCCCCCCGGGGGGGTCGCGCCGCAGGTCGAGCGCCGTCGCAGCCACGCACCGACCCTACCGAGCCCCGGTTCCTCCTGCAGTGATCGGGCTCACGGATGGGGCAACTTCCTCGAACTTCTTCCCGGGGGTCGTTCCCCCCGGTCGAGCGCGAGCTACTCACCGGGCGCCGAGCGGCTCGCGGCGGCTATCATGTCCTCGGCCGGGGGCCGGAGTGGCCCGGCGGCCGAGAAGGGCCCGTAGCTCAGCTGGAAGAGCGCTTGGCTGGCAGCCAAGAGGTCGCCGGTTCGAATCCGGTCGGGTCCACGATGAAAGCCCAGGTAGACGGCCACCTGGGCGACCACTTGGCTGCGGCACAACGGACGAACGTTGCGCGTACGTTGCGCAGGTCGGCCTGGCGCGCTACGCTCGGGGCGTGGCGTTCATCGAGAAGGTCACCGGCCCGCGCCGCGGCACCCGCTATCGGGTCCGCTACCGCGACCCCTCGGGGAGGCACCGCTCGGAGACGTTCCGGCGGCGGAAGGACGCCGAGGAGCGCCTGCACCAGATCGAGGTCGAGCTCCGGGGCGGCACCTGGCGGGACCCTTCGGCAGCCCGCGCCACCGTGGCCGAGCGGGCCCGGGCGTGGCTCGGGGGGCTCCAGCATCTGCGGCCGTCGACCCGCGCCCAGTACGCCTGGGCCGTCGAGCGCTACATCGTCCCCGGTCTCGGGGACCTCGCCCTCGGCGCCCTCCGGCCCGACACGGTGCGGCGGTTCCTCGGTGACCTCCTCGGGGGCGGGGCAGGGGCGCGCACGGTGGTCGTGGTCCGCCAGGTCCTCCACGCGATGCTGGAGGAGGCCGTCCGGGACGGCGTGATCGCCTCGAACCCCGTCCGCTACGCGAAGGCCCCGCGCGTGGAGCGGCGGGAGCTCCGCATCCCGACCCCCGAGGAGGTCGAACGGCTCGTGGAGGCCACGGAGGAGGCCTGGCGGCCGCTCGTCCTGCTCCTCGCCTACGGGGGCTTGCGGATCGGGGAGGCCCTCGGCCTGCAGCGCCGTGACCTCGACCTGCTCGCCCGCCGCGTCCACGTCCGCCGCCAGGCCGTGGAGGTCGGGGGCCGGGTCGAGCTCGCCGAGGTGAAGACGCCCTCGGCCCGCCGCGTCGTGGCGCTCCCCGGCTTCGTCGCCGACGCCCTCGCTCGCCATCTCGACGGCCGGCCCGAGCTCTCGGAGGCCCTGGTCTTCGCCGACTCCCGTGGGGGCCCGGTGCGGCGGACCAATTGGCGGCGGCGGGTGTGGGAGCCGGCGGTTCGCCGTGCCGACCTCGAGGGTCTTCGCCCCCACGACCTCCGTCACTTCGCAGCCACGGTGGCGGTGGCCGCGGGTGCCCACCCCCGTATGCTCCAGGCCCGGCTCGGGCACTCGACCTCGCGGGTCACGATGGACGTGTACGCGAGCGTGCTCCCCGGCCTCGACGACGAGCTCGCCTTGAGGCTCGAGGAGATCCGGGAGGCGGCCCAGCGGCGGGCCTCGGGTGGCGGGCGGGTCCTCCCGCTGCGGCGGGACGGCGAGGGCCCCGTCCTGAGTCCGTAGAGGGCGGTAGAGCCTTCGAGGATGGAACCCTCCCCCGCCCCCTCTTCCCTGGGGGCCTCCTTTTCGGAGGCTCCTCGGGCCCGTAGGGCCTCGGGATAGGTCTAGAGGTCGACCACCTCAGGCCACCCGAGGTCCTCGAGGAGGCGTTTGAGAGATTCGGCGGTCGCCCGCACCCGGCGCCCCCGGGCACCCCCCCGACACGGGCACTCGAGGCGGATTTCCCAGTAGCCCTCCTCCGGGTCCTCCGCCCACACTGGGTCGGAGGTGAACTGATTGACCACCCTCTTCTTGCCCTTGTCCCACACGCGCTTTTCCCTATCGCCCCACCACCTGAATCCCGGGTAGGCGGGCCTCGGTGACGCGGGCTCGTCCTCCTCGATGAGGTGGTCCGCCCAGAACGCGTCCGTCCCCGGCCGCCCGTACGCCCAGAGGCGGGCCCACGTGCGCCCCGAGGCGAGGACCCACCGCCCGAGCCCGTTGCCGCACGCCCTGCATCGGAGGCGGAAGACGTGGACCCTCTCCACGTCCACGTGGTCGTGTAGGTGCAGAATCCGGTTGTCGCCGTCCACGTGCTGAGGATACCATCCATGTGATCCGTGGGCCGGCGGGTCGGTCCCCGAAGAGAGACCCGCGCCAGCGAAGGTACAGCACCTTCGCCCTGGGAATTCTTAGGGGGTAGTTATGTCCCAGGGTGAGGAGCGATTGCTGTCCTTGCCTGAGGTCGCGGGGGTCCTCGGTATCTCCCGATCGGCAGCCTACCTGCTGGCTCAGAAAGGCCGGCTACCCTATATCCGAATCTCCCGGCGCGCACTCCGGGTTCACCCCGCCGATCTCAAGGCCTTTATCCAGAGGCACAGGGTGGCGGGCTTCGAGGGGGGCGATGCCCGATGAGCGCTGCCCCCGCACCCCCCCTCGTCGTCCACGTGAGCGGCCCCCGCGACGCGATCGACGTCCAGCCCCCGACCGACGAGGAGATCGGGGACCTCGGGCACGTCAGCACCCCGACGGGCTGGGAACCCAAGCTGGCCGCCCACCAGGCTGAGGCGGGGCTCACCCCCCGCCAATCGCGGCGGTGGTCGCCGGTCTCGGTGGCGGGATGGCGCGCGATCCCCGACAGCACGGCGCGAGCCTTCGCGATCGCCAGCTGCGTCGGCAAGGTGATGAACCGCGACGGCAGCTTCTCGCCGATGGGGAAGTGGGACGATGCCCGCTGCGTGGTCGTCCACGAGACGCACCGTGAAAAGATCCGTGCCCTGCTCGGTCACGACGACGACGGCCGACGGTGGCGGCGCGCGGTCCGGTCGTGGGTGGATGCGGGGATGGCCCACCGGTGTCGCCGGGGGACCCTGGCGCTGTTCCTGGCGCCGTCGCCGGAATGTCCGGCCTGCGGCGCGCGGGTCACGAGACGACCGACCGAGGAGGCTGACCGTGGATCCGCGGCTGGATCGATGCACAGATCCACGGGCGGTGAGCCGGTCACGGATCGACCGGCCCACCGGTCAGTTCGCGACCGCGAGCCGGTCACTTCGCGACCGGAAACCGTGCGTGGAACGGGGGATGCACCTAGGGTTGGAGGGGGGGTTGCACGCGTGGGTTCACGTCCCAAGCCCCTGAGTCGTGGATCTGGGGAAACGGGCCTTGCTCGCTCCCAAGCTTCGCGGCCCGCAACACGCGAAACTTCGCGACCGTTCGCGGAGCCCGAGGATCCCTTGGTGACCCCGGTCATCGCGGAGCCGGCGCCCGAGACCGTGGCGGACCCGGGGGTCGAGCCCACGCCGGGCTGCGTCCGCTGCGAACGGTTCGGGCCCGACCACGGAGGCGTGCCCCAGTCGCCCTGCATCGCCGCCTGGGAGGACATCTTCCGACGCGACCGCTGGCTGAGGCGGAGGTCGCTGGCCTGGAGAGAGGGGGGCCTGTGATGGAAGGCCACCTCATCGAGGGGAACCACCGCCCGTGTTGCCGCGGGGCCCTCGTCCGTGAGGCGAGCGCCCTCGCGGTCGGCGCCTGGTCGCGCGGGGACCGGAGAGCCGAGGAGCGGGGCACAGGCGGCCTGGGCGCTCGCCCGCGAGGAGGTCGTGCCCGAGGCCTTGGTCGACGCGGTCGAACTCATCCCTTGGCCAGGGAAGGGGGGCGCCAGATGAGGCCCCGGGCCTCTGTGTCCCCCATCGAGATCGCGGCCGTCCCCGGCCTCGGGGACCACGTGGTCCTGGCCGCGGGCCGCGTCCTCTTCGTGGCCGCCTCCCGGGAGCGGGCGGAGCGGTTCTTGCGGAACCACCTCGCCTCCCGCCTCCGCTGGCGCGGGGAGGACGAGGCCGCGGACCTCGTCGCCGGAGGAGAGCTCGACCCCCGGGAGGCCTGGGGGCTCCTCGAGCGGTGGGCCGGAGAGGACGCCCGGGGAGGTGGGCACGATGGGTGAGGGGACGCGGGAGGGACCCGGGGTCTTCAGGCCGAGGCTCCACCTCTCCGGGGAGGAGCTCGCCTCGCTCTCACCCGAGCAGGTCGCCTACCTCAAGGCCGCCCAGACCGCGAGGACGGTGGCGGGGATCCTCCGGGAGCGGGCGGAGCAGGAGGCGTGGAAGTTCCGCTCGATCATGCTCCGGCTCCGCTCCCAGGGGGTCCCGATCCGCCTGATCGCGAGGGCCCTCGGGGTCCACCCCTCCTGGGTGGTGGAGGCGGCCCGGAAGCACGCCCGCTGGAAGGAGCGCCACGGCTTCGTCGACCCCGCCCAACGCCCCTGAGGAGGGCCGACGCCCGCCCCGTCACCGGGGCGGGGCGGCGCTCGGGGCCCCGTCACGGGGAGGAGGCGAGCGGAGCGGGGCCTGACCGCGTAGCGAGACGACGTCATACATCAGCGGCCTCCCGGAGTGCGATGACGTCATACGCCGACCCCCTCTCCCGAGGCGTCCCGCGCGACGTTCGCGCAACGTTCGTCGTCCCCGCGAGGCCTTACCGCCTCTGACCTGCGGTTCCACGCCCCTCGAGGGGACCTGACCTCTTGCTCGCACGGCAGGAGTTCCCGCCTCGGTCCGTGCGCGGGGCGAACCCGACGGGCCGGGCGGGTTCCCGGGACCCGCTCGATCGCGCCCCGGTCGGCGGCCCGGAGGGAGGCCTCCGGGGCGGAGTCCGACGGCGCCGTTGAGCTGCGGCGACGGAGGGGCGCGGGGCCGCCCCCGCCCCCCGGTTCGCCCTCGGGCGCGCGCGGGGCCCACCTCACGGTTGAGGGGCCCCCTCGCATCCCCAGGCCACCGGATCGTGTCTGCGAACGCATGCGAACAAGGGCACAGCCATGACACACGGTCGACGTCTGGAACTGTGTCCGCTCCCTCCACCCTGGGCCCCAGGGCACACCCGGTCAGGCGCGGTCGCGGATGGGCCGTCCCCGGGGGTCTTAGCGCTTGGGACCTGGTACGGGATTACATCGAGCGGTTCGTGCGGACCGCTTGAAGGAGCGAAGATGTCGCCCATCTTCTCGGGCGGCAGAAGATCCGACCGCAACGAGCGAGGTGACGGCGGCCGTCCCCAGGATGCGCCTTTGGAGCTGCCTGAACAAGCTCCTCGCGAGGGGGACGCAGACGTGGTGGAAGAGCTCGGGTCCCCTGGCCTAGGTGCGGTTCCCACCGACGTTGTTCACAGCGCCGACATCGGGGGTCGGCCTCCCGACGCGGTGTGGGGCCTGGAGCGATCGGAGCGGTCGACCCATCGGGGGAGTGCCCGGAGGCGTTCCTCGTTCGAGCGGTAGAGCCTGACGTAGGCCCACTCCCTGAGCATCGCGCGGACGAACGCCTCGGCCTCGCCGTCGGTCTGGGGGCGGTAGCCGCGGGTGGACTCGTGGCGGGCGCCGATCCGCTCCAGGGCATCGGCGAAGGCGCGGGGGCCCGTGGACGACCTGGCCCGGTCGGTCATCA
>DATLZM010000008.1:0-5473 GCA_035573995.1 Actinomycetota bacterium | reverse complement strand
CAGACCGCGGACTGGAAGGCGGCGTCCTGGGAGACGGACACCTCGGTGACGCCGAACCGCTACTACGCGCGGGTGCTCGTCGGCGGGCAGGGCACCGGCGCGACGATCGAGCTCGCCCCCGGCGTCTACACCGCGTGGGTCCGGATCACCGGGAACCCCGAGAAGCCGGTCCTCCGGGCCCCGAACGCCCTCGAGGTGGTCTGACGTGGGTCGCGCGATGGCCGAGTGGGAGGCCCGCTGCCGAGAGCTCCTCGGCAACCCGGCGCCGTCGCGGATCTCCCAGCAGAGCCTGGAGGAGCACGTCCGCGCGGCGGTCCGCCGGTTCTCCTCCGACCGCCCTCGGATCCGGACGGCGGACTACCCCGGGAACGGTTCGACGTTCGAGCTCGCCCTCCCCTCGGACTGGGTGACCGGCTTCAGCCAGGTGCAGGCCGTGGAATACCCCCAGGGCGAGCGCGAGCCGGTGTTCCTGGACCTCCAGGAGGTCGTGCTCTACCCGCCGGGGACCACGCCCACGGTGATCCGGCTCACCGAGACCACGCCGGCCTCCGGCAAGACGGCGCGGGTCTACTACTCGGTCCCCTGGCCGATCCCCGACGCCAACCCCGCGACGGACCTCATCCCGGCCACCGACTTCGAGGCCGTCGCCTCCCTCGCCGCCGCCGGGGGCGCCCTCGAGCTGGCCGGGCGGACCGCCGGGAACAAGGATCCCGAGATGCCCGGAGCCTCGGCCGTGGACTTCCGCGGGGAGAGCGACCGCTGGCGCTCGCTCGCCCGCGACCTCCTCAGGGCCTACGCCCAGCACATGGGCGCCGCGGAGGGCGGAGCCTCCTCGGCGGCCGAGGCCATCACCGACTGGGACGCCCGCGCCTCCTGGGCCGAGACCGGTCGGCGGTTCCTCCTCCGCTGGCCGAGGCGATGACCATCTCCGCGAGCTGGGACGACCGGGAGTTCACGGACCGCGCCCGCAACGTCCCCCGCCGGCTCGAGCTCCTCGAGGCGGCGATGGATGCCCACACCGGGCTCATCTGGTCGGCGGTCGTCCCGCTCACGCCGGTCGGGGTCACCTCGATCCTGCGAGGGTCGTGGGCCACCGAGACCGCGCGGACCGGCGCGAGCGTGGTCGGGATCGTGGGCAACCCCCAGATCTACTCCGAGGTGATCGAGCGCGGTCGCCGCCCCGGGGCCCGGATGCCCCCGCCCGAGGCCCTCCGGACCTGGGTCGAGCGCAAGCTCGGGTCCGACGTCTCGCCGTTCGTGATCGCCCGCTCGATCGCCCGGGAGGGGATCGAGCCGGTCCGGATGCTCGAGCGGGCCGTCGAGTCCTCGCGGCCCGCCGCCCAGAGCCTCTGGGACCGCGTGGTGAGCCGCCTCCTCGAGGAGAGCTGATGTCCCGGATCCTCCGGTCCCTCGCCCCGATCCTCGGGGCCGCCTGGTTCGCGCTCCTGCTCCTCGCCCCGTGGGTCGCGGTGGGCCTCCTCGCCGCCTGCGTCGCCGCGGGGCTGCCCCTCATGGCCCGCTGGGCCCTGGACCTCGATCGCCGCCGGGAGCGGTAGGTCGTGCCGACCTCCTCCTGGGACGCCGTCGTCGCCCGGATCGTGGCCCAGATGCGCACGATCGCCGGGATCGGGGTGGTCTCCGACCAGGCCCGGCTCCTCGACCACGCCGACCGCCTCGAGGAGCTGCTCAGCGTGATCGGCGGTGAGCGCCGGCTGCGAGCCTGGTTCGTGTCGCTCGCCCGGATGCGGACCGGGCCGGCCTCGGCCGGCCCCGACATGGACTGGACCCGCGAGGTCCGGATCGAGGGGTTCCTCCAGTTCGAGGACGGACAGGGCAGCGAGAAGCTCGCGATCTCCCTGGCCGAGTCCGTGATCCGTACCCTCCACGACGACCTCCGCGCCACGAAGCTCGGGGGCACGGTGCTGTCGGGGGGGCCGGGGAGCATCGTGGATACCACGCCCCGCCTGTTCGGCGGGCTGGTCTGCTCGTACGTGCAGATCGGCTTCCCCGTCCACACCGTCGAGACCGCCTGACCGAGGCCCGGGAGGTGCGATGTCCGAAGAGTTCGTCCACGCACGCTACGTCGGGACCACCGTCGTCGTGGTGCCCGATCTCGCCCACCGGGGACGGTGCTGCCGGGCCGAGAACCTCCGCCCGGACGACCCGACCGCCCGACCGAACCCCAAGACCGTGCTCGAGCCCGGCGACGTAATCCTCCTCGACCGCCACTCGGCCGAGGGGCGCGCCGACTTCGAGGTCCTCGAGGAGCCGAAGCCCACCCGCCGGCGCACGGTGCCGGCCGACGAACCGGAGGCGTAAGTGCCAGGTCCCTACACCCCGTCGGATTCCCGCAATTACCTGGGGATCGGCAAGCAGACCGCGAAGGGGACGGCGGTAGCCCCGACCCTGTTCGTGGCCTTCCACGACGACGTCGAGCTCGCCCACAACCAGGAGATCTCGGGGCTCAAGGAGGCCGGGGGGGCCGGCTCGGTCACCCTCGCCGAGAAGCTCACCCACGCCCCGGCCGGCGGCTTCAGCTTCCGTGCCCGGCCCTCGATCTCGGGGAGGATGTGCGCCTACCTCCTCGGCAACGACTCCGTGACCGGCACCGGGCCCTACGACCACGCGATCACGAAGGACATCCAGAACACCGACTACCTCACGATCGAGCAGAACCTCGCCGACGAGGGGATCGAGCGGTTCGTGGACGCCGTGATCTCCGAGCTCGTCTTCGAGGTCTCGAACGAGGACACGCAGATCGCGCGGTTCACGGGGCGCTGGCTGGGCACCGCACCGGCGGTCCAGGCCACGGCCACCACCGAGACCTACGAGAGCGAGACCCCGTTCGTGCTCCGGGATGCGACCTGGACGATCGACGGGAGCGTGCGGTCGAACGTGCGCCGGCTCCGGCTCGCGATGACCATGCGCTACTCGGCCGAGAAGCTCTCCGACGTCGTGCCGGCCTACCTGGTGAAGCTCGCGTTCGACGTCGAGGGGGAGATCGAGCAGCTGATGCTGGCGTGGTCCGACGAGTACCGGCTCGTCCACTACGGGTCGACCAGCGGTACCACCTACCAGAAGGCGCCGACGACCGGCTCCCTCACCGCCGACTTCGCCTACGGGACCGGTGCCAGCGCACGCGGGCTCAAGTTCGCGGTGCCCAACCTCGACTGGCTGGACGCCACGTACACCCCGCTGAACCCGGATCCCGGGAGCGCGGTCCGCGTGACCCGCACCTTCCGCGCGCGCGAGGTCTCGGGGACCCCGATCATCACGGTCACCGCCAAGACGAACGACAGCGCGGCCTACGTCTGATCCGAGAGGGGGGATCCGTGAGCGAGGACGCCGGAGCGCCCGAGGTCCTCGGCCTGTTCACCGACGCCGTCGTCGACCTCGAGACCTACGCGGGGGGGACGGTCGTCTACCGGGTCCCGGACGTGCGGGGCGAGCAGCGGGAGTTCCGCCTTCCCTCCGACCCGCCCTTCGAGGCCGCCCTCGCCTTCCTCCGGGCCCACGACGGCTGGCTCCGTGCCCGGATCGAGTACCCGAAGACCGCCCGTCGCTCGGAGGAGGAGGCCGTCCGGCGCCTGGGGCGAGCCTGGGAGGAGCTGGTGGAGGCGTTCGCCCGGATCCTCCGGATCCACCACGAGGAGGTGACCGCCCCCGAGCTCCGCGCCTCCTACGGCCAGCAGGCCCTCGGGAACTGGATGGTGGCCTACGCCTACCGGCTGCAGTTCGCCGCCGCGACGGACGTGGAGGCGGCGCTCGCGGCCCTCCTCGGGGAGCGGGAGACCCCAAAAGCCGCGAGGCCCCGCCCCTCCGGCTCGGGGCGGAGATCCGGGCCGTCGGGCGGTGGTTCGGCTGGGACGTCGACTACTGGCGGCGGATCGGCTGGCGCGAGTTCTGGACCGCCCGCCGCGAGCTGATCGCCGCCGCCGAGGAGGCCGGCGGGGTCGGCGGCGAGGACCCCGCCGCCTCCCTCGAGGCCTCCGTCGAGGCCCTGACCGGGCTGCCCACCCGCCGCCCGGACTGACGCCGCCGGCCCCCGGGGACGCCCTCCCCGGGGGCCTCGTCGCGTAGGAGGACGCCACGGGCGAGTACGTCGAGTACGTCGAGATCCGCGGCGATGCCGCCGACTACGAGCGCGCCCTGGGTCAGGCCGTCGCCCGCACCCGCGCTACGGGCTCGCAGATCGCGGCCTCGTTCACCCGAGCCGGGAGCGCCCTCAAGCGGTTCGGCGACGGCGCGCAGCGCTGGGTGACCCGACCGCTGCTCCTCATCGGTGGGATCGCCGGGAAGATGGCGCTCGACTGGGAGCGGGCGTTCACGCGGATCGACGCGGTCACCAACGCCTCGGCGCAGCAGATCGCGCGGTGGCGGGAGGAGCTCCAGGCGCTCGCGGAGCGCACGGCCCGCGATCCGCGGGAGCTCGCGGAGGCCCTGTTCTTCCTGGCCTCGGCCGGCCTGAAGGCCAACCAGATCATGCCGACGCTCGAGATGTCGGCGAAGGCGGCGGCCGCCGGCCTCGGGAGCACCGCCGACATCGCGCGACTCACGGCGAACGTGCTCAACGCCTACTCGGCGTCGGGGCTCAAGGCGAAGCGCGTGACCGACGTCCTCGTGGCGGCGGTCCGGGAGGGCACCGCCGAGCCCCAGGAGTTCGCGGTGGCCATGGGCCGGATCCTCCCGATCGCCTCCAAGGCCGGGGTCGGCTTCGAGGAGATCGCCGCCTCCCTGGCCGCCCTCTCGAACATCGGCCTCGACGTGAACGAGGGCGTGACCGCGATGCGAGGGCTGCTCAACGCGATCGTCGCCCCCACCGAGCAGGCCGACAAGGCCCTGAAGAAGCTCGGGCTCACCGCCGACGACCTCCGCCGCACGCTCTCCGAGGGGGGCCTGCCCGCCGCGATGGAGCTCCTCATGGAGCGGTCGGGGGGCAACCTCGACATCCTCGACAAGCTGATCGGGAACATCCGGGCCCTCACCGGCCTCCTCGGGCTCACCGGCGAGGATGCGGCCGACGTCGCCAAGATCTTCGACGCGGTCGCGAACTCGGCGGGCTCGATGAACGAGGCGTTCCGCGCCACCGCCCGCTCCGACGCGTTCCGCCTCCAGCGCCGCCTCACCGAGCTCAAGACCGCCGCGATCGAGCTCGGGGAGGACCTCATCCCGATCGCCCTCGACGTGGCCGACGTGGCCGGCGACCTCGGCAAGGCCTTCCGGCAGCTCCCCGAGCCGGTCCAGCGGAACATCGTCAAGTGGGGCCTCCTCGCCGCCGCGATCGGCCCGGTGGCCCGGATCCTCGGCGGCATCCTCAAGACGGTCGGGGGGCTGATCGGCGTCCTCCCCAGGCTCGCCAGGCTGCTCGGCATCACCGCCGCCGTCGAGACCGGTGCCGCCGCAGCGGGTGCCGCAGCGGGTGCGGCCGGGGCCGCCGGAGCGGCTGGGGCGGCGGGGGCCGCGGCCACCGGGG
>DATLZM010000007.1:0-5975 GCA_035573995.1 Actinomycetota bacterium | reverse complement strand
CGCCTTCACGTCCTCGCGCGAGAGCGAGTGGAAGACGATGACCTCGTCGATCCGGTTCAGGAACTCGGGCCGGAAGGAGCGCTTGAGCTCCTCCAGCACCTTCTCCTTCATCTTCTCGTAGGTGACCTCCTCGTCGGCCTTCGCCGAGAACCCGATCCCCACGCCCTTCTGGATGTCGCGGGTCCCCAGGTTCGAGGTCATGATGATGATCGTGTTCTTGAAGTCGACCGTGTGGCCCTGGGCGTCGGTGAGCCGCCCGTCCTCCAGGATCTGGAGGAGCGTGTTGAACACGTCCGGGTGGGCCTTCTCGATCTCGTCGAACAGCACCACCGAGAACGGCTTCCGCCGCACGGCCTCGGTGAGCTGCCCGCCCTCCTCGTAGCCCACGTAGCCGGGGGGCGACCCGATCAGCCGGGAGACCGTGTGCTTCTCCATGTACTCGGACATGTCGAGCTGGATCAGCGCGTCCTCGTCCCCGAACAGGAACTCGGCGAGCGCCTTCGAGAGCTCGGTCTTCCCGACCCCCGACGGCCCGAGGAAGATGAACGAACCCGCCGGCCGCTTGGGGTCCTTGAGGCCGGCCCGGGTGCGCCGGATGGCCCGCGACACCGCGGCCACCGCCTCCTTCTGGTCCACGATCCGCTCGTGGAGGGCCTCCTCCATCCGCAGGAGCTTCTCGGTCTCCTCCTCGGTGAGCTTGAACACGGGGATCCCGGTCCAGGCCGAGAGGACCTCCGCGATCTCCTCCTCGTCGACCTCCGAGAGGACGTCCATCTCGCCCGACTTCCACTCCCGCTCGCGGCGGGCCCGCTCCTCGAGCAGCCGCTTCTCCTCGTCCCGGAGCTGGGCCGCCCGCTCGAAGTCCTGCCCATCGATGGCGGACTCCTTCTTCAGGCGCACCTCCGCGATCTTCTCGTCGATCTCGCGCACGTCGGGCGGGGCCGTCATCCGCCGGATCCGCATCCGGGAGCCGGCCTCGTCGATCAGGTCGATCGCCTTGTCCGGCAGGTACCGGTCGGAGATGTAGCGGTCGGAGAGGTTCGCCGCCGCCACGAGCGCGGCGTCGGTGTAGGAGACCCGGTGGTGGGCCTCGTACCGGTCGCGCAGCCCCTTGAGGATCTCGATGGCGTGCGCCACGGTCGGCTCCTCGACGTAGATCGGCTGGAACCGGCGCTCGAGGGCCGCGTCCTTCTCGAGGTGCTTGCGGTACTCGTCCCGGGTGGTCGCGCCGATCGTCTGGAGCTCCCCCCGGGCGAGCATCGGCTTCAGGATGCTCGCCGCGTCGATCGCGCCCTCGGCGGCCCCCGCCCCGACGAGGGTGTGGAGCTCGTCGATGAACAGGATGATGTCGCCGCGGGTGCGGATCTCCTTGAGGACCTTCTTCAGCCGCTCCTCGAAGTCCCCCCGGTAGCGGGAGCCCGCCACCAGGGCCCCGAGGTCGAGCGTGTAGATCTGCTTGCCCTTGAGCGTCTCGGGCACCTCGCCCTTCACGATCCGCTGGGCGAGGCCCTCGACGATCGCGGTCTTGCCCACGCCGGGCTCGCCGATCAGGACCGGGTTGTTCTTGGTCCGGCGGGAGAGCACCTGCATCACCCGCTCGATCTCCTTCTCCCGCCCGATCACGGGGTCGAGCTTGCCCTCCCGGGCGAGCTGCGTGAGGTTCCGTCCGAACTGGTCGAGCACCATCGAGCCCTGCGGCCCGCCCTGCTCGCCCGCGGCCGGCTCCTTGCCCCCGGTGTAGCCGGAGAGGAGCTGGATCACGGTCTGCCGGACGCGGTTCAGGTCGGCCCCGAGCTTCTGGAGGACCTGGGCGGCCACCCCCTCGCCCTCCCGGATCAGGCCGAGGAGGATGTGCTCGGTGCCGATGTAGTTGTGCCCGAGCTGGAGGGCCTCGCGCAGGGACAGCTCGAGGACCTTCTTGGCCCTGGGCGTGAACGGGATGTGCCCGGTGGGGGCCGCCTGCCCCTGGCCGATGATCTCCTCGACCTGCTGGCGCACGGCCTCCAGCGAGATCCCGAGCTGCTCGAGGGCCTTGGCGGCCACCCCCTCGCCCTCGTGGATCAGGCCGAGGAGGATGTGCTCGGTGCCGATGTAGTTGTGGTTCAGCATCCTCGCCTCTTCCTGGGCGAGGACGACGACCCGTCTCGCGCGGTCCGTGAAGCGTTCGAACATATGTCTACGATCCCCCGGGCCGTGGCCCGCGATCCCATCGGCCCCGAGGATCAACGGACCCCGTCCTACCCTCGAGGCGCGCCGAGCGCGCTCCGTGGCGCCCCGGACCCACGCAGGCGCCCGACGGAAGGAAGTATACCCCGGCCCCCCGATACACCCGCTCCGGTCCGCCCGCTCGGCCCACGGCGCCTCCTTCCCTCCCCTCGTTATTCGGACGGTCGGGCCCCCGGGATGAGGTCCCGGACCGAAGGTCGACCGGGGGGGATCCCCCGTTCGACCTACGGAAGATCCCCCCGTTCGGGGCGTTGTCCCTGGTCGGGGAGAGGTGGGACGATGGGCCGGCGAGCCGGAGCTTCCCCCCGAGCTTCCCCGTGAGGAGACGATGCCCGTGCGCGTCCTGATCGTGGACGACCACCCGGCGTTCCGCCGGGCCCTGGCCGCCGCCCTCAAGCTGGTCGGGACGGTGGAGGTGGTGGGGGAGGCGGGCGGCGGCCTCGCCGCCACCTCCCAGGCCGAGGCCCTGGGCCCCGACGTGGTGCTGATGGACCTCTCCATGCCCGACCTGGACGGCATCGCCGCGATGCGCCGGATCCACGAGCGCCGTCCCGGGCTGCCCGTGGTGATCCTCACGGCCCACGCCGACCCCGGCATCGAGAAGGAGGCCCGGGCGGCCGGGGCGTCGGGGTTCCTCGCGAAGGGGCTCCCGCTCGAGGACCTCGTCGCCGTCCTCCACTCCGCCGCCGAGGGGGCGGCCCCCGCCCTCCCGTAACGGAGGGCCGGGGCTCAGGCGGCCACCAGGACCGCGCCGGCCACGCAGAGCGCCGCGCCCACCCAGGTGGCGGCCCCGGGCCGTTCCCGCGAGGCCAGGATCCCGAGGAGGACGGCCACCTCGCGGAGGGTCGCCACCCGCCCCACCGGCGCCAGGCGGAACGCGAAGAGCACCAGGAGGTACGCCCCCGTGGTCCCCGCGGCGATCAGGGCGCCCGGGCGGAGGGCCCTCCGGAGCCTCCCGACGTGGAACCGGGCGGCGGCCCACGTGAGGAGCCCCTGGACCCAGAACGAGACCGCGAGGTAACCGGGCGGGCTCGTCTGCCTGACCGCGCGGGCGTCGATCAGCGAGTACGCCGTGATCGTGGCCCCGACGAGGAGGGCGAACCCCAGGGCGTCGAGCGATCCGCTCCGCCGGGCCTCGAGCCCGAGGAGCGAGAGCCCCGCCCCGAGGGCCAGGGCGCCGCCGAGCGCGAGCGGCGCCGGCCGCTCCGAGAGCAGCACCCAGCCCCCGAGCGTCGTGAGCAGGGGCGCGGTCCCCCGTCCCACCGGGTAGGCCAGGGAGAGGGCCCCGCGGCCGTAGGCGGCCGAGAGCGCGAGGACGTAGGCGGTCTCCGCGATCCCCGACAGGACGGCGAGGTGCAGGACCTCCCCGGGGGGATCGGCCAGGAGGAACGGGGTGAGGATCAGGCCGCCCCCCATCCCGGCGATCGCCATCCCGGCGACGCGATCGTCCGCCCCGTGGAGGGCCACGTTCCACCCGGCGTGGAGGGCCGCGGCCACGAGCACCAGTCCGATCGCGGCGGCGTCCACCCGCCTACGCCTCGGCCGGCCCCGGACGGAGGTGGGGGAAGAGGATCGCGTCCCGGATCCCGGGGAGGTCGGCCAGGATCATCACGAGCCGGTCGATCCCCAGGCCCAGGCCCCCCGCCGGCGGCATCCCGTGCTCGAGGGCGAGGAGGAAGTCCTCGTCGAGCGGGTGGGCCTCCTCGTCCCCCCAGGCCCGCTTCTGCGCCTGCTGGAGCTCGAAGCTCCGCCGCTGCTCGTCGGGGTCGGAGAGCTCGGAGTAGGCCGGCATGATCTCCATCCCCGCGATGATCAGGTCCACGTGCTCGACGAGCCCGGGCTCGGTCCGGTGGGGCCGGGCCAGGGGGGAGACCTCGCGGGGGAAGTCGAGGACGAAGACCGGCCCCCAGAGCCCCGGCTCGACGAGCTTCTCGAACAGCTCGAGGACCACCTTCCCCGGTCCCCAGCGGGGGTGGGTCCCGACGCCGTGGCGCTCGGCGAGCTCGTGGAGGTCGGTCCGCTCGAGCGTCACCTCCTCCCCCACGGCCCGCGAGACCTCCCCGAGCAGCGTCACCCGGGGCCACTCGCCGGACAGGTCGAGCTCCCGCCCCTGGTAGGGGAACCGGAGCGTCCCGCGCACCTCGAGCGCCGCCGCCCGGACCAGGTCCTGGACGATCTCCATCATCGTCGCGTAGTCCCCGTAGGCCTGGTACAGCTCGAGCATCGTGAACTCGGGGTTGTGCTGGCGGTCGATCCCCTCGTTCCGGAACACCCGGCCGATCTCGTACACCCGCTCCAGGCCCCCGACGAGCAGCCGCTTGAGGTACAGCTCGAGCGCGATCCGGAGGTAGAGGTCCGCGCCCAGGGCCCGGTGGTGGGTGACGAAGGGCCGGGCCAGGGCGCCGCCCGGGGTCGCCTGGAGGACCGGGGTCTCCACCTCCAGGAACCCCCGGGCGTCGAGCTCCCGGCGGATGGCCCGCAGGACCGCGGCCCGGACCGTGGCGATCCGGCGGGCCCCGGGGTCGGCGATCAGGTGCAGGTAGCGGCGGCGCTGCTGGAGCTCGGGGTCCCGCAGGCCGTGCCACTTCTCCGGCAGCGGGCGGAGGGTCTTCGTGAGCAGCACGAGCTCCTCGACGAAGACCGAGAGCTCCCCCCGCCTCGTGGTGCCCACCTCCCCGCTCGCCCCCACGATGTCCCCCACCTCGACCTCCCCGAGCACGCGCGCCACGTCGGCGGGGAGGCGCCCGGGCTCGCAGACGAGCTGGAGGTCGCCCCCCCGGTCCCGGATCACGAGGAACCGCAGCCGCCCGAGGTCCCGGTCGAGGACGATGCGGCCGGCCACCGAGACCCGCTCCCCCGAGCGCCGGTCCGGGGGGAGGTCGCCGTGCCGCGCGCGGACGTCCGCGCTCGCGACGATCCCGCCCGGGGGGCGGAAGTCGTGTGCGAAGGGCTCGACGCCCATCGCCCGGAGCCGTTCCAGCCGCGCGCGGCGGGCCCGGAGCACCTCGGCCTCGCGGCCGCGGGCGGCGCGCTCGCCGGGGCCCTCAGCCATCCGCCGGGCCCACGTTCCGCTCGAACACCAGTCGGAGCCCCTCGAGCGTGAGCCACGGCTCGTGCTGGAGGGGAGTCCGGCAGTGGGGGACCACGAGGGGGGCGAGCCCCCCGGTCGCGATGCCCTTCGCCTCCGCGCCGAGCTCCTCCCGGATCCGCTCGATCATCCCGTCCACCTCGGCCGCGGCGCCGAAGATCAGCCCGGACTGGACCGCCTCGGTGGTGTTCCGTCCGATCGCGGCGCGGGGGGCACGGAGCTCGACGGGGTGGAGGCGGGCCGCCGCGCGGTAGAGGCCCTCGGCGGCCACCGCGAGGCCCGGGGCGATCGCCCCGCCCAGGTACTCGCCCCTGGCCGAGACCACGTCGAAGTTCGTCGCGGTGCCGAAGTCCACGACGATGCAGGGCCCCCCGTGCCGGGCGAAGGCGGCCACCGCGTTGGCGATCCGGTCCGCCCCCACCTCGCGGGGGTTGTCGATCAGGATCGCCATCCCGGTCCGGGTGCCGGGCTCGAGCACCACGGGCGGGAAGCCGAAGGACCGCTCGGTCATCTCGCGGAGGGCCTGGGTGGCCGCCGGGACGACCGAGGAGATCACGACGCCCGTGATCTCGGTCGAGAACGAGAGGCCCGCCGAGCCCAGGAACCCCGCGAAGAAGAGCGCGAGCTCGTCCGGGGTCCGCTCCGCCACGGTGGCCATCCG
>DATLZM010000006.1:0-22305 GCA_035573995.1 Actinomycetota bacterium | reverse complement strand
CCCACCCCCCAGTCCCCGAGCTCGAGGACCTGCTCCTGGATCACGTTCCCGATCAGGTAGCCCGACGTGCCGCCCACGAGGGCCGGCGTGGCGAACTCCGCGAACAGCGGGATGTACACCAGGATCAGCGAGACGAAGATCCCGGGCGCGGCGAGGGGCAGGAGGATTCTCCGCAGGACGGTGGCGAACCCCGCCCCCAGGTCGCGCGCCGCGTCGAGCACGCCGGGGTCGATGGCCTTCATCGCGGCGTAGATCGGGATCGTGACGTACGGGAGCCAGCTGGCCGAGAGCACGATCGCCACGGCCACCCACGAGAACAGCAGCGCATCCACGGGACGGTCGACGAGGCCCGTGGCCAGGAGGGCCGAGTTCACCAGGCCCTCCCGCCCGAGGAGCATCCGCCAGGCGTAGATCCGGATCAGCGGGTTGAGCTCGTCGGCGAGGACCAGGGCCAGGAGGAGGGGCAGCTCCAGCCGTCCGGCCCGGAAGGCGAGGAGGTACGCGAGCGGCACCGACAGCGCGAGCATCGCGAGCATGGACCCCGTCGCCACCGCCGCGGTCCGCCCCAGGATCCGCAGGTAGAGGGGGTCTTCCAGGATCGCCCCGTAGTTCCCCAGGGTGTACCCGCCGACCCCGGCGATCGTCACCCGGACGAAGCTCATCACGAGGAGGATCGCGAGGGGCCCGACGAACAGCGCCACCAGCACCCCGACGGGCGCGGCGAGGAACCCCGCCGCCCGGACCCCGCCCCCGCGCTCCCGGCCCCTCATCCCACGACGACCTCGGGGAGCGCCTCCGGGCCCTCGGGCCCCCGGCCGGCCGGGTGACGCCGGACCATCCGCCAGGCGCCGTACACGGCGACGACCTGCACCACCGACACCACGGTCGAGACCGCGTTCACCACCGGCAGGTTCTGCGCGTGGCGCAGCGTCGAGAAGACCCAGATGGGGAACGTGAGCTCGAACCCGGCGGTGAAGAAGCTGATCTCGAAGTTGTTGAAGGACCAGCTGAAGGCGAAGATCGCCGCCGCGGCGAGGGCCGGGGCGATCTGGGGGAGCACGACGTGGCGGAGGACCTCCCGCGGGGTCGCGCCCAGGTCGAGCCCGGCCTCCTCGAGGGCCGGGTCGAACCGCACCAGCCGGGCCGAGACGATCGCCGCGACCAGGGGGAACGTGGAGACCACATGCATGGCGCCCACGGTCCGGAGCGAGAGCGGCACGTGGAGCCGGTTGAAGTAGAGGAGCGCCCCGACCCCGATGAGGAGCCAGGGGACGACGAGGGGGGCCGCCACGAGCCCGGCCACGGCCCCCCGCGCGCGGAACCGGAACCGGGTGATCCCGACGGCGGCCAGGGTGCCGAGGAGGAGCGAGACCGGCGTGGTCCCGGCCGCCACCCCCAGCGAGTTCCGGAGGGACTCGAGGACCAGCGGGTTCCCGAAGGCCTCGCCGAACCACCGGAGCGTGAAGCCCCGGAAGGGCAGGGCGATGATGATCGAGTCGTTGAACGCGAAGGCCACGAGGATCGCCACCGGCCCGTAGAGGATCGCGAGGACCAGCCCGAGGAAGCCCCACCGGAGGCAGGCCCCGGCCACCTCCCGGACCCGCAGGCCCCCCGCCCACCCCTCGGCGGCCGCCGCGCTCAGGCCGCCTTGAACGCCCGCCACGCCTCGAGCCACAGGTCGTAGTCCTCGGGGATCTTGAGCGGGATCGCCCGCTGGAGCTCCTCCGGGTGCTCCAGCCCGACCCGGCGGATCAGGTCCTCGTCGAGCAGCTCCAACGTCCGCTGGTTCGAGATGAGGTAGTGGTACTCCTCGGCGTAGAACCGCTGCACCGCGGGGCTCGTGTGGTGGTTGAGGAGCGCGTAGGCGGCGTCCAGGTTCTGCGCGCCGGCCCCCAGGCCGTACCCGCACACCCAGGTGAGCTGCCCCTCCCGGGCGAACACGAACTCCGCCGGGACCCCCTCCTCGCGCGCGGCGAGCTCGTAGTCGGGGTAGCCGAAGCCCGCCGCGATCTCGCCGCTCCGGTAGAGGTTCAGGAAGTCCGAGTCGCCCTTGAAGAGGGTGCGGATCTGGGCCTTGTGCTCGATCAGGAACGCGCCGACCCGCTCGACGTCCCCGGGGGAGAGGGCCCAGGGGTCCTCGTAGCCGAGGGCCAGGGCCGCGACCGCCATCGTCGTCGCCGCGGTGTCCTCGAACGTCACCCGTCCCCGCAGGGCGGGGTCGGTGAACAGCTGCCGGTAGGAGTCGACGCCCCCCGGGACGGCCTCCGGGTCGTAGACGATGCCCGAGGTCCCGGCCTGCTCGGGCACGAGCCAGACCCGCCCGTCCACCACCACGCCGTCCAGCTCCCGCAGGGCCGGGAAGCACCGGTCCCAGTCGGCGATCCTCGCCGGGTCGATCGGCTGGATGAGCCCCAGCTCGATCATCCGGCGGGTGTCCTCCACGCAGATCTCCACGACGTCGGCGCGGAACCCCCCGCGGAGCTTCGCGATGGCCTCGTCCCCGCTGGAGAACGCCGCGTAGCGCGTCCGCAGCGCCGGGTTGGCCTCCTCGAAGGCCCGCATCACCTCGGGCCGCTGGGAGTCCTCGTAGGCGAAGAAGGTCAGCTCGCCGGTGAGCGCCCCCGGCGAGCCCGGGCCCGTCGCCACCGGCGCCGGCGCTCCCCGGGCGCACGCGAGGAGCACGAGGAGGAGCCCCGCGACGAGCGCCCGGGCGCCGCTCATCCCGCCTTGACCTCGCGCCAGACCTCCTGCCACCGATCGTAGTTCGCCGGGATCACGTACGGGATCGCCCGCTGGAGCTGCTCGGGGTGCTCGAGCCCGATGGCGGCCACGAGCTCCTCGGGGAGCTCGGCGAGCGTGTCCTGGTTCGAGACGAGGTAGTTGAACTCCCGGGCCTGGTAGGCCTGGACCTCGGGGCGGGCGTAGTGGTTGATCAGCGCGTAGGCGGCGTCGACGTTCTCCGCCTGCGCGCCGATCCCGTAGCCGCACACCCAGGTGAGCTGCCCCTCCCGCGCGATCGAGAACTCCACCGGGACGCCGTCCTTCTGCAGGAGGTTCGCGATCCCGGGGTAGCCGGGGGCGGCGGCCACGATCTCGCCGGCCTTGAACAGGTTCATCACGTCGGCGTCGCCCCGGAAGAAGGTCCGGATGTCGGGCTTGTGCTCGAGGAGGAAGTCGCGCACCCGGGCGAGGGCGGCCTCGTCCAGGTCCAGGGGGTCCTCGTAGCCGAGGGCCATGGCCGCGATCGCGATGTTCGTGAGCGCGTCCGAGCCGAGGGCGATCCGGCCCGCGAACCGCTCGTCGAACAGCTCCGCGTACGAGTCGATGCCCTCCGGCACCTCGCGGGCGTCGTAGAGGAGGCCGGTCGTCCCCCCCACCATCGGGACGACGTAGAGCTGCCCCTGGTGCATGACCCCCTCCATCTCCTTGATCGAGGGGAACATCCGGTCCCAGGCCTCGATCCGGGAGGCGTCGATCGGCCGGAGGAGGCCGAGCTGGACCATCCGCGGGGTGTCCTCGATGCAGACGTTCACGACGTCCGCCCGGAACCCGCCGCGGAGCTTCGCGATGGCCTCGTCCCCGCTCGCGAAGGCGGCGGTCCGCACCTCGAGCTGGGGGTGGGCCTCCTCGAACGGCCCGAGCAGCGGTTCCGCGAACGCGTCCTCGTAGGCGAAGAACGTGACGGTGCCACGGAGCTCGGCCGGGGAGGCCGGGGCCTCGGGGGCGGCCTCCCTCCCGCCGCAGGCGGCTCCCGTGAGCAGCGCCGCGGTCAGCGCGACGATCAGCCTCCGCATCGAGCCTCCTCCCTACCCATCGGACGTGGCCGGCCACCCCCGCGCGAGATCCGCGAGGACCCGGCCGGCCGTCACGACCTCGCGGGCGTCGATCCACTCATCGGGCCGGTGGGCCCGGGAGAGGCTCCCCGGCCCGTAGACCACCGCCTCCGCCCCCGCCTCCTCCACGAAGCTGTGGGCGTCGGTCCAGCTCGGCATCCCCCCGAGCGGGGCCTCGGCCCCGGTGACCCGGCGGGCGGCGGCCCGGAGGGCCCGCACCAGCTCGCCGTCGGGGGGGACCTCGAAGGGCTCGGCGCGCTCGATCACCTCCACCTCGCCGCCGTGCCGCCGGGCGAGCTCGCGGAGCTCGACCAGCACGCGCTCGGAGCTCGCGGGGGGCGCGACCCGGACGTCCACGCGGACCTCGCCGAGCTCGGGGACGGCGTAGATCGGTCCGCCGGCGCGCAGCTCCTCGACGCTCGCCAGGGTCGGCCCGAGCAGGGGGTGGGGCGCGAGGCCGGCCGCCGGCAGCCCCGGGAGGTCCAGGACGAACCGCGCCGCGCGGACCGCCGCGTTGTCGCCCGCCTCGACGAGCGACCCGTGCACGCCGCGCCCGCGGACGCGGACCCAGGCCTCCAGGTAGCCGGCCTCGGCGATGCACACGCGTCCCTCGGTCCCCTCGAGGGCCACGACGTGGCGCGGGCGGAGCGTCCGCGCGAGGGCCCGGGAGCCGCGGCCCCCCCACTCCTCGTCCACGGTGAAGCCCACGGCGACCCCCCGGGGGAGGCCCTCCCCCGCGAGCAGCCGGAGCGCGACGAGGAGGGCGGCGACGCCGCCCTTGTCGTCCTGGGCGCCCAGGCCCGAGACGCGGGTCCCGTCCACCCGAGCCACCGGCTCCCACTCCCACGTGGGACGGATCGTGTCCACGTGGGCCACGAGGAGGAGGTCGGGTGGTCCGTCCCCGACCAGGAGGTTCCACCCCGCCCCTTCCGCGTCGACCCGGGCGGGCGGGTACCCCAGCGCCGCCAGGCGGCCCTCCAGGTGCTCGAGGATCCGAGCTTCGTCCCCGTGGGGCGAGGGGATCTCGATGAGCCCGGCGAGCTCTCGGACCGCGAACCCCAGGAGCTCTCCCTCCGAGGTCGGCCGGCCGGCCTCCGCGGCGGGGGTCCGCTCCTCGCCGCCGGCCTCCGCGGCGGGGGCCCGCTCCGCGCCGCCGGCCACCGTCAGCCCTCCCCCGTCACCTCGGCGATGGCCTCCTCGAGGATCGCCGCGGCCGTCCTGAGCATCTCCTCGGGCATCGTGAGCGCCGGCTGCCAGCGCACGAGCCACATCCCGTCGTCGTAGATGTCGGCGAGGCCGCGCCGGAGGCAGGCGGCGTGGACCCGGCGCGCGGTCTCCACCGCCGGGGCCTTGGTCGCCCGGTCCTCCACGAACTCCACGGCGATGTACAGGCCCTTGATGCGCACGTCGCCCACCGCCTCGTACCGCTCGGGGAGCGGCCCGAGCAGCTCCCGGGCGAGGGCCTCGAGGCGGCGGGCCCGGTCCAGGAGCCCCTCCCGCTCGATCACGCGGATGCCCTCGAGGGCCGCCACGCACGCGGGGGGCGTCCACGCGAACGTGCCGCCCGCATAGACGTGGAGGTCGCCCATCACGGCCTCCGAGCCCAGCGTGGCCCCGATCGGCATCACGCCTCCCGAGAGGCCCTTGGCGAGGCACATCAGGTCGGGCTGGACGCCCCAGTGCTCGACGGCGAACATCGTGCCGGTGCGCCCGAAGCCCGTCTGGACCTCGTCGGCGCAGAGCAGCCAGCCGTGCTCCCGGCAGAGCTCGAGGAGCGCGGGCCAGAACGGGTCCGGGGGGATGAGGACGCCGGCCTCCCCCGCGACGGGCTCGATGATGACGCCGGCGATCCGGTCGGGGGGCGTGAGGTAGCGGAGGACCTGCTCCCGCACGTAGTCCACGACGCACACCCCGTCGCAGGCCGCCGGGTCCCGGTGGAAGGGGCACCGGTAGGGGTGGGGGTAGGGGACGTGGAGGTAGCCCCCCACCGACTCCCGGACGAACCGGCTCCCCGCGGGCTCCTGGGAGCCGAGGGCGAGCGCGGCCTGGGTCTCGCCGTGGTACTGGCCGAGGAACGCGAGGATCAGGGGCCGTCCGGTCCGGGCCCGCATGAACTTGATGGCGGTCTCCACCGACTCCGTCCCCGAGATCTCCGGGACCACCCGTGTGAGGGAGGCCGGGGCGATCTCGACGAGCTTCTCCGCGAGCGCGACGGCCGGCTCGGAGCAGATGTAGTCGGTGATCTCCACGCCGAACCGGCGGAGGGCCGCGACGGTGGGCTCGACCACGTCCGGGTGGCACGCCCCCACGTTCGTGGAGCCCCAGCCGGTCACCATGTCGAGGTAGCGGTTCCCGTCGACGTCCTCCAGGATCGAGCCCTGCTTGCGGGCGAGCACGAAGGGCATCCCCCGGTAGTCCATCCCTCCCCACAGGAGCGCACGCGCCCGCGCCAGCAGGGGCGCGGAGCGCGGCCCGGGCGGGGGCGCGGTCACCCGAGGAGCCTCGGCCAGCAGGTCGGGAGCAACGCCTTCCACAGCTTCGGCACCATAACTGACCGAAGCAAGCGTCACAAGGGAGGAAAGGTTGCGGAATCGGTCAGTAAGTGACGTTATTTCTGCGCCCATCAGTCAACGCGTCGCCGCGGCTCTCGACCCGCTCCCTTCGGCGCGAGCACGAAGCTGCTGTAGCGGTAGGTGTCCTTGGCCACCCGGAGGATCGTGAAGACCTCGACCTGGTCCACGCCCGGCGCCGTCCGCACGTGCTCGGAGAGCAGGCGGAGCAGGTGCTCGTGGTCGACGAAGACCACCTCGATGAGGAGGTCGAACGAGCCTGTGCAGATCGCGATGTAGTCGATCTCGGGGACCCGGCGGAGGGCCTCCACGGTCTCCTCGACCCTGCCGCGGACCCGGATCCCCATCTCCGCGAGCTGCAGGCCGAGCTGGAGCGGGTCCGCGGCGGCCACGATCTGGACCAGGCCCCGGCGGACCAGCCGCTCCACGCGATGGCGCACGGTGGCCTCGG
The DNA here is from genome assembly GCA_035573995.1 of Actinomycetota bacterium. Lineage (GTDB taxonomy): Bacteria > Actinomycetota > UBA4738 > UBA4738 > HRBIN12 > DATLZM01. Next base: position 15,451 of record DATLZM010000006.1, on the reverse strand, counting down.
CGAGCCCGAGGCTCCGAGCGATGGCCGCGTACGGCCGCCGCCCGTCCTCCTGGAGGAGCTCCAGGATCCGCAGGTCGGTCCGGTCCAGCAGGTTCCGCATGCCCCTCACCCTCCCTCGCGCCGGGGGCCCTCAACGATAGGACGGGTCGAGCCCCCGGGGCGCCAGGGCCTGGCTCCACGCGACGCGGGGGTCGGGGGGCCGAGGTCTCCGCGGCACGCGGCCCGCCTACCCGAGCGACGCCTGCGCGTCGTAGGCGAGCTGGGCCAGGCAGCTGACGATGGCGGTCCCGCTAAGGAACAGGACCCCCCGGCAGGCCGACCACGAAGCTCAGGGAGAGGAGCCCAGCTCCTTGCCCATCGGCCCTCCAGGGTAGGCCTTGGGGTCTCTCCTGGACCGGGCCCGACGGGCGCCTCCTCAGGCTCGGCGCGGTCATCGGGACCGAGCCGGGTCGGGCCTCAGCCGACCTCGGACTCGAGTTCCTCGACCCCCACCACCCGACCATCCGCAGCGCTGCGGAGCGCCGCCTCGATGAGGAGCTGCACGCGGGCCCCGTCGCCGAAGTCGGGACGCACTTCCCTCCCTTGCAGAGCGGCGGCGACGAACTCGCCCACCATCTTGCCCTGCCTGCGGAACACGTCGTGGTAGGTGGCCTTCACCGGCGCGCGGGGCCCACCATCCCACAGGTCATCGGGAACCGGCAGGACCCGGATGGCGTCCTCGCCGGTCCGGGATCCTCGCACCTCCTGCCGCCGGTCCCAGTCGATGACGTGGTGGAGCGTCCCCTCCGACCCGTGCAGGTCCATCTCGTGGATCTGAGCGAACGGCGTCGGCTCGTGCGCGACAGCGCTCACGTGGATCACCCCACGCGCACCGTTCGCGAACCGGAGCACGATCACCGCGACGTCGTCGGCAGGCTCGTACGGCAGGCCCGTGGGATCCACCGCCGGCCGGGACACCAGCGTGCCGAGCTCGCACGCCACGGCCCGCACGTCGCCGAAGAACCACTCGGCGAGGTGCAGGAAGTGGGAGCCCAGGTCTCCCAGCACGCCGGACCCGGCACGAGCTCGGTCCATCCGCCAGAGGTACTCGCCCGACATCCCGAACCCGCAGAAGTACCGCATGTTCAGGTGGTGCGGACGACCGAGGTACCCCTCGTCGATCAGCCGCTTCACGAACCGCGTCGTGGGCATGTAGCGGTACGTGAAGGGGACCAGCGTGGTGGCGCCGACCCGCGACGCCAGGCGGGCGAGCGCCGCAGCGTCCGCGTACGTGAGGGCGAGGGGCTTCTCGCAGAGGACGTGCAACCCTCGGTCGAGGGCCGTCCAGGCCAGCTCCCGGTGCGTGTCGTTGGGCGACGCGATCACCACCGCCCGGCACAGCTCCGGGTCCAGCACTTCCTGCGGGTCGGTGCAGGCCCGTGGCACGCGCCATCGCTCCGCGAACCGCTCGGTCCGCGACCGATCGCGCCCGCACACCGCGACCACCTGGGCGAGCGGGGACGCCGTCAGCGCCGGCATGTACATGGCGTCCGCCCACCAGCTCGTGCCGATGACCGCCACCGGGAGGCGAGTCACCGCCAACCTCATGCCTCCTCGATCCGGAGGCTCGTGACCTCCTCCCAGGCACCCCGCTCCCAGGACCGGATCATCGCGGCCTGGACGCTCGCGACCGCGAGCGCGTCCTCGAAGTTCGGTCGGTACGGTCGACCGTCGCGTACGCAGCTCAGGAACTCGAGCGCCTCGATCACCTTCATGTGCTCGAAACCGATGGAGTTCCCGCCGCCCGGCACGAGGTCCCCTTGGTGCGGGAGGCGGTCACCGGCGAGGACCCTCGTGAACCCCTCCACCGGCCCCTGGTCGACGAAGAAGAGCTCGAGCTGGTTCAGGGTCTCGTGGCTCCACCGGGCGGCGCCGAGCGAGCCCTGCAGCTCGAAGGCCATGTCGCTCTGGGGGCCGACGCTCGTCCGGTCGGCCTCCAGGACGCCCCGCGCGCCGCCCTCGAACTCCACGAGGGCCCCGACGTAATCCTCGTTCGTCACGCGCCCCGTGGGGTCGCCCGGGCGCCCGCGCGCGTAGTGGGTCCGCCCCTCGGCCGGCAACGGTCGCTCGCGCACGAACGTCTCGCGTACGGCGACCAGCCGCCGGATCGGTCCCACGAGGTGGTGAGCGAGGTCGATCACGTGCGACATCAGGTCCATGAGGGTCCCGTACCCCGACCGCTCCTGGAGGAAGCGCCATGAGAGGACCCCCAGACGATCCCGGCCGTACATGCTGAAGAAGCGGCCGTAGTACCGGGCGATCTCCCCGAACCGTCCCTCCTCGAGGAGGGCCCTCGTGTGCTGCACCAGTGGCACCCAACGGTAGTTGTACCCCGCTCCCGTGATGACGCCCGCGCGCCGGGTCGCGTGCTCGATCGCGGCCGTGGCCTCGGGGCTGAAGCCCACGGGCTTCTCGCAGAACACGTGCTTCCCCGCGGCGGCGGCGGCCTCCACCACCTCCTGATGCAGGGCGTTCGGCGCCGTCACGTCGACGACGTCCACCTCGGGGTGCTCGACGACCTCACGCCAATCGGTCGTGGCCAACGCGTACCCGAACGCGTCGCGGGCGAGCTCCGCCCGATCCTGCAGCTCGTCCGCCACCGCGACCAGCCGCGGCCGGATACCCGACCCGGGGAAGTACACGGGAACGTTTCGGTACGAGCGGGTGTGGACCTGTCCCATCCACCCGAACCCGACCAGTCCGATCCCGATCGGATGGTTCATCCCGTCTGGCCCCGAGGCGTCCCATCGGTGCCGTCGGCGCCACGGTTGAGCTCCTCCACCATCACGCGGAAGTCCTCGCCACCCGCCATCGAGCGCATCAGGTCGTCGAGCGACACCTCCCCCTTCCGAAGGTCCGCCTGCTTGCGGCCCCGTTGGAGGAGGATGAAGTGGTCCCCGACCGGATACGCGTGGTTGGGGTTATGTGTGATGAGGATGACGGCGAGGCCCCGGCGCTTCGCCATCACGATGTGTCGGAGCACGATCCCGGCTTGCTTCACGCCGAGCGCGGCCGTCGGCTCATCGAGGATCAACACCTTCGCGCCGTTGTGGATGGCGCGGGCGATCGCGAGGGATTGCCGCTCGCCCCCTGACATCGTCCCCACGGGCTGCTCGGGATCCTCGACCACGATGCCGAGTCGCCGCATCTCCTCGACCGCGGTCCGCCGGGCGGACGCGACCTGGAGGGGACGGAGGGGCCCGACCCGCCTCGTCGGCTCGTTCCCGAGCACGAAGTTCCGCCATACCGACATGAGCGGCACGATGGCGAGATCCTGGTAGACCGTCGCGATCCCGACGGCGAGGGCGTCGCGGGGGGAATCGAACCTCGTGGGCCGGCCCTCCAGCTTCACCGTTCCCTCGTCCGGCGGATGCACTCCCGCGAGGATCTTGATGAGCGTCGACTTGCCGGCTCCGTTGTCCCCGAGGACACAGGTCACCTCGCCGGCGGCGAAGGCGGCCGAAACGCCCCGGAGCGCCTCCACGTTGCCGAAACGCTTCGAGACGTTCTCGGCCTCCAACGCGTACGTCACCTTCGGGCCTCCTGCGCCGCACGACGGACGAACTGGTTCAAGAGGGCGGCGAGCAGCAGCATGGCGCCGAGGAACAGGAAGAACCAGTCCGCGTCCCATCGAGAGAGGACGATGCCCTGCCGGACCATCCCGAACATCAGGGCCCCGATGGCCGCGCCGATGGCGGACCCGTAGCCGCCGGTGAGGAGCGTCCCGCCGATGACCGCCGCGATGATGTACTCGAACTCCTGGCCCCGGCCCGTGCTGACGGCGGCGGATCCGAGTCGGAACGCGTTCATCATCCCCACCAGCCACGCCGAGACGGAGACGTACACGAACAGGGCGACCTTCGTGCGCTCCACCGGCACCCCCGCGGCCCGGGCCGCCTTCACGTCGCCCCCGCACGCGAAGACCCAGTTCCCGAACCGCGTGCGCATCAGCACCCACGTCGCCCCCAACGTGATCGCCAGGCACCACAGGATGGGAACCCGGAAGGACCCGTAGACGTTCGACGCGAAGATGCGCGCCGCCGTCTCGAACCCGGGGACCTGGTCGATCCCGGAGACGATGATCCGGTTCGCCACGAGCCTGGTGACCCCGGTGTTCGCCCCGAGCACCATGAACAGGGTTCCCAGGGTCACGATGAAGCTCGGCAGCCTCGTCCGCACGACGAGGACGCCGTTGAACAGCCCGATCGCCACGGCGAAGAGGAGACTCACGGCCATCGCCAGCCACAGGTTCCACCCGCCGTGCACGGTGAGCATGCCGAGCAACGTACCCGTCGCCCCCACGGTCACGCCTGCGGAGAGATCGAACTCACCTGCGATCATCAGCAGAGCGACGGCGACCGCCATGATCGCGAGGAGGGAGGCGGGATCGAGGATGTTCGCTGCCGCCCGCATCGTCAGGAACCGATCGGCGCGCCAGGCGAAGAAGGCGAACACCACCACCGCCCCGACCACCGACCCGAACTCGGGCCGCGTCAGCAGCCGCGTGACGAGCGTCCGCCGACCGTGACGCCGAGCCGACTGGGCGACGGTCGCCACGGAGCCCCCGTCGATCCCACCGCTCCCGGCCGGGTCGGGGGACGCGGCCCGCAGGATCGCGTCGCCGCCCCCGATCATCCGACCCATCCCGGTCTTCCCGTGCGGGATCCGGTCCTCGCCGTCCGGGCTCAGCGGGTCCCAGCCTCCACGAGCTGCGCCACGGTCGCGGCGTTCTCGGCCGTCACGAACCCGGGTCCGGTCAAGATCGCCTGTCCGCCGCCGATCGTGTTCAGGTTCTCGAGGTTCAGGACGAGCATCAGCACCGGTAGGTACCCCTGCAGATAGGGCTGCGCGTCCACCGCGAACAGCATGTCGCCCGCTTCGAGCGCCGTCAGCACGTCGGGACCCAGGTCGAAGGTCGCGAGGGCCACGTCGCGCCCCGTCTCCTGGATGGCGGGCAGTGCGGAGGCCGTCGCCATGTCCGGGTTCAGCGTGACGATCCCGTCGATGTCGGGGTCCGCCTCGAGCGCCGACTTGATGGTCGCCTGCGAGCCCGCCGGGTCCTCGAACTGGATCTGCAGGCGGACGACCTCGCCCTCGAAGGTGTCCTCGATGCCCCGGCAGCGGTCGTCGAGGGCCACGTTGGCGACCTCGTGGATGGCGCAGATCACCTTCGACAACCCTTCCTCGTTCAACCGCTCGCCCACGCCGCGTCCCGCGATGTACTCATCCTGCCCGACGAATCCGATCGCACCGGCATCCTTCCAGTCGTTGATCCCGGAGTCCAGACCCACGACCGGGATCCCTGCCTCCACAGCCTCCGCGACCGGTCCCGCCATGGCGTCCGGCGCGGCGAAGGTGACTGCGATCCCGTCCGCCCCTGATGCGATCGCGGACTCCACCAGGTCCGCTTGCTGCGCCGGGTCGGCGCTCCCCTGGATATCGAAGGAGATCCCGAGGTCCCGTGCAGCGTCCTCGGCTCCCTTCTTCACCACGCCCCAGTAGGTCCCGGACGGATCGGAGTGGATGACCATCGAGATCTGGTAGTCGCGCTCCGCGACGCCGCCTCCGCCGGCCCCGCCGTCGGAGCCGCCCGCGCCCCCGCCCCCCGTACACGCACCCGCCACGAGTCCGAGCGCCACCGCGAGGGCGGCCAGTCCCCTCGAACGCTGCATACCCCCCTCCTTCCTGGGCCGTTCCTCCCCTGCCCGCCCGCACCGGCTCGCCACGCCCGCGCCGGTTGCGGAAACGTTTGCACTGGTAGCACGCATGTCCGTCCCTGTCAAGGCCGGGCTCCACATCGTGCACCAGTGCGTGGCCCGCAGGTCGGCGCCCCGGGGGATCCGAAGTCCGATCCGAGACGGGCCTCCGAGCCATGTGGTATCGATTCACCATGGACCGCACTTCATCGCGGGTCGAGGGGCGGGGCCGCGGGGTCACCCTCGCCGATGTGGCGCGGTTCGCCGCCGTCTCTCCCGCCACCGCGTCACGGGCGCTGCGGGGCGACCCGCGGATCAGCGAGCGCACGCGGGATCTCGTCCAGCGGACCGCCGCCGAGCTCGGCTACGTGCCCGACCTCCGTGCCCGTGCCCTCCGTCGGGGCAGCACGGAGGTGATCGGGCTGCTGGTTCCCACGGTCACCGACCCCATGCACGCCCAGATCATGACCGGGATCCACCAGGAGGTCGCGGACACGGAGTTCAACGTCCTGTTCGCCACGAGCCTGGGTCGACCGGAGCTGGAAGCCCAGGCCCTGCAGGTCTTCGCCCGCCACCGAACGGCCGGGATCATCCTCGTCTCCAACGTGCTCCGACCCGCCGAGGCGATGGATCTCGCCGGGACCGACCGCGTCGTGTTCGTCCTCCCCGACCACATCAGCCTGGCGGGCTACCAGCAGGACCCCGAGGTCGGGGTCATCCGAGCGGACGACCCGAGCGGCGTCATCGCCGAGGTCCATCACCTGATCGACCAGGGCGCCGAGCGGCTCGCCTTCGTGAGCGGTCAGCTGCTCGCCTCCCACGTCACGCGGCGGACCGCGGCCGAGGGGGCGGTGGCCGAGTCCCACCTGCGCCACCCACTCACCATCTACCCCAGCCTCGGCGCGGGCTTCGACGTCCCGCCCCGGATCCTCGGTCGTATCGCGCGCGACCGGCCGGACGGGCTCATCTGCTACGACGACTTCACGGCGCTCCGCCTCATCCACGCCCTCAAGGAGCGAGGGCTGCGCGTGCCCGAGGACATCGCGGTCTGCGGCTTCGACGATGTTCCCTTCGCCCGCATGGCTGCCCCTCCTCTCACGACGGTTCGGCAGCCCACCGAGGAGATGGGCCGGGAAGCGGTCCGCATGCTCCTGACCTGCCTGGAAACGGGGTCCATGCCTCCCTCGCGCGTGCACCCCGTCCGCTTCATCCCCCGGGCCTCGACCCGACGGAGCACAGGGTGAGGGCGGCGGTCTTCGCCGATGTGGGGCGTCTGAGCCTCGAGGACCGACCGGAACCCACCCCGGCGCCCGACGAGGTCCTGCTCGAGGTACAGGCCTGCGGGATCTGCGGCACGGACGTCCAGATCCTGAGCGTCCCCCCTCGACACCCAGCGCGGCCCGGCGTGATCCTCGGCCACGAGTTCGTCGGGATCGTTCGCGGCCGAGGGAGCGCGGTCCGCGGCCTCGACCCTGGCGAGCGCGTCGCGGTCCTCACCGACGTGCCCTGCCGCTCCTGCCGTTGGTGCAGGCGCGGCCTCGCGGCGCACTGCGAGGACCTGCGAAGCCTCGGGATCTTCGAGGATGGCGGGCTCGCCCCGGCGGTCGCCGTCCCGGCCTCCGCGTGCTATCCGATCGCCGATCACGTCCCTTCCGAGATCGCCTGTTTGGCCGAACCCATCGCCTGCGCTCTCCAGGGGCTCCGGCGGGTCTCCCTCACCCCGGGCGACGCCGCGGCGGTGCTCGGCGGGGGCCCCATGGGGCTCATCTTCGCTGCGCTGCTGCGGGCCGGCGGGGCGGGCTCCGTCCTCGTCGTGGAGCCGTCCGAGCGGCGCCGTCACCTCGCCGGTCTCCTCGGAACATCCCACGCCATCGATCCCTCGGCCGAGGAGCCCGCGTCGGCCATCCGGGAGCGTACCGACGGACTCGGCGCCGACCTGGTCGTGGACGCGGTAGGAGCCCAGCTCGAGACGGCCCTGGCCGCGGTTCGGCCTGGAGGGCAGGTGCTCCTGTTCGGCATGGATCAGCGCGCGGTCACCTCGGTCCGCCAGTTCGATCTCACTGCCCGAGCGGTGCGCGTCGTGGGGACCTTCGCGGGCACCTCGTCGTTCGCCGATGCCACACGGGTCCTGGAAACCGGGCTCGTCGACTGGACACCCCTCGTCACGCACGTCCTCCCGCTGGAGGGGATCCGTGACGGGCTGGAGCTCGTGAGGTCCCGCGTGGGCCTCAAGGTCGTGATCTCCCTCAGCCTCTCGGATGACCCTCGCGCCTAGACCCCCGACCCGCCTCGCCACCGTCGCCGCGGTCAGCTTCGCCCTCTGCGCGACGCCTCCCGCGCCCGAGGATCCACGGCCCGCCCTCAGGTTCGTGCCGGGTGTCCCGGACGACGTCCGACACCTGGCGCTGACCACCTGGGACCGGTTCCTGGACACCTTCCCCAGACGGTGGGCGTGCCTCGCCGACCTGAACCTGGCCACGGCGTGGCAGCTCCCCGACCGGGGCATCTACGAGCCGGAGCGGCGGCTGGTGACGGTCAGGATCCCCGCCACCGCCGGGCACCTGAGCGCAACGCTCGTCCACGAGTTCGGCCACCACCTCGACGCCACCTGTCATGAGATGGCCGAGCTCCGAGGCGCCGTCCTCCGGGCGGAGGGGCTCCCTCCGGATCGCCCCTGGCGGCGCGGGAGGTGGGAATGCGCACCGGCGGAGCTCTTCGCGGAGGCGGTGGTCTGGGCGGTGCTGGGTGCCCGGGAGCACCGACCCTCCCTGCCCATCTCGCCGAGCCTCCCTCTGCTCATCCGCGCCTGGGGAGCGGGGAAGCCCGTCGCGCCGCCCACCGCTCAGGGGAGCTTCTCCCAGGGCCTCGCAGCGCGAACACGGGAGGGGGACCGATGATCGCGATCGCGAACGCGCCGGTGAGCTACGGCGTCTTCGAGCTCACCATAGGGGAGCCGGGTCTGCCCGGACCCGAGGAACTCGTGTCCGCGGTGGCAGACGCCGGCTACCATGGCATCGACCTCGGCCCGCTCGGCTTCCTCGGCCAGGGAGCTGAGCTCCGGGAACGCCTCCTCCGGCACGGGCTCGCCCTCGCCGGCGGCTACATCCAGCTCCGCTTCCTCGACCCCGCCGGGCTCGAAGAGGACCTCCGGACGCTCGACCTCACGCTGGACAGCTTCGAGGTCGTCCGCGACCTCTTCCCGGAGCTTCCCCCCAAGCCCACCCTCGCCGACGCGGGATCGCCCGCCCGCGCCGCGAACCCCGGCCGGGGGAGGGACCTGCCCGAGATCGGGCTGGACGACACGGCGTGGCGACGGTTGGCCGAGGGGGTTCAGCGCGCGGCCGACCGCTGTCGCGAGCGCGGCTTCGAGCCGACCTTCCACCACCACGCCTGCACCTACGTCGAGGCTCCCCATGAGATCGAGCGGCTGCTCGAGCTCACCGACGTCGGCCTCTGCCTCGACTCCGGCCACCTCCTGCTGGGCGGGGGGGATCCCGTCCGGGCCCTCGAGGACTGGGGATCCCGCGTCAATCACCTCCAGCTCAAGGACGCCCGGCGCGAGGTCCTCCATCGGATCATCCGCGAGGGGGCGGGCATGCGGGCCGTATGGGAGCGCGGAGCCTTCTGCGCGTTCGGGACCGGAGACCTCGACATCGACGCCTTCCTCGACGGCGTCCGCCGCCTCGGCTACCGAGGATGGATCGTCGTCGAGGAGGACCGCATCCTGGGCGCCCCCGCCGCCTTCCACGAGGCCGTCGAGGCCCAGCGCCGGAACCGTCGCTACCTCGCCGATCGCGGGTGGTGAACCCGGCCCGGCTTGACACTCGAGCCGTCGGCGGCGAAGAATGCGTAATCGTTTGCGCAACCGAGCCGCTGGAGGGAGCCGTGTCGGACCTCGCCATCGCGGGTGGAAGCCGCGTCGTGACGGAAGGGATGCACCGGCCCTGGCCGGAGATCAGGCCCGAGGACCGCGAGGCGGTCACCGCCGTCCTGGACCGCGGGACCCTGTTCGGGCCCACCGCACCGGAGATCGCCGCGCTCGAGCGGGACTGGGCCGCGTACCTCGGACGGAACCACTGCGTCGCGACGAACAGCGGCACCGCGGCCCTGCACTGCGCCCTCGCGGCGGTGGGGGTCCGGCCGGGGGACGAGGTGATCGTGCCCGCGTTCACGTTCGTCGCCACCGCGCTCTCCGTCCTGCATCAGGGGGCGCGGCCCGTGTTCTGCGACGTGGATCCGCGCACGTTCAACCTCGATCCCGGGCGGGTGGAGGAGCTGGTGACCGACCGAACCACGGCCATCATGCCGGTGCACCTCCACGGGTTGCCGGCGGACATGGACGAGATCCTCGCCATCGCCGAGCGGAACGGCCTCGCCGTCGTGGAGGACGCGGCGCAGGCCCACGGCGCCACCTACCGCGGCCGCAAGGTGGGAACGCTCGGCGCGTGCGCGGGGTTCAGCCTCAACACCACCAAGACGCTCCCCGGCGGCGAGGGCGGACTGTTCGTCACCGATGACGAGGACGCATGGCTCGTGGCCCGTCGACTCTCGAACTTCGGAGAGGACGTGCCCCCCGCCGGGGCAGACGCGTTCCGTCCGTACCTCGCCCATGGGATCGGCTGGATGTACCGGAGCCACGAGCTGCCGGCGGCGTTCGCCCGCTCGCAGCTCCGGCGGCTCGACGGCTACGTGGAGACGGCCCGACGCAACGCGTCCATCCTCACCGAGGGCCTGCGGGACCTCCCGGGCCTCGTGCCGCCGTACGTCCCGAACGACCGAACCCACACGTTCCACAAGTACCGGCTGCGGCTGGACCCCGAGGCGCTGGGTCTCGAGGGCCGCGTGGGCAGGGTGGAGTTCCGGGACCGGATGCTCCGGGCGCTCCGGGCCGAGGGGGTCGAAGCCGTGCTGTGGCAGTTCGTCCCCCTGCCTGCCTTGCCGGTCTTCCGTCGCGCCGAGGCAACCACGTGGCACCCGAGGATCGCCGACGAGCCGGCTCCGTGGAGGCCGGAGGATCACCCGGTGGCGGTCGAGGTCCTCGAGACGTCGATCGTCGTCGGCTCGGAGCGGTACCCGCTCGCGGTGCAGGACGCGACCCTGATGGAGCGCTACGTGGACGCCTTCGCCAAGGTGCTCGGGGACCTCGACGCGCTCCTCGCCGCGCCCTACGAGCCGATCGTGCATCCGGTGTGACCGCCTCCGAAGCCCGCTCGCCGCTGCCCGCTCCCTCGGCCGATCCGGGGGCCGATCCGTTCGACCTCATCACCATGGGGCGGGTCGGGGTCGATCTGTACCCGCTCGAGAGCGGGGTTCCGCTCGCCGAGGTCCGGACGTTCGGCAGGTTCCTCGGGGGCAGTCCGACCAACGTCGCGGTGGCGGCCGCGCGCCTCGGGCGGCGGACCGCCGTGATCACGAAGGTCGGTGACGACGGCTTCGGCGTCTACGTGCGCCGCGCCTTGCGCTCCTTCGGGGTGGACGACCGGTGGGTGGGGACCGACCCGGAGCTGCGGACCCCGATCGTCTTCTGCGAGCTCCACCCCCCCGACCGGTTCCCCCTCCTCTTCTACCGCGAGCCTCGGGCGCCCGACCTCAACCTGCGGCCCGAGGAGCTCGACCTCACCGCCATCGCCGCGGCGCGCATCCTCTGGACCACGGGGACCGGGCTCTCGGAGGAGCCCAGTCGGTCCGCCACGCTCGCCGCCCTCGCCGCACGCCCCCTCGGGGCGATCACCGTCCACGATCTCGACCACCGGCGCCAGTTCTGGCGGGACCCCGACGAGGCGCGGCGACACGCCCTCCGCGCCCTCACCTCGGCCACCGTGGTGGTGGGGAACGCGGAGGAGGCCGAGGTCGTGGTGGGGTCGGGGACGCCCGACGAGCAGGCCCGTCGCCTGCTCGATCTGGGTCCCGAGCTCGCCGTGGTGAAGCTGGGGCCCGAGGGCGCGCTCGCCGCCACCGCCGGAGGGACCGTGCGGGTTCCGGGGATCGACGTCCCGGTCGTGTGCGGGCTGGGGGCCGGCGACGCCTTCGGCGGCGCCCTCTGCCACGGGTTGCTCGCGGGGTGGGACCTCGAGCGTACCCTCAGCTTCGCCAACGCGGCCGGCGCCATCGTCGCGTCCCGCCTCGCCTGCGCCGACGCGTCGCCGACGATCGAGGAGGTGGAGGCGCTCCTTGCCCGCCACGCATGAGCCCCCCGCCCTGCACCGGCCGGCCGGGTCGCTCCGGCAGGGCGACGATCCGGTCGGACTCGAGCCGGCCGCGGCCGGCTGGCGGTTCGTCGGCCTCCGCGTGATCGAGCTCCCCCCCGGTGGGAGGAGGGAGTTCGCCACCGGCACCCGGGAGATGGCCGTCCTCCCCCTCGCCGGGTCGTGCGTCGTCGAGTGCGAGGGACGGCGCCTCGTCCTCCGCGGCAGGACCTCCGTGTTCCACCGCGTGAGCGATTTCGCGTACGTGCCCATCGACGCCGAGGTCCGCATCACCGCCTCGGCCGGGGGCGTGTTCGCCCTGCCGTTCGCCGAGGCCTCCCGGCGTCTCGACGTCGCCTACGGGCCGGCCGAGGACGTTCCGATCGAGATCCGCGGCGCCGGACGCGCCACCCGCCAGGTCACGAACTTCCTCGAGCCCGCCGCCTTCCCCGCCGACCGCCTCATGGCCGTCGAGGTGCTCACGCCCTCTGGCAACTGGAGCTCCTACCCGCCGCACAAGCACGACGAGGCGGATCCGGCCTGCGGCGAGCTCCCCCTCGAGGAGATCTACTACTTCCGCGTCCGTGACCCGAGGACCGGACTGCCCGGCGGGAACGGCTTCGCCCTCCACCGCACCTACGACCTGCGAAGGGGGTTCGACGTCACCGCCGCCGTCGGCGACGGCGACGTGTTCCTGGTTCCGAGCGGGTACCACGGTCCGTCGGTCGCGAGCCCCGACCACGACCTGTACTACCTGAACGTGCTGGCGGGCCCGTCACCGGAGCGCCGCATGGCGTTCTGCGACGACCCGGCTCACGCCTGGGTCCGCGCGAGCTGGCGCGAGCTGGAACCGGATCCCCGCGTACCCATGACCTCGCCGGAGGAGACCCCATGACGACACGCCGCATGACGACCGCCCAGGCCCTGATCCGCTTCCTCGCCAACCAGTACGTGGAGCGGGACGGGATCCGGCACCGCTTCTTCGCCGGGGTCTGGGGGATCTTCGGGCACGGCAACGTGGCGGGCGTCGGCCAGGCGCTCCAGGAGACCGGCGCCCTCCGCTACCTCCTCGCCCGGAACGAGCAGGCGATGGTGCACGCCGCGGCCGCGTACGCGAAGGCGCGGAACCGCCTCGCCACCTTCGCCTGCACCTCCTCCATCGGGCCGGGCGCGACGAACATGGTGACCGGCGCCGCGGCCGCCACCATCAACCGGCTCCCGGTGCTGCTCCTGCCGGGGGACGTCTTCGCGACGCGCCGCACGGCTCCCGTCCTGCAGCAGCTCGAGTCACCCTGGTCCCAGGACCTCTCGGTCAACGACGCGCTCCGCCCGGTCTCGCGGTACTGGGACCGGATCGACCGTCCGGAGCAGCTCGTCCCGGCCGCCCTCGAGGCCCTGCGGATCCTCACCAGCCCCTCCGAGACGGGGGCCGTCACCCTCGCGCTCCCCCAGGACGTGCAGGCCGAGGCGTGGGGGTTCCCCGAGGCCTTCCTCGCGGAGCGGGTGTGGCGGATCCCCAGACCCCGACCCGACGACGAGGCGCTGGAGACGGCCGCCGCGCTGATCCGCTCGGCGCGCCGACCCCTCATCGTGGCCGGAGGCGGCGTGCTGTACTCGGAGGCCGCGGAGGCGCTCCGGAAGCTCGTGGAGGCCACCGGGATCCCGGTGGGCGAGACGCAGGCCGGCAAGGGAGCGCTCCCCTCGGACCACCCCGGCTCCCTCGGCGCGATCGGGGTGACGGGCACGAGCGCCGCGAACGCCGTCGCCCGCCGGGCCGACCTGGTGATCGGCCTCGGCACCCGCTACAGCGACTTCACGACGGGGTCCCGCACGGCCTTCCAGGACCCCGGGGTCCGCTTCGTCAACGTGAACGTCGCGGGGATGGACGCGTGCAAGCTCGGCGGGCTCCCCGTGGTGGCCGACGTCCGCGCCGCGCTCGAGGCCCTGCTCCCCCGTCTGGAGGGCTACCGGGTGGAGGCCGGTTACGAAGAGGAGATCGCCCGCCTGCGGGTCGCCTGGGCCGAGGAGGTCACCCGTCTCACCAGCCCGACGGAGGGGCCGCTCCCTACGCAAGCACAGGTCATCGGGGTCGTGAACGAGGTGGCCGGAGCGGACGGCATCGTGGTCTCCGCCGCGGGGAGCCTCCCCGGCGACCTCCACAAGCTGTGGCGTGTGCACCGGCCCGGCGGGTACCACCTGGAGTACGGGTACTCCTGCATGGGCTACGAGGTCGCGGGCGGGCTGGGGGTGAAGCTGGCGCATCCCGACCGCGAGGTGTACGTGATGGTCGGGGACGGCTCCTGGCTGATGATGTCCTCGGAGATCGCCACCTGCGTCCAGGAGGGCGTCAGGCTCACGGTAGTCCTGATCGACAACGGAGGCTTCGCGTCGATCGGCGGCCTCTCCGAGTCCCTGGGGCAGGGCGGCTACGGAACGAGGTACCGGCGCCGGGACGCGCGGGGCGAGCTCGAGGGCGAGCCGGTCGCCGTTGACTTCGTCGCGAACGCCGCGAGCCTGGGGGCGGTCGCGAGCGAGGCCCGCACCTTGCAGGAGGTTCGCGGAGCCCTCGAAGAGGCTCGGGCGTCCGATCGCACCACGGTGATCGTGGTGCGCACGGACCCGGATGCGCGGGTCGGGTCGTACGACTCGTGGTGGGACGTGCCCGTCGCGGAGGTCTCCGCGATACCGAGCGTGGTCGAGGCCCGCCGGGCCTACGACGAAGCGCTCCACCGCGAGCGCTGGCTCGTATGACGCCCAAGCTCGGCCCGCCTATGGGATGTACCCGGGTGACGCCTGCGCGTCGTGGGCGAGCTCGGCCAGGCAGCTGACGATCGCGGTCTCGCTCCCGGGGAGCGTCTCCCGGTCGAACTCGTAGCCCCGGAGGTCCTCGCTCGCCGTCACGACCCGCCTGCCCCCGGGGATCCGGGAGAGGGCGTCCTCGTACCGTGCGATGGCGCCCTCGATACTGGGCCGCCTCCGGACCGAGGCCGGCTGGACGCCGAGGGTGAGGTTCCGCAGCCCGTTCCAGTTCGCCTGGGAGTCGTCGAACACCCATCCGACGCTGAGCGGGTCGGCGTGGTCGGGCGTGGGGATCTTGATGGCCCCGCCCCGCACGCCCCACTCGATGCGGTACCCGAGGGAGCGCGCCGCCTCCAGCACGCGCTCGAGCGACGCGCGGAAGCGAGGATCGCCGAGGCCTCCGAGGAACGCGGCCTCGTCGATCGCCGGCGACCCCCTCGCCGGGCGGGCCTCGGGCCGGTACACCGTGCGGGCCTCGGTCGCGGTCCCCGACGGGCCGACGAACCGGATCAGCTCCACGGCGTAGAACGAGGCCCGCGAGGTCCGGTCGACGTACGCGATGGTCCGGAGCGTGGGCTCGGTGAACCGCTGGGCGGCGACCACGTAGTGGAACGCCCCGTCCCGGAGCGCGGCGGCGAGGTGGTCCCAGCACGCGGCGAGCTCGTCGTCCGCGGCGTCGGGCCAGGCCCGCCGGGCGGCCTCCTCGAGGGAGCCGGCCCGGTGGCCCGGCGA
>DATLZM010000005.1:0-2445 GCA_035573995.1 Actinomycetota bacterium | reverse complement strand
CCGCGGGCGGAGCGCCACGCCGCCGCCGGCGGCCGCGAACCCCTCCACGGCGTAGCCCTTCATCCGCGCCGCGAGCTCCTCGAGCGCCCGCGCCCCCGCGAGGACCTCGAGCTCCCGGATCGCCGCCCGGAGCTCCGCGGGCCGGGGGCGGGGCGGGCGGGTGACGAGGATCCCGGGGTGGGCGCTGGGCTCCGGCTCCTCGCCGGGGCCGGCCAGTTCCTCCACGAGCTTCTCGCCGGGCCGGGGCCCCACGATCTCGACCGGGACGTCGCGGCCTGGGACCTTCCCCGCCAGCCGGATCAGCTTCCGGGCCAGGTCGAGGATGTTCACCGGCTCCCCCATCTCCAGCGTGAACACCTCCCCGCCCCGGGCCATCGCCGCGGCCTGGAGGACGAGCTCCACCGCCTCCCGGACGCTCATGAAGTAGCGGGCCATCGCGGGGTGGGTGACGGTGACCGGCCCGCCCCGCTCGATCTGGCGGAGGAAGGCGGGGATCACGCTGCCGCGGCTCCCCAGCACGTTCCCGAACCGCACCGCGCAGAACGCGCAGCCCGCCCCGTCCAGGCTCCGGACCAGCTGCTCGGCGAGCCACTTCGAGGCCCCCATCACGTTCGCGCTCCGGACCGCCTTGTCGGTGGAGATCAGGACGAACCGCCGGACCCCCGAGGCCAGGGCCGCGTCGGCCACGTTCGCCGTGCCGAGCACGTTCGTGGCCAGGGCCTCGTCGGGGTGGCGCTCGAGGAGCGGCACGTGCTTGTGGGCGGCGGCGTGGAACACGACCTCCGGGGCGTGCTCCTCGAAGACCGAGAGCACCCGGTCGCGGTCCCGCACGTCGGCCAGCACCGGGGTGGCGGGCGCGCCGTTCAGGTCGGCCAGGACGTCGTGGAGGTGGGTCTCGTCGTGGTCCAGGAGGACGAGGGAGGCCGGGGCGAGCGCCGCGACCTGCCGGCTGATCTCGGACCCGATCGACCCGCCGGCCCCGGTCACGAGGACCCGCCGCCCGCGGACCATCGCGGAGACCGCGCGGAGGTCGGTCTCCACCTGCCGGCGCCCGAGGAGGTCCTCGATCCTGAGGTCGCGGATGTCGCGGACCCCGACCCGCCCGCCCAGGAGCTCCCGTCGCGACGGCAGGACCCGGAGCGGCACCTCCACCTCCTCGCAGAGCGCGGCCACGTCCCGCACCACCTCGCCCGGGGCCGACGGGATCGCGAGCAGCACCTCGTCGACCGCGAGGCGCCGGACGAGCCCCGGGATCGCGGAGCGCGGGCCGAGCACCCGGAGCCCGTGGAGCGAGATCCCGGCCTTCCGCGGGTCGTCGTCGATCAGCCCCACGGGGTCAAGGCCGGTCCAGGGGTTCTCGAGCATCTCCCGCAGGACCATGGCGCCGGCCTCCCCGGCCCCCATCACGAGGACCCGCCGGGTGGCCGTCGCGGCGGCCCGCCTGCGGAAGCCGAACAGCCGGCTCTGGAACCGGATCGCGCCCACCGCGCCGAGCGAGAGCGCGGCCCCGAGCCCCACGACGGAGAGGGGCAGCGGCCGGAGCCCCCCGGTCGGGAGCAGGTCGAGCCCCACGACCACGAGCCCGGCGAGGGTCCCGGCCAGGATCACCCGCCGCGCCTCCTGGACGCTCGCGAACCGCCACATCTGCCCGTAGAGGCCGAGGAGGTAGTTCGAGAGCAGGTGGATCACCACCGCGAGGCAGCCGAAGCTCCAGAACGCCCGCCAGTACCGCGCCGGCACCTCGCCGCCGAACCGCAGCACGAGCGGGACGAAGTACGAGGCGAAGACCGCCGCGAGGTCCAGGACGGCGAGCGGCAGGTCCCGCCGGACGGCGGCGACGATCCGCCCCGGCAGGGCGGGGTCGAGCCGATCGGTCGAGCCGCTCCGAGCCATGCGCCTCCCGCGCCGTCTCGAAAGGGGCGGGCAGCTCCTCCGCGACGAAGCTAGGCCCGGCGGCCCCCGCGGCTCATCGGTACCGGCGGGTATCTTTCCTACCCGATGCGATCGACGGACCCGGGGGCCGGGGCGCCGTGCCGCGACCCGTCGCCCGCCGGCGGATCCCCGTCGCCCGCGAGGAGCGCGACGATCGCGTCGAGCAGGAGCTGCGGCCTCGCGGGCACGCCCATCTCGTAGCAGCGGGCGCCCCCGGCCAGGCCGGCGAGCGCCTCCACCGCCCGCCCCCCGAGCGCCCCGAGGTTCAGCGCCGAGGCCGAGAGGCGGTGGAGGGCCAGGCCGCGGCTCACCGGGCGTGGGCCCTCCGAGCCGGCAGCGTGCGTGATCACGACCTCCACGGGGAGCGGGGCCGCGACCGGTGGCCGGTCCGGCCCGATCCCGTCCCCGTCCAGCTCGGCCAGGGCCTGCGCGGCGTCGGCCGGGACGCCGAGCACGTCCGGGGGCGGCACCACGCGGCCCGTGCCGGGGTCCACCGAGGTCCACGTGGCCGGG
>DATLZM010000004.1:0-81846 GCA_035573995.1 Actinomycetota bacterium | reverse complement strand
TTCCTCGAGATCCCGATGGCGTTCGAGCGCGTCGAGCGGGCCCTGCTCGACGCCCCCGAGGCGTGGCTCCCGGGGGTCGCCCAGCGGGCCGAGGACCGGAGCGTCCGGCTGCTCGCCGAGGTGGGGTTCGGGGAGGCCTTCCGGATCGACAAGCAGGTCGAGATCTCCCTCGGGGAGCCGCTCCGCCGGGGGGGCAAGACGATCCTGCCGATGTCCTGGCGGGTGACCGGGCCCGAGAGCCTGTTCCCCAAGCTCGAGGCGGACATCGAGGTGGCCCCCCTGGGGCCGGGCCGCACCCAGCTCGCGATCAGCGCGCGGTACACGCCGCCCCTCGGCGCCCTGGGCCGCGCCATCGACCGAGCGCTGCTGCACCGGGTGGCGGAGGCCACGATCAAGGACTTCCTGGACCGCACCGGGGAGTCCCTGATCACCCTGGCGATGGCGGATGCCTGAGGTGGCGCTCGGGGGGTCCGGGACCGGCTACCATTACGCCGTGGCCGAACCGCCGCTCCGCGTGATGCTCGTCGACGACCACGAGGTCGTGCGGGCAGGGATCCGGGCCCTGATCCAGTCCACCGACGACATCGTGGTGACCGCCGAGGCCGCCTCGGTCCGGGAGGCCATCGACGAGGCGGACCGGTCCCGGCCCGACGTCGTGGTGATGGACGTCCGCCTGGCCGACGGGAGCGGGATCGAGGCCACCCGCGAGATCCGGGCCCGCCACCCCAAGACCCGGGTCGTGATGCTCACGTCCTTCGCCGACGACGAGGCCCTGTTCGCATCCATCATGGCCGGCGCCTCCGGCTACGTCCTCAAGCAGGTCAAGGGCAACGAGCTCCTCCGCGCGATCCGCCTGGTCGGCAAGGGCGAGAGCCTCCTCGACCCCGCGGTCACGAACGCCGTCCTCGAACGGCTCCGGAAGGGCAAGCACCTCCTCAAGGACGAGAAGCTGGCCCGGCTCTCGCCGCAGGAGGAGCGGATCCTCGCCCTGGTCTCCGAGGGGAAGACGAACCGGGAGATCGGCGAGGAGCTCCGCCTCGCCGAGAAGACCGTGAAGAACTACGTCTCGAGCATCCTCTCCAAGCTGGAGGTGGCCCGGCGCGCGGAGGCCGCGGCGTACCTCGCCCGCCACACGACCACCCCCGGGGCCTGAGCCGGGGCCCTCAGCGCAGGGCCGAGAACAGGGCCCGCAGCGTCGCCTCCTCCGTCTCGCCCACGGTGACGTCCACCACCACGCCGTCCGAGCCCACGTAGTAGACGGTCGGGAACCCCTGGATCCCGAGGGCGGAGGCCAGGGTGCCGGCCTCGTCGTCCAGGGCCACCGGGAACGACAGGCCGTGGTCCGCCATGTAGGCGGCGGGGTCGGGACCGGGGTGGAGGTCGAGCGCCGTCGCAACCGTCACGAGGTCCACGCCGGGGTGGTCCGCCGCCACCCGGGCCAGGACCGGCAGCTCCACCTGGCAGTGCGGACACCAGGGGGCCCACACCGCGACCACCGTGGGCCGCCCCGGCTCCCACGCCACCCGACCGCCTCCGAGCCCGGGGGCGGAGAAGGCCGGCAGCGCCTCCCCCGCCGCGAGCGGCGCGTCGCGCGGGACACCCGCCACCTCCACCTCGCCCGGCGCGGCGGGGCGGGTGCGGGGTCCGCCGCCATCGCCGCCCGTGAGCACGAGCGCGACGAGCAGGCCGACGGCCACCGCCGCCCCCAGCCACATCCCCACGGCCCGCCGGCGCGCCCGACGCCGAGCGGCGGCTCGACGCTCAGCCTTCGACGGCCGCACCCCGCGCGCGGCCTTCCCCTTCCCCGTCATCGTCTGCCTCCAGGTACCGGTCGAGGCGGAGCGGGCCCCGGGGGCGGACGGCGAGGAGGACCGCCGCCCCGAGCAGGAGCGCATCCCGCCCGAGGTCCGTCCACCGCACCCCTTCCCCGGGGCCGCCGCCACCGAAGCACCCGCAGTCGATCCGCAGCCCCCGCGCCTTGGCCTGGGCCATCGCCCCCAGGAACGCGACGAGGAGCGCGGCGGCCCCGGCCGCGGCGGGTCTGAGGGCCAGGCCCACGAGCAGGAGCGCGCCGATCCCGATCTCCACCCACGGCAGGACGCCCGCCACCACCTCGACGGCCCGGTCCGGGAGCAGCTCGTAGGCGTCGACCGCGAGGACCGTGCCCTGGCGGTCCAGGGCCTTCGCCACCCCGCTCCAGAGGAACACCGCGGCGAGCAGCCCGCGGAGCCCGAGATGGAGCAGGTCCGCCCCCGAGGGCCGCCGGGCGGTCACTCCCGCGCGACCTGGCTCACCCAGCGCAGGAGGTCGCGCTCGGCCACGATCCCCACGAGCCGGCCGTCCTCGACCACCGGGAGGCGGCGGATCCCCTCGCGGGTCATGAGCTCGAAGGCCTCCACGACCTCCGCCGCGGGCGGGATCGTGACGAGCGGCGCCGACATGAGGTCCCCGACCCGGCGCGCGCGCAGCTCGCCCGGATCGAGGGCGTGCCGGACCACGTCCCGCTCGGTGACGATCCCGACCGGTCGGTCGCCCTCCACGACGACCACCGAGCCGATGTCGCGTTCGTTCATCCGGCGGAGCGCCGCCTCCATCGGCTCGTCCGGGCCGACGGTCGCCACGTCGCGGGTCATCACCTCGCCCACGGTATCCGGTGCCCTGGCCATGCAGCCCCTCCTTCCTCCGGTCAGATGAACAGCGTGATCGCGTCCTTCGCCTCGAGCAGCGCCGTCGTGGCCCCCGCCGGCTCGTCGAGCCCCTCCACGAGGTCCTCCCGGCGGAGGCCGAGGAGATCCATCGTCATCTGGCACGGGACCAGCCGCACCCCCAGGTCCCGTGCGAGCTGCAGGAGCTCGGTCGGGCTCGCCACCTTGTGGTCGCGGGCCAGCTTCCGCATCATCGCCGGGCCCGCGCCGGCGAAGTTCATCTTCGAGAGCTTCAGGTGCTCGGTGCCCCCGCGGTTCATGAGCGAGAGCATCTTCTGCATCCAGTTCTCGCCGGTGATCCGGACGTCGTTCCGCACCAGCGGGAACAGCCCCCAGAACGTGAAGAACACCGTGGCCCGCATCCCCATCGCCGCGGCGGTCGTGGCGAGGATCAGCGTGGGCCACACGCGGTCCAGGTCCCCGCTCCAGGCGAAGATCACCAGGCGGTCGTGCCCGGCCGGGGCCGGGGCGCCGCCCTCGGCTGCCTGCGGCTCGGTCATCTCGCTCACCCCTTCCGCACGAGGAAGCGGTACACGCCGCCCTCCTCGCTCCGCTCCACCAGCGTGTTCCCCGTCGAGCGGCACCAGGCCTCGAAGTCCGGGACCGAGCCCGGGTCGGTGGCGAGCACCTCCACGAGCTCCCCCGGCGCCAGGTCCCGCATCGCCTGGGCGGTCTTCACGATCGGCAGCGGGCAGGAGAGCCCGCGCACGTCGAGGGTCTTGGCCACGATCGTGCTCATCCTCGAGCTCCTTCCTCTCCCCCGCGGGGCGGCTCGGGGATCCGCCCCCGCGGCACGGTCTCCCAGTACAGGCGGTTGAAGATCCACTTCGCCGCGTGCCAGGCGAACGAGGGCCGGGGCGGCACCGGCGGGTGTTCGTAGTCGAACCGCAGGACGGTGGCCCGCCGCGCGCCGGTCTCCAGGAAGCACATCACCCGGCCCCCGTAGTTCGCGCGGGGGGCGGACCCCCGGATCTGGGACACGATCAGGCTCGCCACCACCGGCGCCTCGAAGTGGGCCGTGGAGCCGCTCTTCGAGATCGGCAGGTTGGTCGCGTCGCCGATCGCGAAGATCCGCTCGTGCCCCTCGACCTGGAGGGTGGCCCGGTCGGTGGGGACCCATCCCGAGGGGTCCCCGAGGCTCGACGCCTCGATCACGCGCTGCCCCCGGTGGGGCGGGACCGCGATCAGGAGGTCGGTCTCGACCTTCTCGCCCTCGAGCGAGGTGACGACGCCCGCCGAGGGGTCCACCGACTCGATGTTGAAGAACGTCACGAGGCGGATCCCGCGCCGCTCCATGATCGGCTGGACCAGCTTCGAGGCCGACTCGATCGTGAACGCCCGGTTCAGGGGCGAGAGCAGCGTGAGCTCGGTCCGCTCCCGGATGCCCCGGCGACGGAGGAGGTCGTCGAGCATCAGTACGAACTCGACGGGGGCCGGGGGGCACTTGTAGGGGATCCCCGCCACCCCCACGTGGATCCGGCCGCCCCGGAACCGGCGGAGCTCCTCGCGGAGCCGCTGGGCGCCCTCCAGCGAGTAGAAGTCGTGCGCGCCCTCGGAGAGCCCCGGGACCTGCTCCGGGGCCAGGCGCGCGCCGGTCGCGATCACGAGGTGGTCCCACTCCAGGCTCCCGCCCCGGCGGAGCTGCACGGTCCCCGCGTCGGGGTGGATCCGGATCGCCTCCTCGACCACGAGGTCCACGTCCCTGCGGAGCAGCGTGCGCTCGTCGCGCACGAGCCACCGGCCGTTGGCCTGCCCGAGCGCCAGGTAGAGGAACCCCGGCTGGTACACGTGCATCCCGGTGGGGTCCACGACCGTCACCCGCGCGTCCCTCCCGAGCCGCGCGGAGAGCAGGTTCGCGACGAGGGTCCCGCCGACCCCTCCCCCGAGGACGACGATCCGGGCCGGCACCTCCCTCACCTCGCCTTCCGCACGACGAACCGGGTGCCGTCGGCGGTCTCCTCGACCTCCACCAGGTCGTGGCCGGCCTTCCGCACCCAGGCCGGGATGTCGGTGGCGGAACCGGGGTCCGTGGACCAGACCTCGATCACCTGTCCGACCTCCGCCTCGCGGACCGCCCCGATCAGCGACATCAGCGGGCCCGGACAGGGCATGCCGCGCGCGTCGATGCTCCGGTGGACCTCGACCGTCGTCCCCATGACCGATCCCTCCTCAGATGAACGTGATGCCGCCGTCGCCGGCAGCGAGGAGGAACGAGGCGACCCCCTCCTGCCCGTCGACCAGCGGATCCAGGTCCTCCATCGAGAGGCCGAGCATCTCCATCGAGAGCGCGCAGGCGGTGATCCTGACCTCGCCCACCTCCTTGGCCTGGCGGAACAGCTCGCTCCAGTGCTGGCCGCCGTGGCGCTGCATCGCGGCCCGGCCCTCCGGCCCCGCCTCCGGGGCCGCGCCGTGGTCCTTCGCGATCCGGTCGGCCCGGAACGCGTCCAGGGCCCAGTACTGGAGGAACACGTGCACCCGCCGGCCCATCGCCGCGGCGCCGACGGCGAGGACCGCCGCGGCGGTCAGGCGGTCGTCGGTCCCGGAGAACAGCACCAGCGGGAGCGGACTCCCTTCGTCTCGTGCCACCTCGACCTCCTTCCTGCGAGGAGTTTCGGCGGCCTCGCGACGAGCTTCCCCGGCCGTCCGGCCCGCTCCGTCCGGTCCCAAGGGCCCCCGCCGGGCGGCGGGGCGGACCCTGCCGGGGACGGTGGGCCCGGACCGAGCCGCCGAGGGCCGGGGGCACGTGCGGCCGCCGCGGGACGCGGAGCGGACGGTGGGCGCCCTTCAGCGAAGCGGGCTTCAGCGAAGCGGGACGCGGCCGAGCGGGGCGCCGGCGCCAGGCGCCGGACGCTCCCGCTCGCCGCGTGGCTCCGCCGGGGAGGACCCGTGGGCGTGACGGACCAGGAGGGGCGGGTCGGTCCGGACGGAGGGTCCTCGGGAAGTCCCGGCGGAGCGGACCTGGGCGCTCAGCGGACGTACACCCCCCAGGGGGTCGGGATCTCGGAGCGGGCGGCGACGTCGTCCACCTGCCACCCCAACCGACTCTCCACCCCGACCACGCCGTCCACCTGCGACACCAGCTGAACCAGCACGGGGACGAGGCTGCGCCGCTCGAGCGTCCCCTCGAGCCGGACCCGTCCCTGCTCGACCTCCACCCGGAAGGCCGTGGGGTCCAGCCAGAGAGCCTCTCCGATCACCGAGCGGAGGATCTCCTCCCTGATCTCGGCGTCGGGACGGAGGAACACCCGGAGCAGGTCGGACCGGCTCACGATCCCCACCAGCCGTCCGTCCTCGTCCACGACGGGGAGCCGCTTCACCCCCCGCTCGTGCATCAGACGGGCGGCCTCGGGGAGCGTGGCGGACCGCTCGATCGTCACGGCCGGGCTGGTCATGAGCTCGGCCGCCACCGACCCCTCGGCCTTCGCGCGCTCGGCCCGGCGGCGCCACCGCGCGAGGAACGACCGAGGGGGCGGCGCCCCCACGCGCTCCTCCTTGAGGAGGAGGTCCGCCTCGGAGACGACCCCCAGCGGACGGCGGTCGTCGTCCACCACGGGGAGCGCGCTCACGCGGTGCTCGTGGAGCAGCCGCACCAGCTCCTTGAAGGGCGTCGAGCCGGTGGCCGTCACGACCTCCCTCGTCATCACGTCCGCCACCGTGCGCATCGGTCCCCTCCTCCGCGTCCCCGCCACGGGCGTCACGGTACGACCGCCGGGACGCCCCTCCCTAGGGACCACGGTCCCGTCCCGAGGGTGCCGATCGGCCCTGGGGTGGGGGAGGACCCACGCTACGGTGGCCATGGAGAGCTCGTACGGGAGGCTGCGAGATGGTCGCAGCGGGACCCACGCGGGAGCCGGCCGGCGCCGACGACCGGGCCGGCGGCCTGGGCTCCGTCGGGGACGTGATGACCCGGGACGTCCTCGCGCTCGCGCCGGACACGCCGGTGGCGGAGGCCGCGCGGGAGCTGGAGCGGGCGGGGGTGAGCGGCGCCCCCGTGGTGGAGGAGGGCCGGGTCGTCGGGGTGGTGACGCTCCGGGACCTCGTGTCCCGGGTCCCCGTAGCGGTGGGCGAGCCCGCGGTCCGGGGGCCGTTCCTCCGGGTCGAGCACGTGCTGGCCGACGCGCTCGCGGGAAGGACCGCGCGGGTCCGGGAGGCGATGACCACCGCGGTCCGCGCGGTGCGCCCGGACGCCCCGATCGCCGAGGCCGCGGCCCTGATGGTCCGCTACGGCGTGAACCGCCTGCCGGTGGTCGACGAGGAGGGGCGGCCCGTCGGGATCGTGACCCGCGACGACGTGGTGGCCGCCGTGGCCCGCCTCGCCGGGGTCACCCTCCCGCGTCGCCCGGTGATGCCGCCGGACCCGCCGGGGGGATGAACCTCGAGGCGCCGCGGCGGCTTCAGCCGGCCCCGGCTCCCACCCTCCCGGGTCCTCGGAGCGACGTCCGGGGGGCGGAGCGGCTCGCGCGGAGCAGCCGCGCCGGCGTGTCGTAGCCGCGGGGCGCGAGCCTCGCCATCAGGACCAGGAACACCTGGGCCGTGGTGAGGGCGTCGTCGAGGGCGTGGTGGGGCCGTTCCACCGGCACGCGGAGCCGGGCGGCCACGGCCGTGAGCGAACGCTCCTCCCCGACGGGGACCGCGTCCGCCACCTCGGCGAGCCGCAGGACGTCGACGATCCGCCGGCGCCAGGCCCGGGGCCTCCCGCCGAAGATCCGCGCGAGGAAGGCGGCCTCGATGCCCGCCCCCCAGGCCAGGGGGAACCGCCCGGCCAGGGCCGCCGCCAGCTCCGCCCGGGCCTCCTCGAGCCCCGGGGCCCCGGCGAGGTCGACCGGCCGGAGCCCGTGGACGACGATCGACGCCGCCGTGAGCGGCGCCGAGGGCGCCACCTCGCGGTACACGGCCCCGCCCACGACCACCCGCCCCCCGAGCACCGGCACCACGCCGAACGAGACGACCGCGTCGCGGGAGGGGTCGAGGCCGGTGGTCTCGAAGTCGAGCGCGGCGAACGCCGCCGCCGTCCACGGCGCGCGCCGCAGGGCCCGCGGCGGGGGCGGCGGTCCCCTCACCGCAGCCGGAACCCCATCTCCCGGGCCAGGAGGCGCTGGGCGCGCTCGATCGTCCGGAACGCCTCCTTGAGGCCCCGGCGGGCGATGGGGCCGATCTCGGCGGGGTCGACGTGGTCGTCGGGCTGCGCGCCCCTCCCGATCAGGCGCGCGTGGTGCTCGAGCCGCACCCGCCACAGCAGGCGGAACGCCTCCCGGAGCCCGGCGCCGAGCTCCTCGTCGATCCGCCCCGACCCCACGGCGACCTCGAGCCGGGCCAGGGTCCGGTTCCCCACGGTGCCCGCCGAGACGGCGTAGGCCCGCGCCAGGTTCGTGATCGGGGTGATCCCCGAGTCCTTCACGGCGAACGTGCCCGCGTGCGCCCCGCGGTGCTCGACGACGAGGTCCCGGAGGAACCCGGTCGGCGGGCGCAGCTCGACCGCGGTCAGCGCCAGGCGGCGGAGGAACCCCGGGTGGCGGGGCGCATCGCGGATCGCCGCGTCCAGCCGGCCCGCGACGTCCAGCGGCCCGGCCACGCGCCGGTAGTCGAGGGCGATGCTCGTGAAGACCCGGCCCTCGACCCCCGGGTCGGCCATCCACCGCCGGAGCTCCGCCTCCCACCCCGCCGCGGTCCGCCGCCACGCCGGGTTCGTCGCGAGCACCCCCCCGCGGCAGCGGGGGATCCCCGCCGCCTCGAGCCCCTCGGTGACGCGTTCGGCGAGCGCGGCGAAGTACCGGTCGGCCTCTTCGAGGTCAGCGCCCCCCGGCTCGTAGGCGAGCCCGTGGTCCTGGTCGGTGGCGAGGGCCTGCTCGTGCCGGGCCTGGCTCCCCAGCGCGAGCCAGGCCCAGGGGCCGGGCGGGTCGCCGAGCTCGTCGATCGCGAGCTCGAGGAGGCGGCGGGTGAGGGTGTCGATCGCGATGGCGACCGCGTGGCCCACGTGGACCGGGTCGACGTCGGCCTCGACGAGCCCCCGCACCACGGCGGGGAGGCGACCGGCCTCGGCGATCAGCCGCTCCCGGTCGGGCGCCCGCTCGATCGCGCTCCGGACGGCGAACGGGTCGGTCCGCTCCAGGCCCAGCAGGTCGGTGTCGGAGACCACGCCCACCACCGCCCCCGCCGCGTCCGTCACCGGCAGGTGGTGGACGCCGTGCTCGAGCATCGCGAGCAGCACCTCCTCGGCGGTGGCCTCGGCGGGGACCGTGACGACCGGGGTCGACATCACCGCCGCCACCGGCGCCCCCGGGTCCCGGCCCGCGGCCAGGACCCGCGAGCGGAGGTCGCGGTCGGTGACGATCCCGAGGCTCGCGGCCCCCACGACGAGCAGCGACGAGACCCGCTCGCGGGCCATGATCCCGGCGGCCTCCCGGATCGTCGTCCCGGGCCCGCACGTCACGGGGGGGCGGCGCACGAGCCGCCCCACCGGGACCATCCGCGGGTCGGCCTCCACCAGCCGCCGCGCCTCGGCGACCCGCTCGACCCGACGACGCAGGCTGGCCGAGAGGAACGCGAGCCCCGAGGGCGTGCCGAGGACGGCCTCCGCCACCTCCCGGTCGACGAGGTAGCAGAGCGTGTCCTCGTGGGCCCGGACGGAGAGCGTCGGGTCGAGCCCCGACAGGAGCGACGGGTGGCCGAACACCTCCCCCTCGAGGAGCAGGTCGAGCACCCGGCCGTCCTCCACGAGCTCCACCGCGCCGGTCCGCACCACGTACAGGAACCCGGCGGGCTCGCCGGAGCGGCGCAGGATCGTGGCCCCGGCCGGGAAGAATTGGATCTGGACCGAGCGGGCTACCCGCCGGAGCTCCTCCGGAGCGAGGGCGTCGAACGGGGGGTAGCGGGCCAGGAAGGCCTCGACCTGCACCACGGCCGGAGTATGGCACCGGACCCCGCGGGCGAGCGGACGGCCAGCCCGGGGGCCTCCGCGAGAGGGGGACGCGGGGGGTCGCGCTGCCCAGGAACAGCGCCCCCAGGGTCAGAGGTCCCGGCGGGGTCCCCCCAAGGATCGGGACCTGGTCCCACCGAGGAGCGGGGCGGGAGACCGGTATCGGGGGAGCGGCGGGCGCCGAAGCTGAGGATGAGTGCAAGGACCGACGAGCTAAGGAAGGAGGTGGGAGCGATGGCACGGGCCGAGGTGCAGGAACCGACCCGCGACGGATCCGTCCGGGCGCCCGCGCCCGTCGAGGTCCAGCCGCAGGTCGCCGCTCCCCGCGTGAAGGGCGCCCTCCTGTGGGGGCTCGCCCGCATCTCGCTCGGGTGGGTGTTCCTGTGGGCGTTCCTCGACAAGGCGTTCGCGCTCGGGTTCTCCACCGGGAGGCTCGAGGACGGGACCATCGACTTCTTCGCCAAGGGCCAGGCGTGGCTCAACGGCGGGTCTCCGACGGCGGGGGTGTTCGCCTACGCCCTGAAGGGCCCGTTCAAGGGCCTGTACCAGGCCATCGGGAACGTGACGATGACCGCGCAGGGCCCGGTGGCGAACCCGCCGGCCTGGGTCGACTGGGTCTACATGCTGTCCATGCTGCTGATCGGCCTGGGGCTGATCTCGGGCGTCATGACCCGGATCGCGGCCTTCGGCGGCATCGTGTGGATGGCGATCTTCTACACCGCCACGTCGATCTGGCCCCAGCACAACCCGTTCGTGGACGACCACGTCGTGTACGCGATCGTCCTGGCCGGCCTCGCGGCGATCGACGCGGGCCGGTACCTGGGGCTCGGCGGGTACTGGGAGCGGCTGCCGATCGTGCAGCGGCACCCGATCCTCAGGTAGCGCCCGGTCGCCCACCCGGGACCCGGAGGGGCGGGGACCCTCATCCCCGCCCCTCCGGCCTTCCCGGCCGGAGGGCCCGGCGGAAGGAGGCCCTCCGGCTCCCCGCGAAGGGGCGGGCGGCGGGCACGATGCGACCGGCCGGCGAAGGAGGGGGCCATGAGGATCACCAAGGTGCAGGACGTGATGACCCGGGACGTCGTGACGGCGCCCCCGGAGGCCTCGTTCAAGGACCTCGCCCGGCTGATGTACGAGCGAGGCGTGAGCGGGATCCCGATCGTCCACGACGGCCGGCTGGTGGGCATCGTCACCGAGGCCGACCTCCTGGGGGCGGAGCGGGCCGCGGTGGAGCCCCGCCGTCGGCGGCGCTTCCTCGAGTGGTTCGTCGACCGTCGGCTCCTCGAGCGGGCCGAGCGCGCCGCCCGCGACCTCCGGGCCCGGGACCTGATGACGAGGCAGGTGGTGACGGCCCGGCCGCAGGACCCGGTGCGGCTCGCGATCCGGACCCTGCTCGACGCCGGCGTGAAGCGCCTCCCGGTGGTGGACGAGGAGGGACGGCTGGTCGGGATCGTGAGCCGGGGCGACCTCCTGCGTCCGTTCCTCCGCAGCGACGAGGAGATCCGGGCGGAGATCGAGGGCGACGTGATCCGGCGGGGGCTGTGGTCGGACCCCTGGGCCATCCACGCGGAGGTCCAGCGGGGGGTCGTCCGCCTCGGCGGCGAGGTCGAGGACGAGGAGCGGGAGATCCTCCTGGACGTGGTCCGCCGGGTGGACGGCGTGGTCGGCGTGGAGGACCGCCTGACCCTGCGCGCGCAGAGGGGTCGGGCCCGCGTACCCTGACCGAGGGGCGGAGGCCCGGCGCCCGGAAGGCCGGCCGGCCCTGGCCGGGGCGGGCGCGGCCGTGCCACGCTGGTGGTGCGATGCCGATCGGTCGGATGAAGTGGTTCGACCCCAGGACCGGCGAGGGGGTCGTCGAGCACGGGACCCGCGAGTACCCGGTGCGGGCGCGCGACGTGCAGCCCGCCGCGCGGGTCACCGGGGCGCGCGTGCGGTTCGACGTGCTCCGCGAGGGCGAGGTCGAGCGGGCCGTGGCCGTGCGGCTCCGGGAGGGGACGAGGGTCTCGAACCGGCAGCGCCGGTTCGGCGACCTGGTGGGCGCGGCGCGCCCCGAGGAGAAGGGCCGCCCCCCGCTCACCCACCGCCACCCCGACCCCGACCCGCTCCCGCTCCCGCCGCTCGAGGTGGCCAGGCGTTGGCTCGTCGCCATGGAGGAGCGGGACGCGGAGGCCGCCGCGGTGCTGTACGCCCCCGACGCCCGGCTCCACGTCGGATCCGAGACCCTGGAGGGTCGGCGCCGGATCCGGGGCTACCTCCCGACGTGCCCGCTGTTCGGGATGGGCACCGAGGAGGTCGAGCTCGCCGGCGAGGAGGAGGGGGCACAGGTGGTCTGGCACCCGACCGACGAGGCGCCCGGGGGCGAGAGCCGGCTCCGCGTCGAGCACGGCTGGATCGTCGAGCAGTGGGTCGTCCCCTCGGGGACCGAGTAGGCGGGGAGGAAGCGCGGTGCCGGAGGGTTGGGCTTGGATCGCGGTGGCGGTCGGGGCCCTCGCGGTCGCGACCCTGGGGGTCGTGCTCGCGAGGACCCGGGCCCGCGCACCGGCGGCCGAGGGCCGGCCCGCCCTCGCGGTCGACGCGTCCGGGCGAGCCGCGGTGACGCTCGAGCTCGACGACGCCGATCCCTCCTCCCCCATCGTGCGGCGGCTGGTCCACGACGCCGCCGCCCGCGTCTTCGCCCTCCTCCCCGACGCGGTGGAGGTCGAGGTTCGCGCGCGGGGCGGCCGGGTCCTCGGGCGCGTCAGCCGGAGGTCCCCGCCCCCGCCCAGGATCGACGTGCCGCCGCCGCTCTACGAGCCCCGGCCGCGACGGGCCGCGGCCCCCGACCCCGCGCGGCACCTCCGGGAGGAGGAGCTGGGCGGGGCGGCGCGGCCGCCGGTCGCCTCCGGGCCTCCAGAGCCCCCGCCCCGCACCCTGCTCGACCGCTTCGAGCTCCCGCCGTCGGTCCGGGACCGGGTGCGGAACCCCGACGACCCGACCGACCTCCTCCGGGCCGTCCTCGAGGCCGCGGGGATCCCGCACCGCCTGGACCGGGACCTGGTCCTCGCCGGCGACCTCGCGATCGCGGTCGTGGAGCCGGACGCCGGCGTCGTGGTCGGCCACGACGCCCTGAACCACGCCTACCTCCGGATCGCGGCGAGCGGCGCGACCCGGGGCCTGGTGATCGCCCTGGGCTACGTCGACCCCCGGGAGGTCGAGCGCCGGGAGATGGCGGCTCCCCAGGTCCGCCACGCCGGCCCGGACGCGATCCAGCGGATGGCGGACGCCGCGGCCCTCGGGGCCGACCCCCTCCGGTTCGCCCTCGCCATCCCGGTGCGGGCCGCGGGCTGACCGTCCGAGGAGGCTGGCCGGCGGCCGCTAGCCCCGGTCGGCGGCCGGCGCCCCGACCTCCCCGGGGCCGGCCGGCGCGAGCGGGTGGTCGAGGAGCAGGACGCGGACGGCCTCGAGGAACGTCTCCCGGTCCGGGGGTCGCCGGAGGACGCCGAGGCGGTCGCCGGGGACCGGCCGGACGAGGTCGTCGGCGCCCGCGAGCACGAGCACCGGCTTGTCCCGCGAGCGGTAGAGCTGGAGCAACTCCCAGGCCGGGATCCCGCAGGGCAGGCGCCAGCTCTCGAGCTCGAGGTCCAGCACGACCAGATCGACGTCCTCCGCGAGCCCGCACCCCTCGGGGGGCGGGCAGCCGTCCCGGGCCCGCTCGGGGCAGGCCGCGACCTCGAAACCGACGCCGGGGAGCCACGGCGCGAGCAGGTCGCGCAGCCGCCGGTCCGACTGCACCAGCAGGATCCTCGTCCTCGCGTCCCGCGCCACGCTCGGGCCTCCTCGCGCCGTACCGTGCCACCGCGGCCCGACCGCCGCGCGGGCCCGGTGGCCCGCCGCGGACGGGACCTTCGGAGCTCAGTCCGTGGTCGGGTGCGCGTGGTCGTGGATGTGGCCCTCCCGGCGGTGCTCCTTCTCCGGGTCCTCGTGGTCGGGGTGCTCGTGCTCGACCGCCGGGTGGTTGTGCTCGTGGTCGTGGGTGGCCTGCAGGTGCTCCCAGGTGGTCCCGTGGCGGAGGTAGTGGACCACGTGGGCGTGCTCGTGCGCGTGCACGACGGCGTCGTGGCGGTGCATGCGACACCTCCTCTCGTCGCGACGTGACGACCCCACCATGCCGCAGGGCGGCCGCCCCGGCAAGGCCCGGTGGACCCCCGAGGGACGGGGCGACATCCCCGCCTCACGGCCCGCCGGCGGAGACCACCCGCGCGACCTCGTCCCGCTCGGGCCACGGCACCGGCCGGCCCGCGCGGTCCCGCACCCCGCTCCCCTCGACCGCCACCCCGACGATCGCGGCGCCGTGGCCCTCCCCCTCCAGCGCGCGCCGGGCGTCCTCCGCCCGCTCCGATGGGAACGCCGCCAGCAGGGTCCCCGAGGCGAGCGTGGCCCACGGGTCGGCCCCCAGGGCCCGGCAGACGGCGACGCCCGGCTCGAACCACAGGACCGCCTCGGGGTCGACCTCGATCGCCAGACCCGACGCGCGGGCCATCTCGTGGAGGCCCGACGCGAGGCCCCCCTCGG
Source organism: Actinomycetota bacterium (assembly GCA_035573995.1). Taxonomy (GTDB): domain Bacteria; phylum Actinomycetota; class UBA4738; order UBA4738; family HRBIN12; genus DATLZM01. Next base: position 67,677 of record DATLZM010000004.1, on the reverse strand, counting down.
TCGGGTCGTGGAGCGAGGTCGCGCCCAGGTCCCGGGCGAGGAGCGCCGGCTCCACGACCGAGATCCCCGGATCGGAGGCGGCCCGGAGGGCGGCCTCCACGACCGAGGGGTCGAGCCCCCCGAGCCGCTCCGCCGCCTCCGCGGCCAGGACCGCCGCCCCCTCGATCGGGGCGGGCCCCACCTGGAGGACCGCATCGCCCGCGCGCATGCCGCCGGTCTCGACGATGCGTCCGTCCTCCGCCAGGCCGAGCATCTGGCCCACGACGACCGGCTGGGACACGGCGGCCGTGACCTCGGTGTGGCCGCCGACGAGGGAGACCCCCGCGGCGGCGAGGCCTTCGGCCATCCCATCGAAGAGCCCCTCGACGTCGCCCGCGGTCGTCCCCGGCGGCAGGAGGACGGCGGCCAGGAACCACCGCGGGCGGGCCCCGGTGACGGCCACGTCGTTCGCGTTGATCACGATGGCGAACCGGCCGACGTCCCGCGAGGTGAGCGTGATGGGGTCGGTGGCCACGACCAGCGTCCCGGCCGGGACCTCGATCGCCGCGGCGTCCTCCCCCACGCGCGGGCCCAGCCGGACCTCGGGCGGAGGCGGGGGGAGGCGCGCGAGCAGGCCGTCGAGCAGCCCCACCGGGAGCTTGCCGGCGGGGAGCGGGCCGGGGGGCCACGCGGACGCCTCCACGACGGCACAGCCTAGCCCGGAGCGCGGGGCGCCGGTCAGGCCACCGCCGCCGCCCCCCTCCTCGTTCCCGCATCATGGGGCCGTGGGCGCGGGCCGACGCGTGGACGCTGGGGCCGAGGCGGCGGGGCTCGGGGTGGATCCCGCCGTCGGGCTCACCGAGGCGGAGGCCCGGGCGCGTCTCCGGCGCCACGGGCCGAACGAGCTCCCTCCCCCGCCGCGCGTCCCCTGGCCGATCCGGCTCCTGCGGCTCCTCGGGGAGCCGATGTCGGTCCTCCTCATCGCCGCGGCGGCGGTGGACGCCTTCGGCCTGCGGGAGCCGGTCGACGCCTCGGCGATCCTCGCGATCGTCGCGCTGAACGCGGCGATCGCGTTCCTCCAGGAGGGGAAGGCGGCGGAGGCCCTCGAGGCCCTCCGCCGGATGGAGTCGCCCCGGGCCCGGGTGCTCCGCGACGGCGTCGTCCGCGAGGTGCCCGCCCGGGAGCTGGTCCCCGGCGACGTGGTCCTGCTCGCGGCCGGCGACCGGGTCCCCGCGGACCTCCGCCTGGTGGAGGCGACGCTGCTCGAGGTCGACGAGTCGCTCCTCACCGGGGAGTCCCTCCCGGTGACCAAGTCGCCGGGGGCCCCCGAGGGCGTCGGGCTCTCGGAGCGGCCCGCCACCGCGTTCTCGGGGACCGTCGTGACCCGCGGCGCGGGCCGGGGGATCGTGGTGGCCACCGGGGCGGGGACCGAGCTCGGCCGGATCGCGGCACACCTCGGGGCCCCGGAGGCGATGACGCCCCTCCAGCGCGAGCTCCGGGGGCTCACGCTCCGGCTGGGGGCGATCGCGGTGGCCGTGGCCGCCGGGGTGTTCGCCCTGATCGCCGTCCGGACCGGGCTCTCCGGGGAGGGGCTCCAGCGCGCGTTCCTCGCCGGCGTCGCCCTCGCGGTGGCGGCGGTCCCCGAGGGGCTCGCGACCGTGGTGACCGTGGCCCTGGCCCTCGGGGTCCGCCGGATGGCGGCCCGGGGGGCGATCGTGCGCCGGCTGGCGGCGGTGGAGACGCTGGGGGCGGCCACGGCGATCCTCACCGACAAGACCGGCACGCTCACCGAGAACCGGATGCGGCTCGAGGCGGCGGCCACGGCGGACCTGCCGCCCGGTCCATTCGGCGCGCTCCCGCCCCGGGCCCGAGCCGCGGCGGCGCGGGTGGCGGCCCTGTGCAACGACGCGGCGCTCGACCCGCCGAGCGGCGATCCCCTGGACGTCGCGCTCCTGGAGGCGGTCGGCAGCGAGGAGGTCCGCCGGCTCCGCGCCAGCCACGCCCTCCTCGGGGCCCTCCCCTTCGAGGCGGGGCGGCGGCGGATGACCGTGGCCGTCCGGGGCCCCGACGGGGCCGTGGCGCTCCTGGTGAAGGGGGCCCCGGAGGTGGTCCTGGACCTGTGCTCCCGGGCGGCCACGGCGGCGGGCGAGGCGCCGCTCGGACCCGGGGAACGCCTCCGGCTGGCTGGCCTGGTCGACGAGCTCGCGGCGACCGGGATGCGGACCCTGGCCCTGGCGGACCGACCGCTCCCCGGCCCGCCCGCCGACCTCGAGGAGGCGGAGCGGGAGCTCCGCTTCGTCGCCCTGGTGGGGCTCCGGGACCCCGTCCGGCCCCAGGCCCGGGCGGCCGTCGAGGAGGCCCGGCGGGCGGGCATCCGGCTGGCGATGGTGACCGGCGACCACGCGGGGACGGCCGCGGCGATCGCCCGCGAGGTGGGGCTCCTGGAGGGGGAGGGCGGCGTGCGGACCGGCGCGGAGCTCCGGGCCGCGGGGTTGCCCGAGGACCCCCTCGCGGTGCCCGTCTACGCCCGGGTCGATCCCGACCAGAAGCTCGCCCTGGTCGAGGCCCTCCAGGCCCGCGGGCACGTCGTGGCCGTCACGGGGGACGGCGTGAACGACGCCCCCGCCCTCCGCCGCGCCGAGATCGGCGTGGCCATGGGTCGGCGGGGGACGGACGTCGCCCGGGAGGCGGCCGACATGGTGATCACCGACGACGACCTGGCCACGATCGTCCACGCGGTCCGCGAGGGCCGCGGGATCTACGACAACATCCGGAAGGTGGTCGAGTACCTGGTCGGGGGGAACCTCTCGGAGATCGCCGTGGTGGTGGGCGCCCTCGTCCTCTTCCCCGCCCTCGGGGTTCCCCTCCTCCCCCTCCAGCTCCTGTGGATCAACCTGCTCACGGACGGGCCGCCGGCGATCGCCCTCGCCGTCGACGCCATCGACCCCCGGGTGATGGAGAGACCGCCGCGCCCCCGGGGCGAGCGGCTGCTCTCCGGGCGCCGCCTCCTCGTCCTGGTGCGGCGCGCCGCGCTCATGGCCGGCGCGCCCCTCGGGGCCCTGGCGGTGGCGCGGTTCGCGTGGGGCGAGCCCTGGGCCCACGCCCGGGCCCTCGCGTTCACCGTGCTCGTCGTGGCCCACCTCCTCTACGCGTTCGCCGTCCGCCGGCCCCCCGGCGACCCGCCCTCGCTCCGCCGCCTCGCCTCGAACCCGTGGCTCCTGGCCGGGGTCGGCGCCGGCCTCGCGCTCCAGCTCGGCGCGATCGTCTGGCCGCCGGCGCGCGGCGTGCTCGGCACGGCGCCCCTCACCCCCCGCGAGTGGGGGCTGGTGCTCGCGGGCGGCCTCCTCCCCGTCTCGCTCATGCTCCTCGAGGGCGCCTCGCGCCGACGCGCCCGCGGCTGAGCCCGGCCGGGGGCGTTCCCGGCCCGGAGGGGATCGGCGGGACCTTGGGCCCCCCGGAGCCGGGCCCTCCGGCCGGACCCCGCGCCCCGCGGGCGGTCCACGCTTGCGGATGTGAGGAACGGCGGGGAACGGGCGGGCCCCCGGGCGATCACGGTCGACGGCAACGAGGCCGCCGCGCGCATCGCCTACCTGGCGAGCGAGGTGATCGCGATCTACCCCATCACGCCGTCGTCCCCCATGGCCGAGCTCGCGGACGCGTGGTCGGCCGCCGGCCGCCCCAACCTCTGGGGCGCGGTCCCCGACGTGATCGAGATGCAGAGCGAGGGCGGGGCGGCCGGCGCCCTCCACGGGGCGATCCAGGCGGGAGCCCTGGCCACCTCGTTCACGGCCTCCCAGGGCCTCCTGCTCATGATCCCGGACATGTTCAAGATCGCGGGGGAGCTCTCCCCCGCCGTGCTCCACGTGGCCGCCCGGACCGTCGCCACCCACGCCCTGTCGATCTTCGGCGACCACAGCGACGTGATGGCGGCCCGGACCACGGGCTGGGCCATGCTGGCGTCGTCGTCGGTCCAGGAGGCCCAGGACCTCGCGCTCGTGGCGCACGCCGCGACCCTCGAGGCCCGGGTCCCCTTCGTCCACTTCTTCGACGGCTTCCGCACCTCCCACGAGGTGAACAAGATCGAGGCGCTCGAGGAGGAGGACGTCCGGGCGCTCATCGACGACGAGCTGGTCCGCGCCCACCGGGGGCGCGCCCTCTCGCCGGAGCGGCCGGTGATCCGGGGCACCGCCCAGAACCCCGACGTCTTCTTCCAGGCCCGGGAGGCGGCGAACCCCTTCTACCTGCGGACCCCCGAGATCGTGCAGCGGACGATGGACCGCCTGGCCGAGCGGACCGGCAGGCGGTACCGCCTGTTCGACTACGTCGGGGACCCCGAGGCGGACCGCGTGATCGTGCTGATGGGCTCGGCCGCGGGCGCGGTCGAGGAGACGATCGAGGCGCTGGCGTCGCGGGGGGAGCGGGTGGGGCTCGTGAAGGTCCGCCTGTTCCGGCCGTTCGACGCCGCCGCCTTCGTCGCCGCCCTCCCCCCGACGGTCCGCGCCGTGGCGGTCCTGGACCGCACGAAGGAGCCCGGCGCGCCGGGGGAGCCGCTCTACCAGGACGTGGTCACGGCCCTCGCCGAGGAGGTGGCCGCGGGCCGCGCCCCGTTCCCCGGCCTCCCCCGGGTGATCGGCGGCCGCTACGGGCTCTCGTCGAAGGAGTTCACCCCCGCCATGGCGGCCGCGGTCTTCGCCGAGCTCGCGCGGGAGGAGCCCCGGAACCACTTCACCGTGGGGATCGTGGACGACGTCACGTGGACCAGCCTCCCCGTCGACCGGGGGTTCTCCACCGAGGCCGAGGACACGGTGCGGGCGGTCTTCTACGGCCTGGGGTCGGACGGCACGGTGAGCGCCAACCGGAACTCGATCAGGATCATCGGGGAGCGGACGCCGCTCTTCGCCCAGGCGTACTTCGTCTACGACTCGAAGAAGGCGGGCTCGGTCACCGTCTCCCACCTGCGGTTCGGGCCCCGGCCGATCCGGTCCTCCTACCTGATCGACCGGGCGACCTTCGTGGCCTGCCACCAGTTCGGCTTCCTGGACCGGATGGACGTCCTCCGGGTCGCGGAGCCGGGGGCCACGTTCCTCCTGAACAGCCCCTACGGGCCCGACGAGGTGTGGGACCGGCTGCCCGTCGAGGTCCAGGAGCAGATCATCGAGAAGCGCCTCCGGTTCTTCGTCGTCGACGGCTACCGGGTGGCGCGGCAGGCGGGGCTCGGGGCCAGGATCAACACCGTGCTCCAGACCTGCTTCTTCGCGCTGTCCGGGGTCCTCCCGCGGGACGAGGCGATCGCCGCGATCAAGGACGCCATCCGCGAGAGCTACGGGAAGCGGGGGGAGGTGGTGCTCGAGCGGAACTTCGCCGCCGTGGACGCCGCCCTCGACGCGCTCCACGAGGTCCCGGTCCCGGAGCGGGCGACCGGCGCACGCCACCGGCTCCCGCCCGTGCCGCCCGAGGCCCCCGACTTCGTCCAGCGCGTGCTGGCGAAGATGATCGCGGGGGAGGGGGACCTGCTCCCGGTCTCCGCCCTCCCCGTCGACGGCACCTTCCCCACGGGCACGGCGCGGTGGGAGAAGCGGAGCCTGGCCCACGAGATCCCGATCTGGGACCCGTCGATCTGCATCGACTGCGCGAAGTGCGCGCTGGTCTGCCCGCACGCGGCGATCCGGATGAAGGTCTACGACCCCGGCGTCCTGGAGGGGGCGCCCGCGGGGTTCCCCTCGAAGGAGTGGAAGGACCGGGACCTCCCCGGGATGCGGATGACGATCCAGGTCGCGCCGGACGACTGCACGGGCTGCGGGATCTGCGTGGACGTCTGCCCCGCCCACAGCAAGGAGGACGTCTCGCACCGGTCGATCAACCTGGAGCCCAAGGAGGAGCACCTCGCGAGGGAGCGGGAGAACTTCGCGTTCTTCCTCCGGATCCCCCCGATGGACCGGACCCGGGTGAAGGTGGCCACGGTGAAGGGCTCGCAGATGCTCGAGCCGCTGTTCGAGTTCTCGGGGGCCTGCGAGGGCTGCGGCGAGACCCCCTACCTCAAGCTCCTGACCCAGATGTTCGGGGACCGGATCATCGTCGCGAACGCCACCGGCTGCTCCTCGATCTACGGCGGGAACCTCCCGACCACGCCCTGGGCCCCGGGCCCCGACGGCCGCGGGCCCGCCTGGTCCAACTCGCTGTTCGAGGACAACGCCGAGTTCGGCTTCGGGATGCGGCTCGCGCTCGACCACCGGGAGGCCGAGGCCCGGCGGCTGCTCGAGGCGCTCGCCCCCGAGGTCGGGGACGAGCTCGCCGTCGAGATCCTCGAGGAGCCCCAGGCCGACGAGGCCGGGATCCGCCGCCAGCGGGAGCGGGTGGCCGAGCTCCGGGCCCGGCTCGAGCGGCTCGCGACCCCCGAGGCCCGCAGGCTCCTCGACCTGGCCGACGGCCTGGTCCGCACGAGCGTGTGGATCGTGGGGGGCGACGGGTGGGCGTACGACATCGGCTACGGGGGGCTCGACCACGTCCTGGCCTCGGGGCGGGACGTCAACGTCCTGGTCCTCGACACCGAGGTCTACTCGAACACCGGGGGGCAGGCCTCGAAGGCCACGCCGCGGGGGGCCGCGGCGAAGTTCGCGGCCCGCGGGAAGGGGATCCGGAAGAAGGACCTGGGCCTGATCGCCTCGCTCTACGGCGACGTCTACGTGGCCCAGGTCGCGATGGGCGCGGACAACATGCAGACCATCCGGGCCTTCGCCGAGGCCGAGGCCCACCCGGGGCCCTCGCTCATCATCGCCTACAGCCATTGCATCGCCCACGGGATCGACATGGCGACGGCCATGAGCCACCACCGCGACGCCGTGCGGAGCGGGTACTGGCCGCTCTGGCGCTACGACCCCGAGGCCGAGCTGCGGGGGGAGCGCCCGTTCCACCTGGACAGCGGCCGCCCGACGCTCCCGCTCCGCGCGTTCGCGTTGAAGGAGGCCCGCTTCGCGATGCTGGCCCGGGCCTACCCCGAGCGCGCGGAGCAGCTCCTCCGGCTCGCCCAGCGCGACGTGGACGAGCGGTGGCACCTCTACGAGCAGCTCGCGGGGATCGACCGGGCGGTGCCGGAACGCCCGCGCGAGGAGACGCGCCTCCCGCCCGAGCCGCCCCCGCCCGGCGAGGAGGAGGAGGGATGAGCCGATGAGCGTGGACCTCAGGACCCGGTACCTCGGCTTGGAGCTCGCGAACCCCCTGGTCCCCTCGGCCTCGCCGCTCTGCTCGCGGATCGACACGCTCCGCCGCCTGGAGGACGCGGGCGCCGCGGCGGTGGTCCTGCCCTCGCTGTTCGAGGAGCAGATCGAGCACGAGGCCCTCCAGGTGCACTGGCTCCTGGAGTGGGGGGCGCACAGCTTCGTGGAGGCCGCCTCCTACTTCCCCGAGCTCGACGACTACAACACCGGGCCCGACGCCTACCTCCGGCACGTGGAGCTCACCAAGGCCGAGCTCGGGATCCCGGTGATCGCCAGCCTCAACGGGACGACCCGCGGCGGCTGGGTCCGGTTCGCGAAGCGGATCGAGGAGGCGGGCGCCGACGCCCTGGAGCTCAACATCTACCTGGTGGCGGCGAACCCCGACCTCAGCGCCGAGGACGTGGAGCGCCGCTACCTCGAGCTGGTGGCGGCGGTCCGCGAGCAGGTGCGGATCCCGATCGCCGTGAAGGTGGGCCCGTTCTTCAGCTCGTTCGCCAACATGGCCCGCCGCTTGGTGGAGGCGGGCGCCGACGGCCTGGTGCTGTTCAACCGCTTCCTCCAGCCCGACATCGACCTCGAGGAGCTCCGGGTGGACCCCACGCTGCGGCTCAGCACGCCGGACGAGATCCGGCTGCCGCTCCGCTGGATCGCGATCCTCCGGGACCGGGTCGACGCGTCCCTGGCCGCGTCCTCGGGGGTCCACTCGGCCCAGGACGCCGTGAAGCTCCTCCTCGTGGGGGCGGACGTGGTGATGATGGCCTCCGCCCTGTTCAAGTACGGGCCGGAGCACCTGGGCGCGGTGCTCGAGGGCCTCCGCGCGTGGCTCGAGGAGCGGGGCTACGCCTCCGTCGAGCAGGCGAAGGGGAGCATGAGCCACGCCCGGAGCCCCGACCCCTCCGGGTTCGAGCGGGCCAACTACATGCAGGCCCTCACGACCTACGTGAGCCCCTACGACTGGCGAGGGGCGCCCGGCTCGCCGGTGGCCTGAGCCCACGCCGTCACCCCGGGCGCGCCCCCTCCGGGCGGTCCCCGGGGCGCGCCGGCCCGCCCGTGGGCCGTGGACCACGCCCGCCGCGGATGGTCCCCCCGGTCCCGGGACCCTGGGACCTGACCGTCCGCCCTGGCGCGTGCTGGGATGCCGTCCGGGAGGTTCCCCGCCGAGGAAAGGAGGTGCGGGATGAAGGCGGTGCGGATGCACCGGTACGAGGTGCCCTGGCGGGAGGCGATCCAGGTCGACGAGGTCCCGGATCCCGAGATCACCGGCCCCTTCGACGTGATCGTGAAGATCGGGGGGGCGGGGCTCTGCCGGACCGACCTCCACCTGATCGAGGCCGTGTGGCGGGAGGCGCTCGGGGACCCGCCGCTCCCCTACACGCTGGGGCACGAGAACGCGGGATGGGTGGAGGCCGTCGGCTCGGCGGTGACGGGGCTGTCCAAGGGCGACCCGGTGATCCTCCACCCCCTGATCACCTGCGGGCTGTGCCGGGCCTGCCGGACGGGCTACGACATGGCCTGCGAGCGCGGGGTGTTCCCCGGCCTCGACGGCACCGACGGGGGGTTCGCCGAGTACCTGAAGACGTCGGCCCGGGCCGTGATCAAGCTGGCGCCCGGGACCGACCCGGTGCCGCTGGCGCCGTTCGCCGACGCCGGGATCACGGCGTACCACGCGGTGAAGAAGGTGGCCCCGTTCATCTACCCCGGCACCTGGGCCGTGGTCGTGGGGGTGGGCGGCCTCGGCCACTTCGCCGTCCAGCTCCTCAAGGTGATGACCACCGCCCGGGTCATCGCCCTCGACGCCCGGCCCGAGCGGCTGGACTTCGCCCAGGAGCTCGGCGCGGACGAGGCGGTGCTCGCGGGGGAGGACGGCGGCGTCGAGCAGATCCTCAAGATCACCGAGGGGCGCGGCGCCGACGTGATCCTGGACTTCGTCGGCGAACACGGGACGCCGGAGAAGGCCCTCCAGTACCTGCGGAAGGCCCGGGGCGGCACCTACGTGGTGATCGGCTACGGCGGGGTGGTCGCCCCCACCACGCTCGACATGATCGCCCGGGAGCTGAACATCCTGGGCAGCATCGTGGGCTCCCACTCCGAGCTCGAGGAGCTCATGGAGCTGAACCGGCAGGGCAAGGTCACGATCCGGGCCACGACCTACCCGCTGGCCGAGGCGGCCAAGGCCATGGAGGACCTGGACGCGGGGAAGGTGCTCGGCCGGGCGGTGCTCGTGCCGTGAACGAGGAGGCGGGCCCCGTCCGCGGGGCGGGGCCCGCCCTCCGCGGAGGAGGTGTCGAGGATGACGCGAGAACGATGGCTCGGCCGGTACGTCGGGGAGGCCATCGGGGACTTCCTGCTGATCTTCTTCGGGTGCGGGATCATCTTCGTCGCGATCCTGTACGGCGGGGTCGGCGACCTGTTCAGCGCGGGGATGGCGTGGGGACTGGCGGTGGCCCTCGCCGTGTACCTCACGGCCTCGATGTCGGGGACCCACATCAACCCGGCGGTCACGATCACGCTCGCGGCCACCGGGCGGTTCCCCTGGGCCAAGGTCCCGCAGTACATCCTGTCCCAGATCGCGGGGGCCTTCCTCGGAGCCCTCGCGCTGATGGGGATGTTCGGGAGCGCGTTCCAGCGCTTCGCCGACGAGCAGGGGATCCGGATCGGGGCTGAGGGGAGCGAGAAGCTCGCCATGATGCTCGTGCCGTACTCGCCCCACCCCTGGATCGTCGGGGTCGGGCCCGACGCCTACGCCCAGGTGCCGATCTGGCGGGGGTTCCTGACCGAGGGCATCGCCACGGCCCTGCTCGTCGTGTTCGTCCTGGCCCTCCTCGAGCGGCGGAGCGTGAACGCCCCCGTGCCGTGGTTCTTCCCGATCGCGCTGGGGTTCGGGGTGGCGATGCTCGTGTTCGTCACCGCGCCCCTCACGATGACGTCGCTGAACCCCGCCCGGGACCTCGGGCCGCGGATCCTGATGTGGCTGTGGGGCTTCGGGGAGGTGGCCTTCCCCGGGCCCCGGAGCGGCGGCTCGCTCCTGGTCACGGTGGTCGCGCCGGTCGTGGGAGCGCTCGTCGGGGGCTTCTTCTTCGACCTCGTGATGAAGCGCCACTACCCGGCGGAGGTGGCCGCCGAGATGGCGGAGGTGAAGCCGGCGGCTTGACCGCGACGGGTCCGCCCCTCCCCGCCCCTCCCCCCTCCGGGAGGGGCGGCCCGTCCCCGGGTCGGAGGTCCCCCCGGGACCGGGACCCGGGCCCTTCCCTCTCACCGGCGTCCGGGCCATCATCATCGAGGGGGAGGTGGCCCCATGCAGGAGCAGGGCGGGCTGATCGTCGTGGGGCGGGCGGAGCCGTCCCGCCCCCGGGAGACCGTGGAGCATCCGACGCGGCTCCTCCGGATCGCGACCATGGTGCAGGAGCTGCTCGAACAGGTCCGGGCCATCCCGCTCGACGAGCGCGCCCGGACCCGGTTCCGGGAGATCCACGAGCGGACCCTCCGGGAGCTGAAGGGCCTGCTCTCGGAGGACCTCCGGGAGGAGCTCGAGTCGCTCGTGCCGCCCCTGTCCGAGCTGCCCACCGAGGGCGAGGTCCGGGTGGCGCAGGCGCAGCTCGCGGGGTGGCTCGAGGGTCTCCTGCACGGGATCCAGGCCGCGCTCTGGGCCCAGCACCTCGCGGCCCGTGCCCAGTTCGAGGAGATGCGCCGCCGGGCCCTCGAGGCCCACCGGGAGCGGGAGGAGCGCCAGGCCGCCTCGCGGTACCTCTGACGCGCCGCTCAGGGCCGGTCCGCGGCGAGGATCGCGTCGGCCACCGACGCGAGGTCGGGGCCCACGACGTCGGGCGGTTCCCCGAACGAGAACGGCCCGGGGGTCCGGGCCACGTAGGCCCCGCGGCAGCCCGCCCGCAGCGCGCCCCAGACGTCCCAGTCGTGCGCCGCCACCAGCCGCACCTCGGACGGAGGGAGGCCGAGGCGCTCGGCCGCCATCCGGTAGGGCTCGGGGGCGGGCTTGTACCGGCGGACCTCCTCCACGGAGAGGACGTGGTCGAACAGCCCCGCGATCCCGGCGTGCTCGAGCTGGGCCCGGGCCATCGCCGGCGGGGAGTTCGTGAGGGTGGCGAGGGGGAACCCGGCGGCGCGGAGCCGCTCCAGGGCGCCGGGGACCTCCCGGTGCGGTGGGAGCGAGCGCATCGTCGCCACCACCTCCTCCCGCTCCCGCTCCCCGACCTCCACCCCGCGCCGGGCCGCCACCGCCTCCAGGGCCTTCCCGGCGAGCGCGCCGAAGTCCTCGTAGGCGTCGGTCAGGGTGGACACGAGCGACGCGTGGAGCAGGCGGGCGAACCACTCGCCGAGCGGGGGCGGCTCGCCGAAGGCCCGGGCGAACGGCTCCCGGAGCACCGAGAGGTCGAGGAGGGTCTCGTTCACGTCGAACACCAGCGCGCGCGCCACGACCGCCCTCCCCCTCACGACGCGCGCCCGGGCTCCGCGCGCAGGGCCCTGGCCACGGCCACGACCAGCTCGAGGGCGCCGGCCAGCTCCGGGCTCCGGAGCAGTCGGAGCATCTCGCGGACGCCCATCGGCCGGGTGCGGGTCCGGAAGCGCTCGTACGCCTCGTCGAGCGTCGCCGGCACCCGCATCGCCGCGTGGAAGAAGGGCTCGTAGCGGACCTGCCCCAGGAGCCCGGCCAGCATCATCAGGTTCGCGACCATCGTCATGAGCTCCGGCCTCGTGGCCGCGCTGAAGTTCTCATCGAAGCTCTCGAGCACGCCCGTGAGGGCCGCCAGGTTGCCGCTGTCGGCGACCCTGTCGACGAGGTCGAGGACCTGTTCCACGGCGTCGGCCGAGCGGGCCAGGCGCGCGAGCAGCCGATCCAGGGCCTGCCGGTCGGCCTCGGTGAGAACGGGGGCGTCGGGCATCGCGGACCTCCTACCGTCCGAAGAGGTGGGCGAACCAGAAGCGCTCGAACCCCTCCTTCACCGCCCGGAACAGGCGCATCCCGCCGAGCAGGCGGCAGTCGGGGTAGGGCGCACGGCCGAAGAGCTTGTCGGAGAAGTCGCACCACACGGCGGCCCCCATGTGGCCGGTGTCCATCACGCAGACCCCGACCATGTTGTAGAGCTCGCCCATGAACGCGCCCCGGATCCGGTCCAGGATCTGGGTCACCACGTGGTCGGCCTGGAAGTGGGCGAAGACGCCCGCCATCCCCAGGCCGATGGAGGGCGCGACGACGTCTCCGATCCCGAACACCTCGGGGTAGCGCGGCGAGGCCATCGAGGGGAGCGCCACGTCCATGTACCCCTCCGGCCCGGCCAGGGGGGAGCCGCGCACGGGCGCCGGGGCTTCGTGCGGCGGGACCACGATCCCCAGGTCGTAGGGGAGCTCCCGTCCGTCCGCCGCCCGGAGCACCCGGGCATCCCGGTCGTGGGCGGCGAGCTCGAAGCCACCCTCGAAGCGGACCCCGAAGTCGTCGAGGAACCGCGTGAAGCCCTCCACCATGAGCGGGCCGAAGGTCTCCATGGGCCGCTCCCACGGGTGGAACACGGTGATCTCGGTCCGGTCCGAGACGTGGCGCTGCTCGGCGAGGTAGCGGAGCATGAAGGCCACCTCGAAGGGGGCCGGCGGGCATCGGTACGGCCAGGAGACCGGCCCCACCACGACCCGCCCGCCCGAGAACCCCGCCAACCGCCCACGCAGGGCCACGGCGTGGTCGAGCTCCCAGGGCGCCTCGAGCCCGTCGAACGAGGGGTCCGGGCGGAGCGCCGCGCCCAGGGCCACGATCAGGAAGTCGTAGTCGAAGGCGTCGGCGCCGGCCTCGACCCGCCGGGCGTCGGGGTCGATCCGGGTCACCTCGGCCCGCACCACCCGGGTCCCGTACCTCGGCCCGAGCAGCTCGAGCGGGCGCCGAACGTCGTCGGGCTCGCGCTTCCCCGTCATCACCCACAGGTAGCTCGGGCGGTACTCGTGGTAGGGGCTCCGGTCGACCAGCACGACCTCGACCTCCCCCTCCCGGGCCCACTGCCCGAACCGGCGGGCGGCGACCGCGCCGCCGGTCCCCCCGCCCAGGATCACCACCCGTCGCACTCCTCCACCTCCTCCCGGTTCACGGGGTGCGCACCCAGTTCTCGCCCCAGCCCAGCTCGTCGCGTCGCTCGGGTCGGACCTTCCGGTCGTCGATCCGGTAGCGGAGCCGGTCCTCCACCCCGACCACCCCGTCCACCCTGGCGACCAGCTCGAGCAGGATCTCCTTGACGCTCCGCTGCTCGACCTCCCCCTCGAGCGTCACGACCCCGTGATCCACCCGGACCTTCACCTCGTCGGGGTCGATCCACATCGTGCGGACCAGCACGTCCTCTCGGATCTCGCGCTCGAGCTCCTCGTCGGGCCGGAGGAACGGCCCCAGGAGGTCACCCCGGCTCACGATGCCCACCACCCGCCGATCCTCGTCCACCACCGGGAGCCGCTTGACGCCGGTCTCGAGCAGGACCCGGACCGCCTCCCGCACCGTGGTGTCGGGGCCGACCGTCACCACCTCCCTGGTCATCACATCCTCGGCCCGGAGCCCCCCGGCCCGGCCCTCGACCTCGGCGAAGCGCGCCGGGCGCAGGAACCACTCGAGGAAGCTCCGCCGCCGGCCCCGCGGCACCGGCGGCTCTTCCTCGAGCAACAGGAGGTCCGCCTCGGTCACGATCCCCACGAGCCGCCCCTCGTCGTCGACCACCGGGACCCCGCTCACCCGCGCGTCGTGCATCGCCCGGGCCACGTCCTTCACCGGCGTGTCCGGTCGGACCGTGCGGACCTCGGTCGTCATCACGTCTCGGACCCGCATCCCCGGTGCCATGCCGTCCTCCTCCGGCCGTCCGTTCCCCACCGGGACCATCCACCCTCGCCGCCCGGGGCGCAACCCGGGCCGCCCGCGGCCCCGCTTCCTCCCACGATATCCTCGGGAGCGTGGGGGACGCCGAGCGGTTCCGCGAACACTGGGCGGCCGAGATGGACGGCGCGCTCCTCTACCGCGCGCTCGCCGAGCGCTCCGAGGGCGAGCAGCGCGAGATCTTCCTCGAGCTCGCCCGGGCCGAGGAGCGCCACGCGGCGCACTGGGCCGCCAAGCTCGAGGAGCTGGGGGAGCCCGCGCCGCGCCCGGAGGACCACCGGCCCTCGCTCCGGGCCCGCCTCCTGGCCTGGGCGGTCCGGCGGCTCGGGGCCCGGGCGATGCTGCCGGTCGTCGAGCGGGCCGAGGCGGCCGACGCCACCCATTACGACCACGAGCCGGCGGCGAAGCCGTCGATGGCGATCGACGAGCGGATCCACCGGCGGGTGGTGGCCAGCCTCTCCCCCACCGCGGTCCGGGCCCAGATCCTCCGCGGCGAGCGCTGGCACCGGGGCGACGCCTCGGGCTCGCTCCGGGCCGCCGTCTTCGGGGCCAACGACGGCCTGGTCTCGAACCTCGCCCTGGTGATGGGGGTGGCGGGGAGCCGGGCCGACGAGCGGTTCGTGCTGCTCGCGGGGGTGGCCGGGCTCCTGGCCGGCGCGTTCTCGATGGGCGCCGGCGAGTACGTCTCGGTGCGCTCGCAGCGCGAGCTGTTCGAGCGGGAGATCGCCCTCGAGGCCGAGGAGCTCGAGGCGATGCCGGAGGAGGAGGAGAACGAGCTGGCCCTGATCTACCGCGCCAAGGGCATCCCGAAGGAGGAGGCCGAGCTGCTGGCGAAGCGGATCATGGCCGACCCCGCCCACGCCCTCGACACGAAGGCCCGGGAGGAGCTGGGGCTCAACCCCGAGGAGCTCGGCTCGCCGTGGGGCGTGGCCATCGCGAGCTTCCTCTCGTTCGCCCTGGGGGCCGCCATCCCCGTCCTGCCCTTCGCCGTGGCCGGGGGCGGCGCCGCCTTCGTCGGCTCCCTGGGCCTGGCCGCCGTCGGGCTCTTCGGCCTCGGGGCGGCCGTGTCCCTCCTCACCGGGCGGCCGATGCTCCGGGGGGGCCTGCGCCAGCTCGCGATCGGCGCGCTCGCCGCGGCGGCCACGTTCGGGATCGGCCGCGCGATCGGCGTCTCGGTCAGCTGACGACCGCTCAGGCCACCTCGCCCTGGACCGCAACGGGTTCGACCTCCACCCGCACGTCGATCCCACCCCGGACGCTCTGCGTGACGACGCAGAAGTCCTCGAAGATCTCCAGGCACCGCCGGATCCGGCCGACGTCCCCCCGGGCGACCTCCGGATGGATCCGGACCCCGATGCCCCCGATCCGGAGGCGTCCCCGCTCGTTCCGCGCGAACGAGACCGACACCTCGGTCCGCATCCCCCGCACCTCGACCCTCGCCTTCCGCAGGCAGAACAGGGCGCTCGCCGAGAGGCAGTCGCCCACCGCGGCGGCGAGGACCCGGGCGGCGTCGGGGCCGGCCCCCTCGCCGAGCGGCGGCGGCTCGTCGAGGACGAGCGGCGGGACGCCGGGCAGCCCGAGGTCGGCCCGGAACCGGTAGCCCTCCTCGAGCTCGAGCACGACCGTGGCCTCGGGGCGGTCGCTCATCGCTCCCCCCTCCCGGCCGCGCGGAGCACCGCCTCCACCACGACCTCCTCGGGCGCCGCGCCCTCGAGCTCCACCGCGTCGTCGACCACGGTCTTGGGCACCCCGTAGACCCCGTACCGGTCGCCGAGGTCGGGGAACTCGGAAACCTCGACGACCTCGGCGCGCACCCGGTCGGAGGCCATCGCCATCTGGATCGCGGTGAGCGCCGCCCGAGGGCAGTACGGGCAGGTGGGGGTGACGAACACCCGGATCCGGACCTCGCGCCCGAGCCCCGCGAGGGCCTCCACCGTCGTCGGGCGCAGCCCGTGCTCGCCCGAGGCCAGCAGCGCCAGGGCCTGGATCACCGTGGCCAGCTCGAACCCCGCCGGGATCCCGAGGAACCGGATCCCCGGGTCCCGCCCATCGGCGCCGAGGAGCGCCAGGGCGGGGACCCGCTCCACGCCGTGGGCCGCCGCGACCTCGGGCTCCTCGCGCAGGTCGTGGACCTCGAGGCGGACCCGCTCCGAGGCCGCCGCCAGCTCCTCCGCCAGGCGCACCGTCTCCTCGCAGAACGGGCAGGCGGCGCGGCCGCCGGCCCGGTCCGTGAAGACCAGGAGCCGGACCTCCCCGGCCAGGCCCGCCAGGGCCCGACGGAGCGCCTCGCGCTCCCTCGTCCCGATCGTCCCGATCATCCTCCGACCTCCTCGCGTTCCGGTCCGGCGGCCGATCCGGCCGCCCCCGGCATCGATGCACGGCGGCGCGGAACGGTGCGGGGGCCACCCTTCCCTCGACCGGCGGGACCCTCGCCCTTGACGGCCGTGCCCTGGCGCGCTTGCCTGGGGTCGGGAGGCCCCGGCGCGAGCCGTGGGCGCACCGCCGGGGCGGGACGTGCATCGGTGCCGGTGGAGCCTTCGGGACGTGCGAGGAGGTGAGGAGGCGATGACCGCGCTGGTGCGCTGGGATCCCTGGGACGAGCTGGCCGCCTTCGAGCGGCAGATGGAGCGGCTGTTCCGGGACGCGTTCGACTCGCTCGAGCGCCTGGCCCCGGTCCTGCCGGCTCGGCCGCGGGAGTGGACCCCCGCGTGCGACGTGCTGACCAGGGGCGAGGACCTCGTGGTCCGGTTCGAGCTGCCCGGGGTGGACCCCGAGAAGGAGCTCGAGATCACCGTCGAGGACGGCATGCTCTGCGTGCGGGGCGAGCGCCGCTTCGAGGAGGAGGAGAAGGGCGAAGGCTACCTCCGCCGGGAGGTGGCGCGCGGCAGCTTCGAGCGGGCCGTCTCGCTCCCGGAGGGGGTGAAGCCGGAGGACATCACGGCGACGTACCAGGACGGGATCCTGGAGGTCGTCGTCCCCAAGGCCGCCGCCCTCCCGGAGCGGAAGAAGATCCCGGTGAAGGTGGCCGGCGAGCGGCGGAAGGCGATCCGCGGCCGGAAGGCCGCCTGAGGAGCTCGGTCGGGGGCGCGGGCGAGCCCCGCGCCCCCGGCCTCCATGGGGGTGGACGTCGATGATGTGGGGACCCGGTTGGTACGGGTGGTGGATGCCGTTCCTGTGGCTCGCGTTCCTCGCGCTCATCGTGGCGGGGATCGTGCTGCTGCTCCGCCGCCCCGAGGCCGACGGCCGCACCGAGGCCCGGCGGATCCTCGAGGAGCGGTTCGCCCGCGGGGAGATCGACGAGGAGGAGTTCCGGCGCCGCCTCGAGGTGCTCTCCGGGAGCCGCCGATGAGCCGGAGGGCCCTGGGCGCCGTCCTGCTCGCGGCCGGCCTGCTGGGCCTCGGGCTCACCGCGGTCGGCGGCCTGGGCGGCGCCGCGGGTGCCTGGCCCTGGCGGCACGGCTGGATGCACCGGTGGATGCACGGGGCGCCCGCGGCCCTCCCCGCCCCGCCGGCGCCGGGCGCCCCGGAGGTCGAGGTGATCGCCCGGGACTTCTCGTTCTCGCCCGCGGAGGTGCGGGTCGAGCCGGGGACCACCGTGAACCTCGTGCTCCGGAACGAGGGGGCGGCCCTCCACGACCTCACGATCCCCGCGCTGGGGTTCCGCCTGGAGGCCCCGCCCGGCGGGACCGCCGCCGCCTCCCTCACGGTCCCGACCCCGGGCCGCTACCCCTTCCTCTGCTCCGTACCCGGCCACGCGGAGGCGGGGATGACCGGCGTCCTGGTGGCCGGCTGACCGGGCCCCGGGCGCGTGTATCGTGGGCGCCGGATGGGGGCGCCCGTGAGCCCGGACCCGCGCGACGCCGTCTGGCGTTACCGCGACGACGTGTGGCGGCTGGCCCGGCAGCTCTGCCGCCACCGGGAGGACGCCGAGGACGTGGCCCAGTCCACGCTCCTCAAGGCCGTCCAGCACCTCGACGGGTTCCGCTGGGAGGCGAGCCTGCGGACCTGGCTCCACCGGATCGCCACGAACGAGTGCCGGATGCTCCGGAGGCGGCGGGCGCCGGCCTCCCTCGACGAGATGCTCGAAGCCCTGGCCACGGGCGAGGGAGGCGCGGGGGAGCCCCCCGACCCGGGCCCGGGGCCCGACGAGCTCGCCGCCGAGGCCGAGGCCCGCCGGCGGGTGGTGGAGGCCCTGGCCGGGATGCCCGAGCGCTACCGGACCGCCCTCCTCCTCAAGGACGGGCTCGGGATGCGGGCCGAGGAGCTGGCCCGGGCCATGGGCACCAGCGTCCCGGCGGCCAAGGCCGTGCTCCACCGGGCCCGCCGCGCCCTCCGCCGGGAGCTCGAGCCGGTCCTTGGACCGTGACCACGGCTCGGCTCTTCGAGCGCCTCGCGGAGCGGTACGACGCCTGGTACGAGGGCCCGGTCGGGCGGGTGGTGTTCCCGCTGGAGGTCGCCTGCCTCCGGCCGCTCCTGGAGGGCCTCCCCCCGCCCCGGCTCGAGGTCGGCGTGGGGAGCGGGCGGTTCGCGCGGGCGCTCGGCGTGGGCTACGGGCTGGACCCGGCCCATGCCCCGCTCCTGCTGGCGGCGGCGCGGGGCGTGCGGGTGGTGCGGGGGGTCGGGGAACGGCTGCCGTTCCGCGACGGCGCCTTCGGGGCGGTCCTCGTGGTGGTCACGCTCTGCTTCGCCGACGACCCCGCGCTCCTGCTCCGGGAGGCGCGGAGGGTCCTGCGGCCCGGCGGCGGGGTGGTGCTGGGAGACGTGTTCGCGGAGAGCCCGTGGGGCGAGCGCTACCGGGAGCTGGGCCAGGCCGGCCACCCGTTCTACGCGGCCGCCCGCTTCCTCACCCGGGAGGAGCTCGCCGGGGCCCTCCGCGGCGCCGGCCTCCGCGTCGTCCGCGCCCGCTCCACGCTCCGCCAGCCCCCCACCGACGCGCCCGCACCCGAACCGGTCGTCGAGGGCGACGACCCCGCCGCCGGGTTCGTCGGCTGGCTCGCGGTCCCCGCCTGAGCCGCCGGCCGCGCATCGTTCGGTCCGGCCCGGCATCGGTGGATGCGGAGGAGCGAGGAGGTGAGCGCCATGGAGCGCTTCGTGCGGTTCATGGAGAGCGGGACCGGGCGCCTCGTCCGGATCCTGCTCGGCGTCGTCCTGATCGTCATCGATCTCGTGGCCGTCGGGGGCCTGGCGGGCACGGTCATCGCCCTGATCGGGCTGGTCCCGCTGATCGCGGGGATCCTCGGTCCGTGCCTGGTCCGGCCCGTCCTGCGCCAGGCCCGGGCGCGCTGACGACGGACGCCGAACGGGCCCTCCCGGGACTGCTCCCGGGAGGGCCCGAGCGCCCCGGGGAGGGGTCGGGTGGCCCCCGCAGGCGGTGACCATCGCCCCTGCTCGCCGGCGCCGGGGGCCCGCAGCCTAGGGGCGAGGAGGTGGCGACGATGAAGGTGCGCGCGGTCTACACGCCGACCCTGATCAGGGCGGAGCCCCGGGAGACACTCGCGCAGGCGGCGGAGCGGATGGTCGAGAACGAGGTGGGTGCGCTCGCCGTGTTCCGAGGCCAGGCGTTCGAGGGGATCATCACCGAGCGGGACGTGGTCCGCGCCATCGCGACGGCGCCGATCCCTGGACAGCGGACGTCGACGAACACATGACTCCCGACCCGGCCGTGATCTCGCTCGAGGCCGAGCTGTCCGAGGCGGGGGCCATGATGCTCAAGCTCAAGGCCCGGCACCTGTCCGTGTGCGAGGAGGGCAGGGTGATCGGAATGCTCGCGGCCCGCGACATCCTGGTGGACGAGGCCTGGCCGGGTGGCTCCACCTACCGGCGCGGTAGTGCCCGGGTACGGGACACCCGTAGAGGATCTGCCTGAGCTCCCGGAACGTGACGCTCGCCTCCTCTGTCGCTCCCGGTTCGAGCGTGAGGACGGCCATCGCCTCCGTCGCCCGGACCGTGATCTCGAAGGTGCGGATGTCGCTGCCACTGCCGGTTCGCCACCGCAAAGCAGTGAGCGAGAGAAGGATGGTCACGACAACGCGCTGGCCGAAACGATCATCGGGCTGTACAAGGCCGAGCTCACCCGCCGGCGGGGCCCGTGGAGGGGGATCGACGACGTCGAGTACGGCACGCTTGAGTGGGTGGACTGGTTCAACCACCGCCGCCTCCTGGAGCTCATCGGGCACGTCCCGCCCGCGGAGTTCGAGACCGCCTACTGGAGAAAGAGGGACTCACTCGCTAACGTCGGACTCCACGAACCCAGCCTCCGGTAAACCCGAGGCGGTTCAGCTAGGAGACCAGGTACAGCGTGGGGAAGATGAACACCCAGGCCACGTCCACGAAGTGCCAGTACTTCACGACCCCCTCCACCGGCCACAGGTCCTGCGACCCGAAACGCCCCCTCCGGGCCATGTCCGTGACGACCGCGAGACCGACGAGGCCCGTGAAGACGTGAAACGCGTGCAGGCCCACGAGGGTGAAGAACACGCTCCCGTAGAGCGTGCGCGGGGGGAAGAACCGGAGGCCCTCCTGCCACTCGAGGCCCACTCCGACCAGGAACAGCAGGCCCAAGCCAATGGTCGTGCGGACGTTGCGAAAGAAGCGGCGCCGGTCGTCGTGGCCCATGGCGATCTCCGCCCGGTACGCCGTGAGGCTCGAGAGGAGAAGGACCACGGAAATCGCGAAGCCGAGGGGCTGGTTCAGCTCCTCTGGTCGCTCCACTCCCAGGACGTAGTAACGGGCCGAGATGACCGCCGCGAACAGGAACGACTCGGACGCGATGAAGAACCACAGCCCGAGCTGGTTGGCCCGCAGTCGGCCGACCAGTTGGCCGTGTGTGGTGGCTACTCGGACGCTGCTCACTGCCGGCCTCCTGGCCTCAGCTGGTCAACGTGCATGTAGTAGCGCACGATGGGCCAGGCGGCTACCAGAGCCAGGAGGATGAGCGGGACCAGTGCGTGCTCGAGCGTGGTCCCGACCAGGTACTCGACCACCTCGAGAGCGAGGAGCACCCCGAACACCCTCGTACCCAGTCGGAGCCGGGCCGCAAGCTGCTCGGGCCGCCCGACCCCGCTCCCTGCTGGAGCCCTTCGAGTCACTCCAACTCACCCCCAGCGATCGGCACAGATGGACCCAATCGCGCGTGCACCGCACCCGGGAGACCGTAGTCGTAGGGCCCTCCCACCACTTCGGGGACGACCGGGAAGTTCTCCCTGGGCGGAGGAGAACCGATCTGCCACTCGAGAGTCCTGGCCCCCCACGGGTTGGCGGCCGCCTGGGGGCCACGGATCCAGGCGGTCAGCACGTTCCACGCGAACACGAGGAAGCTCCCGCCCAGGAAGAACGCCGCAACGCTGACGAAGCGGTTCACGCCGGCGAACTGCGGAACGTAGTCGGCGACCCGCCGGTTCATCCCGTTGACGCCCAGCCAGAACATCGGCAGGAAGACCAGATTGAAGCCCAGGAACATCCACCAGGCGTGCAGCCTCCCGAGGCCCTCGTGGTACATCCTCCCCGTCATCTTTGGGAACCAGTAGTAGATCCCGGCGAACAAGGCGAAGATCTCCCCACCCACAATCGTGTAGTGGAAGTGTGCCACCACGAAGTAGGTGTCGGTCAGGTGCACGTCGGTGGCCACGTCCGCCAGGAAAATCCCCGTGATCCCTCCGATCAGGAAGTTGAATACAAACGCGAGGGCGAAGAGCATCGGCGTGGCCAGCCACAGCCGCCCTCGCCAGATGGTCCCCAATGCGGAGAGGAACACGAGCCCGGTGGGGATAGAGATGAGCTCGGTGCTGACCATGAACGGCGTGACCGCCCCCTGGGACATGCCGGAGGTGAACATGTGGTGGCCCCAGACCGCACCGGAGAGAACCACGATCCCGAGGAATCCGGCGACGGCCAGCGGGTAGGCGAACAGCGGCTTGCGCGAGAAGTGAGCCAGGACCTCGAGGGCGATGCCGAAGCCGGGCAGGATCATGATGTACACGGCCGGGTGGGAGTAGAACCAGAACAGGTGCTGGTACAGGAGGGGCTTCCCCCCGCGGGCGGCGTCGAAGAAGGCCATGCCAGCCACCCGGTCCAGGAGGACCAGGAGGACCGAGGCGGCGAAGAACTGCGTGAAGAGCAGGCTCAGGACGGAGGCGGCGAAGATGGACCACACGAAGATCGGCAACCGGCCCCACGTCATCCCGGGTGCCCGCATGGTGATGATGGTGGCCAGGAAGTTCAGACCCCCCAGGATGGAGGACAGGCCGAACGTGATGATGGCCAGGACGAACAGGACCTGGCCGAGGGGGCTGATCTCCGAGAGAGGCGGGTAGGCCGTCCAGCCAGCCTCCAAGCCCCCGGCAAACGGAGCGGCCAGGAGCAGGACGGCCGCCGGAGGGACCAGCCAGTATGACAGGGCATTGAGCCGGGGGAAGGCCATGTCCTCGGCCCCGATCATGAGCGGGACCAGGTAGTTGCCCAGGCCCCCCATGACCGCCGCCACGGCCACGGTGATCATGAGGATGCCGTGGAGGCTCATTACCGTGTTGTAGCCATCGGGGGACATGATGGTGAGGCCCGGGGAGGACAGCTCCACCCGCATGAGCATGGCCAGGGCCCCCGCCAGCAGGAAGACGACGACGAACGTGACGAGGTACTGAACCCCGATCACCTTGTGGTCGGTACAGAAGGCGAGGTAGCGGCGCCACCCCCTCGGCTCGGGCTCGGTCCGGCCCCCGAACCACTGCCGCACCCAGGCGTGCCACACCCCCACGCCCAGGAGCCACCCAGCCAGGCCCAGGAGGTACCCCAGCACCAGAGCAACCGCGCCGCCCACCGGTCGGCCCGTGAGCACCTGAACGAGGGCCGTGAGGCCCGCCCCCAGGCCGAAGCCCAGGAAGCCGGACACCAGGCCACGGACCAAGGGGCGCACCTTCGCTAACCCTCCTCCACGATGAACGTGCCGGACATGGCTGGGACGGGGTGGACGTCGCAGCGGAAGAAGTAGGTGCCTGCCGGGAGCGGGCCCAGCCGGTAGGTCCGGCTCCCGGGCCCCGAGAAGATCTCCCCGCTGAAGACGACGTCCGTGAAGCCCTCGTCTCGGGCCACTGACAGGTTGTGGGGGATGCCCTGGTCGCGGTTGTCCAGGGTGAGGGTGACCGGAGTGTCCGCGGGGACCGCCAGGCACGACCGGTCGAAGGCGATCCGCTCCGCCGTGATCCGGAGTTCGGCACGGGCCGGGGCGCAGGCGGCTGGACCCGGGGTCGTTCCCCGCAGCCACGCCTCGAAGGTCTCCTGGTCAACGACCCGGACCCGCATGGACATCATGGAGTGGCCCAGCCCGCAGAGCTCCGCGCACTGGACCCGAAGGGCCGGGTCGTGGTCGGACGACCCGACCCGGGTCGGAGTGGCGTGGACCACCGTCGTCATGCCCGGGACTGCATCCACCTTCAGCCGGAAGGCAGGGATCCAGAAAGAGTGGAGGATGTCGGTGCTGGTGACCTCGAACCGCACCCGACGGCCGGCCGGGAGGACGAGTTCGTCCCTCGTGGTCACCCCGTTCGGATAGGTAACGGCCCAAGACCAGCGGGAAGCCTCGGCCCGCACCACCAGCTCGTCCCGCTCCCCCACCGGTTGCTGGAGCTCCTGCAGGCCGAGGAGGCCCGGGTTCAGGATGACCAGCAGCGCCAGGGCCGTGGTGAGCGACAGCCACAGCGAGTAGACGACCGGGTCGCCCCGGAGGGGCGGGCCGTCCTGCCTAGGTCCCCGCCGGTGCCGGAAGCGGGCCACCGCCACCACCAGCACGGAGAGGACGAACGCGAACACCGGAACCGCCAGGCGGGCCAGGAGGAGGAAGGCCGAGTCGACGAGCTGCGCCTCCGCCGCATAGCGCCCGGGGAAGAACCGGGGCCGCCAGAGGGCCACCTCCCCCAGCGCGGTCAGGCCCAGCCACAGGACGCCGGCAACGACCGCCGGGCCCTTCACGGCCCGCAGCCCTCGCCTGAAGCGACCCGTCGTCACGGTCGGCCGCGGACTTCCTCCGCCCACCGCATGAGGTCCAGTCCCTCGTCCAGGGCCCGGGCCCTGGCGTCCAGGATGGAACGGACAGTCTCTTCCTCGAAGCGCTCCACCATGAGCGACAGCCCTTCGCAGTCGCTCACGTGGGGCAGGACCTGGCGGACGAGCTCAGTGGCCTCCTCCACGTCCTCCTCCCGCAGCTCGTCCGCGCCGGCCAGCTCCGTGAGCCTCCGGGCCGCGGCGATGGCCCGATCGTGGTCGGCCAGCAGCTTCTCGACGTACGCGGCTCCGAAGATGCGGACCAGGGCTGGGTACAGGGACTCCTCCTCGTAGCGGAAGTGGGGGCCGGTCAGTTCGGCCACGTCCCGCAGGAGGGCCTGGGCCCGGGACCGGTCTCGGGCCCTGAAGGCCTCGGCCAGGTCGAGCAGTCCGTCACGCACCCTGCGATGCTCCTCCCGGAAGATCCGGGTGAACTCCTCGATCGGTTCCGTCGGTCCCATGTCACCTCCTCAGGTTTCCCAGCCGTCCTACCGTGATGCCCTGACCCCGGTGATCGCTACGGGGGACCCATCCCCCCGCGCGGTTGGCGTCCCCACCGGCCGAGTCGGCGTCGTGGACGGGACGGTACCGAAAGGCCGGTGGGCGGCGGAGGGCTAAGGGTCCCGGATTTCCAGGGACCATCGGCCTTTGGGAGCCACCGACCCGGACCGGAAACTGCCTGGCTGACGTGCCAGGCCTGAGGCTGCTCGCGGTCGACGTAGGCACGGGTACCCAGGACGTCGTTCTCTTCGAGAGCGGGAGGGACCCTGAGGCCTTCCTGAAGTTGGTGATGCCCGCGCCCACGGTCCTGGTCGCCCAGCGGATCCGCCGGGCCACGGCCGGACGACGTCCCGTCCTGTTGGTGGGGACGACCATGGGCGGCGGCCCCTCCCACTGGGCGGCCCGTGACCACGCCAGGGCCGGTCTGCCCCTCTATGCCACCCCGGAAGCCGCCCGGACCTTCGACGACGACCTGACTGTCCTCCAGCGCGAACTCGGACTCCGCGTGGTGAGCGACGACGAAGCCGCGAGGCTGCGAGGGGTGGAGCGGATCCGGCTCCGGGACCTCGAGCTGGACCGGATCGGCGCCGTGTTCCGGTCCTTCGGGGTCGAGCTCGAGCTGGACGGCCTGGTGGTCGGCGTCTTCGACCACGGCGAGGCTCCCCCGGGAACGAGCGACCGGCTGTTCCGGCTGCAGTACCTGGCGGAACGGCTGCGCCAGGGCAGCCTGGAGTCCTTCGCGTACCGCGCCGAGGACATCCCGGCCTCGATGACGAGGATGCGTGGGGTGGCGCGGGTGGCCCGTGAAGCCACCGAGGTCCCGGTGGTGGTGATGGACACGGGACCCGCCGCTGCCCTGGGTGCCCTGGAGGATCCTGACGTGCGAGCTCAGCCGGAGAGCCTGGTGGTGAACGTGGGGACCTTCCACACGTTGGCCTTCCGGTTTCGAGGAGGCCTGGTGGGCGGCCTCTTCGAGCACCACACGGGCCTGCTGGACCGGGCCCGACTGGAGGACCTGCTCGAGGACCTGGCTCGCGGGACCATCGACCACGAGACCGTCTTCCAGGAGCACGGCCACGGCGCGTGGACCAGGGACCGGACCCCATCCTCGCCCAGCGTGGTGGCGGTGACGGGACCCAGGCGGGCCCTGCTCAAGGGCAGCCGTCTTCCGGTGCGGTTCCCGGCACCCTACGGGGACCAGATGCTGACCGGGTGTTTCGGCATGCTACGGGCCGCGGCCAGCGTGGTGCCGGACTGGCAGGGCAGGATCGAGGAGGTCCTGAGGCCCTCGGCTCAGACATCCACCTGTCGGTGATGGGCACGGCGGTCGCGGACAAGGTCCCCCGCCGGAGGGTGCGACCTCGAAGCCCTCCGGGCGGCGTGGAGGACCATCTGGGCCGCGGGGAAGCCGGGGAGCTCAAGGTGTTTCCGCAGCTGGCGTTGTCGGCGAATCCGGACCACCTGGAGGAGGCGGCCCCCCACACCGCGGGGGGCCGGAAGTGATGAGGCCGCGAGACACCATGCGCCTCTATCAGACTGCGTCCCGGGCCTGGCTGACCGCGGCTGCGGCCTCCCTCCTGCTGCCGGAGAGACTCCGCCTGGGGTGGTGGGTTCCTCTCCACCTGGCCCTGACCGGGGCTGTCTCCCTCGCCATCAGCGGTGCCATGCAGACCTTCGTGGCCGCGCTCACCGCCACTCCGCCCCCACCGTCCTGGATGACCTGGAGTCAGTTCGGCCTGGTAAGTGTCGGTGCCGCCCTGGTCGTGGCCGGACGGATGGTGGAGGTGCCCCAACTGGTGGCGGTCGGTGGGTCCGCCTTTCTCGGTGGGGCCCTGCTCCTAGGGTGGATCGTCCTCCGAGCGCGGCGGCAGGCTCTGCACCTGCGGCACCGACTCCCCGTCGCTCTCTACCTGGCAGCGGTGGTGTTCCTCCTGGGTGGCGGGACAATTGGCACGCTCTTGGGGGCTGGAGTCGTTGCCGGAGAACGCTGGCTGGGACTGCGAGCCGCGCACATCGTGCTCAACGTGCTGGGCTGGGCTTCGGTCACCATCGCCGCCACCCTTGTCACCCTCCTTCCCACCGTTCTGCGGGTCAGAATGCCAAGGTGGCCAGGCCGCCTGACCGAGTGGCTGCTGCCAGCGGGGGTCGGCCTCGCCGCCCTCGGTCTCGCTTGGGCGGTCACCCCGGTCGCAGTGGCAGGAGGCCTGGTGTACCTGGCTGGCGTGGCCGGGCTCCTGGAGATGGTCCGGAGGGTGATGTCCGCTCCCCGGCGGTGGCCGGTGCCGATCGCCGGCCGGCATCTCCTCCTCGCGCTTCTGTGGTTCGTTGGGGGCGTGGGGTGGACGGTGGTGGGCCTGAGCTACGGTGCGGCTTGGCTGGCCACCGGGCGGGACCTGTTCCTTGTGACCCTCGGGGGTGGGTGGGTGCTGCAGACCCTGCTAGGAGCGTGGCTGTATCTCCTGCCGGCCGGGCGACGCGCCCACCCAGAGAAACGGCGGCGGCTCCTCTCGGCGGTGGAGTGGGGAGGCTGGGTCCAACTCGGCGCGCTCAATGCGGGCCTGGCGCTGCTCGCGCTGGGGACTGCCGGAGTCGTGCCTCCCCTCCTCGCCACGCTGGGAGCGGTGGCAGCCCTCTTCGGAGGGGGCCTGGCGCTGGCCAAGGCGTGGGTCCACCCTCTCCTGGCCGAAACTGACTTCTTCACCCGACACGGGCGCCCGACCTGGGACCCCGACGCGGCCACCCCCTCGTCCTGACCCGTCGTGGTAGAAAGGCCACGGTTCGCACCGTGCCCGACAGAGGAGTGGGAGACAACCCATGAGGCGGCAGCAAGTAGCGGCCACAGCAGTCGGTGCCGTGGCAGCCGTGGGGCTCGTCGCTGCGATCTACGTGGGAAGCGGCCGTCTGCGGACCTTCGACTCCGCCCTTGTCGGCTACGCGGTGGCCATCGTCTTCCTCACCTTCGGGGTCGTCTACCGCTACGTGATGTGGGTGCAGAGCCCCCCAGCTCGCCGCCTCCTGGTCCGCGGCTGGCGGTCCTTCCTGTCCTGGCGCAACTTCGCCCGGTTCCCCACCCTGGTCCCGCGGGCGCTCGTGGAATCCCTCACCCTCCAGCGGTTTATCGCGGCTCGAGGGAAGGGGCGCTGGGCCGCCCACCAGCTCGTCTTCTGGGGCGTGGTCCTGGCCACCCTGATCACGTTCCCCCTCGTCTTCGGGTGGATCTACTTCCAGGCCGTCCCCGGTCCGAGGCCCCGGTATGTCTTGCACCTGTGGGGCTTCCGGACCCTGACCTTCGACCCCCTGTCGTTCCTCGGGTGGGTCATCTTCCATGGCCTGGACATCTCGGCCGTGCTCGTCCTGGCGGGGTGCGGGTACTTCCTCTGGCGGCGGAGCCGGGACCGCGAGGCCACCACCGGTCAGCGCCTGGGGTACGACTTCCTGCCCTTGCTCGCCCTGGTGGTGATCTCGGTGACCGGGCTCCTGCTCACCTTCTCCAGCCTCGTCCTGGGCGGTCGCGGCTACGACTTCCTGGCCCTCGTCCACATGGCCTCGGTCGTCCTCACCCTGGTGTTCATCCCCTTCGGGAAGTTCTTCCACGTGATCCAGCGGCCGGCGCAAGTCGGAGTGGAGGTCTTCAAACGCACCAGTGCCGAGCGGACGGGCCTCGTGGCATGCCGGGAGTGCGGCGAACCCCTCGAGGCCGAGGCGTTCTTGACGAACCTCGAGCGGACCATGCAGGAAGTGGGCCTGGGGTTCTCCGAGTGGGCCAGGACCTGCCCCCGGTGCAAGCGGGTCCGGCGGGGGCGGGCGTACCTCGAACACGTGAAGCGGGGGTTCTCGGGGTGAGGCGGAAGCTGCCGTTCCCCGTGGTCCCGCCCGGCGTGGGCGAGTTCCGAGGGGAGGGGGCGGAGCCTGCTGGCCGCTGGGAGGCCCCCGAGCGGGGGCGCGAGCGGCTGGTCCCGACCCACTGCCCCTTCTGCGGCGTGCAGTGCGGGATGTACTTGCGAGTGGACGGGGAGGGCCGGGTGTTCGGGGTCGAGCCCCGGGACCACCCCATCAACCGCATGAAGCTCTGTCCCAAGGGGGTGGTGGCCTACCAGCAGGTCAACCACCCCGACCGGCTCCTCCACCCCCTGGTCCGGGACCGGAAGGGCGGACCCTTCCGGCGGGCCTCCTGGGAGGAAGCCCTGGACCGCGTGGCCTCCGAGGTCCGGAGGATCCAGGAGACGTACGGCCGCGACGCGTTCGCCCTGCTCGGAGGGGCCAGCATGACCACCGAGAACGCCTACCTCCTGGGCAAGCTGGCCCGGGTGGCCCTGCGGACGCGCCACGTCGACTACAACGGCCGACTGTGCATGGTCTCGGCGGCGGCCGCCAACAAGCTGGCCTTCGGGATCGACCGGGCCGCCAACCCGTGGGAGGACCTGATCCACACCCAGGTCGTCCTGGTGTGCGGGGCGAACGTTGGGGAGACGTTCCCCGTCCTGACTCGCTACCTGTGGGCGGCCCGGGACCGTGGGGCCCGCCTGGTCGTGGTGGATCCCCGGGAGACCCCAGTCGCCCGCACGGCCGACATCCACGTGGCCCTCCGGCCAGGCACGGACGCCGCCTTCCTCAACGGGATCCTCCACGTGGTGGTCCGGGAGGGTCTCCTGCGCGAGGACTTCATCCGCGAGCACACAACGGGTTGGGAGGCGGTCCGGGAGGTCGTGGCCGCCTACCCGCCGGAGCACGTAGCCGAGATCTGCGGGGTCCCGGTGGCCCAGGTGGAGGAGGTGGGGAGGCTCTGGGGCCGGGCCGATCGGGCCATGGCCCTCCACGCCCGTGGGATCGAGCACCGAACCCAGGGCACGGAGAACTGCCTGGCCGTGATCAACCTGGTCCTGGCCACCGGGCAGCTCGGCCGCCCCGGCGCCGGGTACGGCACGATCACGGGTCAGGGCAACGGCCAGGGCGGGCGGGAGCACGGGCAGAAGTCGGACCAGCTCCCGGGAGGCCGCGACATCGAGGACCCCGAGCACCGTCGGGCCGTGGCGGCCGCGTGGGGGGTGGACGAGCGGGACCTCCCCGGCAAGGGGACATCGTTCGTGGAGATGATCGGACAGATGGAGCGGGGGGAGATCCGGGGGGTGGTGGGCTTCTGCAACAACCCGCTGGTCTCCCTCCCCGACCGGCAGTGGGTCACCAGGGCCTACGAGAACCTGGAGTTCCACGCCCAGGTCGACTTCTTTCTCTCGGAGACGGCCGCCCGGGCGGACGTTGTCCTGCCCGCAGCCACGTGGGCGGAGGACGAGGGAACCCACACGAACGCCGAGGGGCGGGTGGTCAAGGTGAACCGGGCCGCCGACCCCCCGGGCGAGGCCCGGCCGGACTGGTGGATCATGTGCGAGCTCGCCCGACGGCTGGGCCAGGGCGATCGGTTCGGATTCTCGTGTCCCCGGGACGTCTTCGACGAGCTCCGGACCGT
Organism: Actinomycetota bacterium; assembly: GCA_035573995.1. Classification (GTDB taxonomy): domain Bacteria; phylum Actinomycetota; class UBA4738; order UBA4738; family HRBIN12; genus DATLZM01. Next base: position 37,632 of record DATLZM010000004.1, on the reverse strand, counting down.
GTCCCGGGGCGGGGTCGTGGACTACTCCGGCATCACCTACGAGCGGCTCGAGGAGACCGACGGGATCTTCTGGCCGTGTCCCTCCCCCGACCACCCGGGAACGCCCCGGCTGTTCGAGGACCTCCGCTCCTACCACCCCGACGGGAAGTTCCGGTTCCACCCGGTAGAGTGGCGCGGACCGGCCGAGGAGCCCGACGAGGCCTACCCGCTCCGGCTCACGACCGGCCGGACCGTGGCCCACTACCTCTCCGGGAACCAGACCCGGCGCATCCCGGCCCTAGTCGACCAGGCCCCCCGACCGTGGGTCGAGGTCCACCCTTCCCTCGGCTTCACGGACGGCGAACCGGTCCGGGTCGTGACCCGACGGGGGACGGCCACCTTCCCTGCCCTCGTGACCGAGACCATCCGACCGGACACCGTCTTCATCCCCTACCACTGGCCGGGCGCAGCCGCAGCCAACACCCTCACCATCGTGGCCCTGGACCCCGTGTCGAAGATCCCCGAGTACAAGGTCTGCGCGTGCCGGCTGGAGCGGGCCTCCGACCTCGAACCGGTCCCGACCCCGCCCCCTCCACCGGGGCAGCAACCGTACCGGGACGAGGTGAAGACAGCCGAGGAAGGGCCACTGCCCAGGGTGCCCCAGGGGAGGGGAACGGCGGACCGATGATGGGTCGAACCCTGTTCATCGACCCCGCGCGGTGCATCGGGTGTCAGGCCTGCGTCGTGGGCTGCCGGGAGTGCGATTCCCACCGGGGCAAGTCGCTCATCCACCTCGACTACCTCGAGGTGGGCCGGTCCGTGGCGGCCATGCCCACCGTCTGTATGCACTGCGAGGACCCGGTGGCTCCCTGCGCCCAGGTCTGCCCGGCCGACGCCATCCTCATCACCGCTGACGGCGTGGTCCAGGAAGCCATGAAGGAACGGTGCATCGGGTGCGCGAACTGCGTTCACGCCTGTCCGTTCGGAGTCCCCAAGTTGGCTCCCGAGGAGCTCCTCCAGTACAAGTGCAACCTCTGCTACGACCGCACCTCCGAGGGGCTGGCCCCCATGTGCGCCACGGTCTGCCCGACCGGATCCATCTGGTACGGCACCCTGGCCGAGCTCGAGCGCGAGCGACCGGGAGTCAGGGTGACCGACGTGGTGGCGTTCGGCGCGACCTCCGTTCGGACCGGGGTGGCAGTGGTCCTCTCCCCCCACTACCGGGAGGAAGCGGCGCCGGGAGGGATGTGAAGTGGGAGGGAGCGGACTTTCCGGGGACCGGGACCCGTCCATCCGCAGTCTGCTGGACCGGATCCGGGAGGACGCTCCCATCACCCGGCGGGACTACCTCCGCATCCTGGTCACCGTGTCCGGTGGCCTCCTCGCGGGCACCGTCGCGGTGGCGGCCGGTGCCTTCCGCCGGCACGGAGCGGGGTCCGCGCCACCGCTCAAGATCGCCTCCCGCCTGGAACGGGGTGAGCCCCGCTACTTCAACTACCCGGGGCCCGACGACCAGGCCATCGCCCTGCGCCTCTGGGACGGGCGCCTGGTCGCCTACTCGGCCGTCTGCACCCACCTGGCGTGCGCGGTGGTCTGGCGCCCGGAGCGCTCCGAGCTGCACTGCCCCTGCCACAACGGGGCCTTCGACCCCGCCACCGGGGCCGTCCTGGCGGGGCCTCCGCCCCGGCCGCTGCCCCGGGTGGTCCTGGAAGAGCGACCCGACGGGATCTACGCGGTGGGAACGGCGGAGGGACGCGATGGAGGCTGACCGTCGGGACGGCCGCTCCGGAGACGGCGGTCCTCGGGACGCACGCCATCCGAGGCCGTCGTCCACCGGGCCGGGGCCCGGAGCCGGCTGGGACCGGGACCCGTGGCGGGCCGCCATGCTCCACGCGCGGATCGCCGTCGTGGCCACCGTCGTCCTCGGGCAGCTGTGGGGCCTCACCGTGGCGCTGGATTCCTGGCTCCGGGGCGAGGTGCGGCCCGTGTGGTGGCTCCTCGGCTTCCAGGCCCTCTCCTTCCTGGTGGCCCTGACCGTCTGGCTGACCGCCCCGCGCGGACAGCGATGAACCAGGAGCGGTACCAGCCGTGGGGCCGGATGTCGGACGTGGTCCTCGGGCTGGCCCGTCGGTTCCGGCTGGCCCCGCTCATGAGCCGCTACAACTCGACGGCGGTCCTCGGCCTCTTCGCGCTGGTCAACGGGTTCTTGTCCATCGGGGTCATGGCCCTCGCGGCTCTGGTCACCCGCCAACCCTTCGTCTTCCCCTCCCTGGGCCCCACCGCCTTCCTCCTCTTCTACACACCCCTCGCCCCCACGGCCTCCCCCCGGAACACCCTGGCCGGCCACCTCATCGGGGCTGCCGCCGGCTACCTGTCCCTCTGGGCATTCGGGCTGCGCGACGCGGGTCCGGCCCTGGCCGTAGGCATCTCGGCCTCTCGGGTGGGGGCCGCAGCGCTCTCCCTCGGCCTCACCGCCGGGCTGATGGCCTGGCTCCGGGTCCCCCACCCGCCGGCCGGAGCCACCACCCTCATCGTGAGCCTGGGACTCCTGACCCAGCTCAACCAGCTGGGCGTCCTCCTCCTCGGCGTGCTGCTGCTGGTGGTGCAGGGGTTCGCCATCAACCGTCTGGCCGGGATCCCCTATCCTCTGTGGGCCCCCCGTCTGGCCCCCTCGGACTCCTCCCCGGTCGAGCCCCAGGTCTAGGAGGCCGCGACCACCCGAGGGAAACTCCGGCCGCGCGGGCCGGCTACGGCCCGACCCCCGGAGGACCGAGGCCCGCCGCTCGCGGGCCGTTCGGCCCTAAGACGAGCCACCGTTGCCCCCCACCATGGAGGCGGACGGGCCGGGCAGGAGCGCCCGGCCAGAAGGAGGCGAGCATGGACGCCAGGGTACGTGACGTCATGACGACCGCAGTGGTCACGGTGTCGGATTCGGCCCCGTTCAAGCAGATCGTGCGGCTCCTCCACGAGCACCGCATCAGCGCGTTGCCGGTGGTGGACCCGGAGGGGCGGGTCGTGGGGGTGGTCTCCGAGGCCGACCTGCTCCTCAAGGAGGAGTACGAGCCACCAGGAGAGGGGAAGGGAGGCCTGATCGCGTTTGGGCGGAAGCGCCGCGAGCGACGGAAGGCCACGGGCCTCGTGGCTCGCCAGCTCATGACGCAGCCGGCGGTGACGGTGAGCCCCGAGGCCACGGTGCAGGAGGCGGCCCGCCTCATGCACGCTCGTCGGGTCAAGCGGCTGCCGGTCGTGGACGCGGAGGGCCGGGTGGTCGGGATCGTGAGTCGGGCGGACCTCCTGAAGGTGTTCCTGCGTTCGGACGAGGAGATCCAGAAGGAGGTCGCCGAGCGGATCCTCTACCACACGCTGTGGCTTGAGCCGGGCACGATCCGGGCGGAGGTCAGAGACGGCATCGTCCACCTTGAGGGCACGATCGAGCAGCGAAGCATGATCCCCATGGTGGTGGCCCTGGTCCAGGGGGTGGACGGGGTCGTCGGGGTCGACAACCGTCTCGAGTACGTCGTGGACGACGTGTCCCAGCGACCGACCCTTCCTCCGACCTGGGGGCTGATGCCCGACCCGTCTCAGCGGTACTGAGCCAGCTCGTCGCGACGCCGCGCTCCCAGAGGGAGCAGGGGCTCGGGGACTTCGACCCGCACCCTGACGTCCACGACCGTGCAGCCCGAGGGGAGGACCATCACCGGGTTGAGATCCATCTCCGCCACTTCGGGGTGGGCTTCCACCATGGCACTCACCCTGAGCAGGAGCTCTTCCAGGGCCGCTACGTCGGCTCGCGGCGCCCCCCGGCATCCCTCGAGAAGCGGGCAGGTGGCCAGGGCCCGGACCATCTCCCTGGCGTCCATTTCGGTGAGGGGGGTGATCCGGACCTGGACGTCCCTGAGCAGCTCCACCACCGTGCCCCCGGCTCCACAGGCCACCACCGGTCCGAACTGCCGGTCGTGCACTTGGACCAGGAACCGCTGGACCGAGTACCCCTGCTCGGCCAGACGCTCGGCCATGGCCCGAGCGGCCGTCCGGACCCGGTCCTCGCCTGCGAGCCCCAGCTGCACGGCTCCCGCCTCCGTCTTGTGCAGGAGCCCCGGGACGAGGGCCTTGAGGGCCACCGGACCCTCCAGGGCCCGGGCGACCGCCCCCGCCTCGTCCGCCGTCCCCGCCAGCCGCCACGCGGCGAGGGCGATCCCATAGCAGGACAGGAGCCGGGCCACCTCCTCGAAGTCCAGCCACCGCGGCCCCCCTTCCAGGGCCGCCGCGATCGTCGCCGCGGCCTCCTCCCGCCGCGCGTCGGGGAACGCTACGACCGGACCCTCCGGTCGATTCCTCCACCGCGTGTACTCCACCACCCGGGCCAGGGCCCGGGCAGCCGCTTCGGGGAACGCGTAGGAGGGAAATGCGCACGTCCCCCTCCTGGAGTTCCCCCGTCACCCCCCGAGCGGAGAGGAAGACCGTAAGAACCGGGAGGGGTCGGACCATGGCCGCCACCGCCGTGCGGATGGCCCGGGCCACCTCCTCCGGCCGGGTGACCAGCGGGGGGACGAACAACACGATCAGGGCGTCCACGGTCTCGTCCCAGGACAGGGCCTCGATGGCGCGTGCGTAGTCCTCCGCAGTGGCGGAAGCCACCATGTCCACTGGGTTGCTCACCGCGGCCTCGGGAGGAAGGAAGGATCGAAGCCGCGCCTCGGTCGCGGCCGGAAGGGGCGGGACCTTGAGGGCGGCCGCTTCGCAGGCGTCGGCGCACATGATGCCCAGGCCGCCGGCGTTGGTGAGGATGGCCACGCGGTCCCCCTGGGGAAGCGGTTGGGTGGCCAGCAGGGCCGCCACGTCGAACAGCTCCTCGAGCGTGTCGGTCCGGATCACCCCCGCCTGGCGGAACAGGGCCTCCACCGTCACGTCGGAGGCGGCGATGAGCGCGCCCGTGTGCGAGGTGGTGGCCCGCGCCCCCGCCGCGGTCCGGCCGCTCTTCACCGCCACGATGGGCTTTCGCCGGGCCACCCGTCGGCTGATGCGGGCGAACTTGCGTGGGTTCCCGAAGGACTCCAGGTAGAGCAGGATGATGTCGGTCTCCTCGTCCGCCTCCCAGTAGTGGAGGAGGTCGTTCCCGGAGATGTCGGCCTTGTTGCCCACCGACACGAAGGACGAGAGGCCGAGGCCCAGGGCCGCCGCGTAGTCCACCACCGCCAGCCCCAGGGCCCCGCTCTGGGAGAGGAAGCCCACCCGGCCGTGCGGGGGGAAGGTGGGGGCGAAGGTGGCGTTCAGGCGGACCTGGGGCGAGGTGTTCATGATGCCCATGCAGTTGGGGCCGATGAGCCGCATCCCGAACTGACGGCAGACGGCCAGGAGCTCCTCCTGTCGGCGCCGCCCCTGGCTCCCGGTCTCGGCGAACCCAGCGGAGATCACGACGAGAGCCCGGACCCCTTTCTCCCCGCACTCCCTGGCCACGGCGACCACGCTCTCTGCGGGGACCACGATGACGGCCAGGTCAACCGGGCCCGGCACGTCCCGAACCGAGCGGTACGCGAGGACGGACTGGACCACGTCGGCGTTGGCGTTGACCGGATAGACCGGGCCGTTGAAGCCGGTGGCCAGGAGGTTGTGGAAGATCTCCCCTCCGATGGTCCCCCGGGACCGTGAGGCCCCGATCACCGCGATGGACCGCGGAGCCAGGAACCACCGTAGGGCAGCGGCCGCGGCCGTCTGTTCTCTCCGTTCGAAGCGTTCCAGCGCCTCCTCGGAGATGGACGTCGGGCACTGGACGAGGATCTCCCCAGGCTCGGAGCGCATGTGGATGGGGAACCCGCTCTCGCGGAACACCCCCAGCATCCGGTGGTTCTGGGGGAGGATCCGTGCCTCGAAAACCGCGATGCCGTGCTCCTGGGCCACTTCCGCCAGGTGGCCCAGGAGGATAATTCCCAGGCCCCGGCCCTGGTAGGCATCGGCCACGGCCAGGGCCACCTCCGCTCGGTCCGTGTCCGTCGCCAGGTAGACGGCGTGTCCCACCACCCGCTTCTCCGGCCCCGCCGTGGCGACGAGCCCGAAGCGCCGGTGGTAGTCCACGTCCACCGCGGACCGGGCCGCTCGGTCCACGTCCACGACGCTCGCGAAGTACCGGAGATACAGGGACTGCTCGGACAGCCCCCGCAGGTACTCGGCAATGCCCTCTCGGTCGTCCGGCTGGACGAGGCGGATCCGGACGGTCGAGCCGTCCCGGAGGACCACGTCCGCCTCCCGGTGCTTCGGGTACCCTCGGGACAGGGCGACCGACCCCACGACGCCATCGTAGGTGATGCGCTCGGACGAGGGCGGGACCCTTGGCCCGCCCCTCCCGGGCCGGCCGGCCCATCCTCCCCGGGAAAGGACCGTCTACGGTCGGAGCAGGAGAGGCCGAAGGAGGCCGATATGGCCCGGTGGGAGGAGTTCAGGCGGTGCCCGCACTGCGGCTACGACTTCGGCACCGGTGAGGGGGAGCGGGGGTGCGCCTGGGGCGACTGCCCCTACCTGCCGGAGGAGCTCGACGTGTTCTGCGCTTACTGCCGGTTCAACTTCTACACGATGGAGGGGAACCCTCCCTGCCCCGACCCGCTGACTTGCGAGCATGGGGTCGCCCCCCAGGCCCACGTGGAGAACTACCGCCGCTGGCGTGAGAGGGTGGTGGGGGGCTCCCACTGACCGGCCAGGTGACCGACCCCGGGCCGTCCCGTCGGTCGCTGCGCTGCTGCACCAGTTCCGCGATGTGCCGCTCGCAGTCGGCGACCCGGCTCTTGAGCTGGGCCAGCCATGACGCGTCCTGGGCCGTGGGGCTCAAGTCCAGTTCGGGGAGCTCCTTCTGGAGGAGCTCGTGCACCCGCGCCACCTTGTCCTCGACGGCAACGCCTGGCGTCTCGCACACGACGCGGTGGACCTCGGTGTGCAGCCGCTCCAGCCTGCGCTCCACGTCGTGAAGCCGCCCGTTCAGCGCCGTGGCCAGCTGGATGAGCTCCTCCTCGGTTGCCTCGCGCCATACCTCGAGTCTCTCCAGCGACTGCATACCGTGCCACCTCCTGCGCGCAGCCTGGCCCGTCCGACCGCTGGGTCCCAGGGTCGAGTGGTCCGCCGATGGCAGGACCTCCGGCCCACGGATCGGGACCGGGTGGGGAAGGAAGGCCTCGTACTCGAGCGGACCACCGAAACCCATGCCGGGTCGGGGCCAGGCGCCCCCCCGGCGGCAGGCCCTTGGACCCTCCCTCGGCCGGAGGCTGTCTGGCACGCTCCAGGTGAGTCAGGAGGTGGACCGATGGTAAAGGCGTACCTGCTCGTGAACGCGGAGGCGGGGACCGAGGCCTCGGTCGCCCGGAGGGCCAGGACCCTCGACGGAGTGCTGGCGGTGGAACGGGTGCAGGGACCATACGACCTCGTGGTCCGGGCGCAGGTGACCAGACCCGAGCAGCTCGACCGGGACCTCCTGCCCAGGCTTCGTCTCATCGAGGGCGTCCTGCGGGTCCTCCCCTGCCAGGTAGGGACCCTCCAGCCCGAGGCGAGAGCGCTCGCCAGCTGAACCCCTAGGCCCCCGGCGTCGTGGTATGGCGGGCCAGGTAGGCGGCGGCCTCGGCCCGGCGAGCGACCTCTAGCTTGGACAGGATGCTCGACACGTAGTTCTTCACGGTCTTCTCGGCGAGGTGGAGCTGCTGGCCGATCTCCCGGTTGGTTTTCCCCTCGGCTACGAGGGTCAGGATCCGCTCCTCCTGGGGGGAGAGGCGGGCGAGCTTCTCGTCCTTGATCAGGTGCTTGCCCTTCCGGAGCCGCTCCAGGACGGGCTCGGTCACGGCCGGGTCGAGCAGGCTCTGCCCCTGGCCCACGGCCCGGATGGCCCGCACCAGCTCACCGCTCTTCACCTGCTTGAGGACGTACCCGGAGGCCCCCGCCAGGATGGAGGCGAAGAGGGCCTCGTCGTCGGCGAAGGAGGTGAGCATGAGGACCTGGGTCTGGGGCCGGCGGGACTTGATCTCCCGGGTGGCCTCGATCCCGCTCCCGTCCGCCAGACGGACGTCCATCACCACGACGTCAGGGCGGGTACGCTCGGCCTCCTCGATGGCCTCCCGTACCGTCCCGGCCTCCCCCGCCACGACGATGTCCTCGGCTGCCCTGAGCAGCGCCTTCAGGCCGCTCCGGACCACCTCGTGGTCGTCGACGATGAGCACCCGGAGAGGTGGGGGCATGGCCACGCCAATCCTCGCACTCCCGAGGGGCGCGGGACAACCGCCCGCGCGGAACGGTCCGGACCGTTACGGGACCACCACCGCCCGCCCACGAACCGCGCCGGAGCGCAGGCGCCGATACGCTTCCTCCACCTCGACCAGCCGGAACCGCTCGACGTGGGCCCGGATCCTCCCGGCCCGGGCCAGCTCCAGGACCTCCATGAGCTCCGTCACCGTCCCCCAGTACGGTGCGGCCAGGGACGCCTCGAGGGGCACCCGGAAGAACCCGAAGGGAAGGGAGCCTCCGGCCAGCCCCACCAGGGTGAGGTGGCCGGCCGGGCGCACCACCTGGGCGGCCAGGGCCAGGGTCTGGTCCGACCCGACCATGTCGAGCACCAGCTCGGCTCCCCGGCGCCCGCTCACCTCGAGGACGGACCCGGCGGCCTCCTCGCCCGCTGGAACGGCCGCGTCGGCACCCACCTCCCTGGCCAACGCGAGCTTCTCCTGAGAGACGTCCACCGCTACCACCTGGGCCGGGCTGAGGGCCTTGAGGAGCTGCACCGCCATGTGGCCGAGGCCGCCGACCCCGATCACCACCGCCGTGGAGCCGGGGAGGAGGAGGGAAAGCGACCGCTTGATCGCGTGGTAGCTCGTCAGCCCCGCGTCGGTGAGGGGCGCCGCCTCCACGGGGTCGAGGTCGCCGAGGGGCACGAGGAACCGGGCCGAGGGGACCAACATGTAGGGGGCGAGCCCTCCGTCGCGGCCCAGGCCACCTCCCGCCGCCCGCAGCTGTCCCGCGTTCTCGCACAGGTTCTCCACCCCCTGGCGGCACCGGTGACACCGACCACAGCCCCAGGGACCGTAGACGGCCACGGGCTGCCCGACCTCCAGGGCCCCGGGAGCCTCGGTCGGGACGCCGGCGCCCACGGCCTCAACCCACCCCGCCACCTCGTGTCCGAGAGTGAACGGGAGGTCGTAGGGGAGGGTTCCCGCCGGCCAGTCCATGACGTGGAGGTCGGAGTGGCACAGGCCCGCGCCCCCTACGCGGACCAGGACTTCCCCAGGCCCGGGGTCCGGCACGGGAACCTCCTGCAACTCGGGAGGTTGCTGCCACCCGGTCAGTCGGTACGCCTGCATCTCGATCACCTCGCCCCTTCCGACCAACTCTCCAAGACCGCCATCATCCCCCGTCGCCGTCGCCCACCGAGGTGGGGTGGCAGCGTCGTCACGCCCACCGGCGGAATCACGGATCCGGCTCCATCCGGGATGCGCCAGGGTGAGCCGGCACCGCTCGGCTCCGCCGCCCCGCCTCAGCCACCGCCCGGATCACGTCGTCCCGAGCCACGATGCCCACGAGCGTGCCCTCCGGGGTCACGATCGGGATCCGGTTGACGCCGTGGGTCCACATGGCCTCGGCTGCCTGAGAGAGGGGCGTCCCGGTCTGCAGGATCACCACGTGGCGGGTCATGACGTCCCGGACTCTGAGCGGGGACGCTCCGACCCAATGCTCGAAGCGATGCCAAGGCCCGGAAGTGGACACCCGGGCCCGGGGCACGCCCACCGCCTCGAAGAGGTCGCTGAAGCTCACCATCCCGACCACCCGGCCCGATTCCACCACCGGGCCACCCGACACCCCGGCGCGCTCCAGTTCCCGAACCGCATCGCCCACGGGCGCCTCGGGGTGCAGGGCGGCCACCCGCCGCTGCATGACCTGGTCGACCGTCCCGAGGAGCCGGTCGATCTCTGGCTCCTGCCGCTTCACGTGGGACTCCCTCCTCCTGGACCCGTGCTCACTCGGCCGGAGCAAGCAGCTGGAAGATGGGCGGGAACGTGAGGAGGACGCCCACACCCACCAGCACGGCCGCGAGCGTGAACGCCCTGCTCACAGAGACCTCCCGACCCCGAAGCCTCCGGTGGAGTCCGGCCCAGGCCAGGGCCCAGGCGGCCACGGCGAGCGTGGTCTTGCCGGACAGCGGTCCCACCGGTGCCCAAAACTCGAGCCATCCCTTCACCGTCTGGCTCGCCTCCGCCAGCGCAGTGACCAGCGCAGTGAAAAGCCCGAGGACGAGGCTGCCGACCCCAGCGGCGACGAAGGCGAGGAGGAATAGCGCGCCCAGGCCCATGCCGTGCACGATCCCCCACCACTCACGCGTCGTCAGCTCCATGAGATCACCTTCCTTCTCCCGTCCCCAGGAGACCGTTTCAGGCACCCCCACGACCGCGGCCGTCCGGCCCATGTCCTGGGGGCCCTCCGGCCCCTGTCCGTCCGGAACCGCCCCGGGCCCGGTCCAGGTCCTGGGCCCTCCGGCCCGTCCCAGGGTCCAGTGGCCCGGTGGATCGGTGGGAACCACGGTGAGCCTGGGACCCGCCGGCCGCTTAGGAGGCCGCCGGAGCGAGGAGGCGTTCCGCCACGCGGTCCACGAAGTCCTTGAGGGTGGCCTCGGCCACCCGGTGGAGGAGGGCCCGGTCGATGATCCGGCCCACGCTCCCCAGCGGAGGCCGGTACCTGGCGCTCACGGCAAGCTGGCTGCGGTCCGGGCCGAGGGCGGCCACCTCCACGTCCGCCTCAAGGGTGGGGAACAGGGCCTCGGGCCCGCTCGCCCGCCAGGTCATGGGTACCACCGTCTTCGTCGGATACCGGAGAGGACGGCCGAGCTCGATCTCCACCCGCTTGACGACCCGACGGCCTGCGCCGCCGAACCCTACCTCCGCGAGCAGGCGCTCGCCCCGGGCGTGGGCTCCTCGGGCCAGGCCCGGCACCCACCGTCCCGGGCTGTCCAACAGGAGTCCCTCGGCCTGCTCGAACGGCAAGGGCACCTCGACGAAATAGCGCACGAACATCCTGTCCACCTTCGTACTCGACCGGCCCGGTCCCCAGGGGCGAAGGTCCCGCGCTCGCAGGGGCGGAGGTCACGTCTCGAGCGGTCCGACCGACGGCCCCCGGTCGGCGGACCTCCATCAGAGCGGGATCCGCGCTCGGACGGTGGTCCCCTCCCCGGGGACGCTTTCGATCTGGAGCGAGCCCCCCAGCGAGGCCGCCCGTTCCTCGAGGTTCCGAAGCCCCTGGCCCGTGCGGGGTCGGGTGCTCGGGTCGAAGCCCCGCCCGTCGTCGTCGACCTCGAGGACGACCCACCCGTGGCCCTCCCGGTGGAGGCTCAGCCGGCAGGTTGTGGCCTGGGCGTGGCGCCCCACGTTGGAGAGCGCCTCCCGGGCCAGCTGGAGCACGTCGTGGGCCCGGGAGCCGAGCTCCGCCGCCACCTGCGGGTCCACGTCGGCCACGGCCACCACCCCCGTCTTCTCCCCGAACTCCTCCACGAGCTGGCGGAGGGCCTGGTCGAGCTGGCGGTCCGCGAGCAGGCCGGGCCGGAGCCCGAAGATGTAGTTGCGGAGGTCCCGGACCACCCGGTCCAGCTCCTCCACAGCGCTGGCGAGCCGGCGCTCCACCTCCTCGTCCCTAGCCATGGCAGCCGTGGCCTGCAGGCCCATCCCTAGGGCGAACAGGGACTGGATGACCCCGTCGTGGAGCTCCTTGGCGATCCGCTCCCGATCCTCAAGGACTGCCAACCGGCGTAGCTCCCGCTGGGCCCGCCCGTACTCCAGGGCCATCGAGGCCTGGTCGGCGAAGGCCTCCACCACCGCCAAGTCCTCGTCGGTGAACGGGCGGTCCCCCACCCGGTTGGCGACGGTGAGCGTCCCCAGGACCCGGTCCCGGGCCCGGAGGGGGACGAACATGGCCGGTCCGATCTCGCCCATCCGGACCACGGGCTGGTAGGTCCGGGGGTCGGCCGACGCGTCGGCCAGCACCTCAGGCCGCCCCGAGCTCATGACCGTCCCGGAGACCGAGCCCGCGGCGGGGAACTCCACCCCTCTCAGGGCGTCGGCGCCCTCCCCTTCCGCCACCCGCAGCTGGAGCCGCCCGGCGCCGACGGGGACGGCCACCGTGGCCAGGCGGGCGCCAACGAGCTCCCGGGCCCGGGCTGCCACGACCTCCAGGGCCTGCTCGGGCTCCTCTCCCCCGAGGATGGCCGAGGTGATCTCGGCGATCGCCTCCAGGCGCCGCTCCCGCTTCCGTGAGGCCTCGTAGAGGCGGGCGTTCTCGATGGCCACCCCCGCCTGGGCCGCCAGGATCACCAGGGCCTCCTCGTCTGCCTCGGTGAACTCCTTGGCGCCCTCCTTGTCAGCGAGGTAGAGGTTCCCGAAGACCTTGCCCCTGGCCCGGATGGGCCCGCCCAGGAAGGAGGTCATCACGGGGTGGTGGGGAGGGAACCCGACGGACCGGGGGTGGTCCCGGAGGTCCCGCAGCCGGAGCGGCTGCGGCTGCTCGACGATGAGGCCGAGGATCCCCCTGCCCACGGGCAGCGACCCGATGGCCCGCCGCTGCTCCTCCGAGATCCCCGTGGTGAAGAAGTCCGTGATCCGCCCGTCGGGCCCGAGCACGCCCAGGGCTCCGTACCGGGCCCCGGTTACCTTGGCCGCGAGCTCCACGATCTTCTGCAGGACCGCGGGGAGGGAGAGCTCTGAGGAGAGAGCCAGGCCCGCCTCCAGCAGGGTCCGCCACCGGTCCTCCCTCGCTCCCACACCTCGGAACGTAACAGAGGGCGGCCCGCCGCGAAGGCGACCAGCCCCGTCGCGACCTCGTTCCGCCCGGATGGCTGGGCCCGAGAGGAAAGGGCGTCCCCGCCCGGCCCCAGATCGTCCTCCGGTACCCGGCACCGGTTTGCCGCACGCCTGGTGTGATGGTTCGAACGAAGAGATGCGGACGACGCTGAACCTCGACGACGTCGCGGCGCGACTGGCGAATCTGGCCCGTCGGTCGGGCCGGTCGCTCTCCAGGGTGGCGAACGATGCGCTCCGGGCGGGCCTCCGGGGCCTCCAACGGAGGCCGGCGGCCGGCCCGTACGACCCACCGGTGCTCGACACCGGCGCCCCGCTCCTCGACGTGACGGACGTCGCGCAGGCGCTCGAGAGGCTCGATGGCTGAGGCGTCAGCCCCGATGCGGTGGAGGTGAGCGGATTCGAACCGCCGGCCTCTGCCGTGCGAAGGCAGCGCTCTACCGCTGAGCTACACCCCCAGCCACCCACCAGCCTAGCAAGGGGACGCCGCAGCGGGCGGTGCCGGCGTGGGGAGGACCGCACCGGCGGACCCAGGCCCGCGTAGTCTTTGACCGGAACGGGGAAGCTGAGGGACGATCGCGGCGTGGACGGAACCCAGCTCTACCGGTCCCAGACGGACAAGCGGATCGCCGGGGTGGCGGGCGGGATCGCCGAGTACTTCGGGATCGACCCGCTCCTCGTGCGGCTGGGGTTCGTCGTGGCCGCCTTCATGGGGTTCGGGGTCCTCCTGTACCTGGTGCTCTGGATCCTCCTGCCCAAGGGGCCCGAGCCCGGCCAGGGCCCGCCCAGTCCGGCCCGGGCCTCGCGGGCCCTGCGGATCGCCGAAGAACGGTACGCCCGGGGGGAGATCTCCGCCGAGGAGCTGGCCCAGATCCGCCGGGATCTCCTGGAGGGGCCCTGATGTTCTGGTGGTGGTGGGGCCCTGACTGGGGGTGGGCGGCCGGCCTGGCCAGCCTGGCCTTCTGGATCGTGGTCATCGCGCTCGTCGTCCACCTCCTCCGCCGGGAGCTGCCGGACCTGCGGCAGCGGATGACCAGGTCCCCGGCCCTCGAGCTCCTGGAGGAGCGCTACGCGAGGGGGGAGATCAGCCGGGAGGAGTTCCTGGAGCGCCGGGCGGTCCTCCTGGGCTGGCCGACCCCCACCCAGGGGCAGTCCCAGGGCCCGCCGGCGCCTCCGCCACCCCCCGCCCCCCAGGGGCAGGTCCAGGGCCCGCCCGCCCCTCCACCGCCCCCGGGCCCGGGCCCCTCGCCCACCGAGCCGACCCAGCCGTTTCCCCCGCCCGCTCGGTAGGCCGAGCGTGGACCTCCGTAGGCTGGTCGACAAGGCCGAGCTGGTCCGGGAGGTGCGGCTCCAGCGCCGGGCCACGCTCGGGCTGCTCTACGGCCTGGACGAGCAGGCCTTCGACACCCCCACGGCCCTCCCCGGCTGGCGGGTCCGGGAGGTCGTGGCCCACCTCGTCACCCTCGACCGGGGGGCGGTCACGGGCTCCGTCTTCCCCGTCCTGGTGGGGCGGGGCTCGACCGAGGCCCTGGAGCGTTGGAACGACCGCCAGGTCCCGGCGTGGGCCGACCGACCCGTGCCGGAACTGCTCCTGGGCCTCGAGCGGTGGGGACGGCGGCTCACGGCCCTGGCCTCGGCCCTCCCCGAGGCCCTCTACCGCCTGTCGGTCCCCACGCCCTGGGGGCGGGCCCCGGCCGGCCTCCTCCTCTGGTCGAGGGCGTACGACGAGTGGACCCATCGGCAGGACGTCCGGCGGGCCCTGGGCCTGGGCGACGAGGAGGTGGACCTGGCCGTGGTGGCGGGGTTCCTGCTCGTGGCCGTCGGGCTCGACCGGGCCCGGACCCTCCGAGGGCTCACCGGCACGGTGGTCCTGTCCCTGGAGGGCGTCCCCCTCCCCGAGTGGTGGTTCGACCTCGCGACGGGGGCGTTCGGGCCGCGGCGCTCCGGGCCGGATGGCCCGGCCGCGGAGCCCGGGGCCCGGGTCGAGGCCGGGGCCCGGGTCGAGGCCGGGGCCCGGGCCCAGGCCGGAACCCGAATCAGCGCCCCCGGCCCCGCCTTCGTCATGGCCGCCGCGGGGAGGGACTCGTTCGAGGACCTCAGGGCCGGGGGGAGGCTCGTGGTCGAGGGGGACCAGGCCCTGGCCGACGCCTTCCTGGAGGGGCTCAGGGTCGTGTAGCGGCCCCGCCCGGCCCCGGGTCGCCGAGCACGTCCCGGGCGTGGCGCTCCAGGGCGTCGTGGAGGCGCTGCTGGACCAAGGTGACCGACAGGTCCCCTCGGGTCCGCTCGATGATGGCCCGGGCGGCGTCCGTGGACCGTCTGAGGTTCCCGGTGATGGCGTCCGGGTAGTCCATGGACACGAGCAGGTAGTAGATGTCCTCCATGGCCGCCAGCAGCCGCTCGCTCCGCCCGACCTCGCCTCGGCGGAGGAGGTCGAGGATGGCCCGCCGCCCCTCCCCGATGGCCTCGGCCATCCCGTTGAGGTAGGGAGCGAGGTCCACCCCGAGCCCCTCGGGCGGAGGCAGTTCGGCCTCGGTGACCAGCGCCTCCACCAGCCTGGCCTCGGCGTACTCCTTCTGGGCGTCCTGGAGGAACCCGGCGAAGTAGACATCGGGGTGCGCTTGGCGGACCGCGGCCTCCCCCTCCGCGAGCGCCCCCCGGGCCTCGTCCATGAGCCGGTGCGCCACCTCGAACTCCCCCCGGTGGATGGCCCGGATGGCGTTGGCCGAGGAGCGGATGGCCCGCCGGGCCGCCGCCAGGGCCCGCTCCCGAGCGGCCATCTTCTCGTCGAGCTGCCGCTGGAATTCCGAAGCCAGCGCCGATAGGTCCACCGGGGCGATTGTTCTACAGGCGGAGGGCGCTGACCAGGAGCTGGCGGCGGCCTAGCCGACCCCCCGCATCCCGCCCACCCGGCGGACCACCACGTGGACGTCCTCGTCGAGGACCTGGCCCCGGTGACCGTTCGTCCCCGTGGGCCGGGGGCTCCCCACCGGGGCCCTCGCCGCCGGGTAGGAAGCGCTCACCACGGCCCGGCGTGCCCGACGGGCGACCCGGGCCCGTCGCCTGGCCCTCGCCACCTCCTCCGCCCGGAGCCGGAGGAGGAAGAAGGTGTAGCCGAGCAGGAGCCCGCCCAGGACGGCCGAGCCGTAGAGCATGCCCCGCAGGGGCGGGAACAGCCCCATGAGGAGGCTCAGGCCGAGGGCTTCGAGCAAGAGGACGAAGAGCCGGCGCCGCCGGTGGCGGACTCGGAGCCGCTCCCGCACCCGCGGCCCCAGGAACCGCTGCCCCTTCTGGGGGACCAGGACCCACCGCCCCGGCCCCCGGCGCTGCGCCTCTGCCAGGAAGTTCATCCGTCGCTCGAACTCCTCGACGCTCGCCACCGGAGAGCGTCGTACCGAAGGGAGGAGGAACGCGGCCCACATCATGCACAAGACCGCCACGAGAAGCCAACTCAGCACCCAGCCCTCCCGGCCCCGGCCCGGGGCCCGAACCGCAACATCTGGGCTGGGACCGCAGCGTAGCACCGAGATCTGGAGGGGCCTGGGATTTCCGGGCCCGGATTTCGCGCGACGGCCCCGGGCGTTCCACCTCGGACGCTGGCCGAACCGGGCCGGATGGGCGCTCGTGTGGAGGGACCGGAGCCCCTTTCAGGCCCGGCGGTACTCTCCGCTCTTTCCCCCGGCCTTTCGGAGCAGCCGGAGGCCCTGGACCTCGGCCGAGCGGTCGTAGGCCTTGGCCGCGTCGTAGACGGACAGGGCGGCCACCGCCGCCGCGGTGAGGGCCTCCATCTCCACCCCCGTGCGGTCGTTGGCGGTCACCGTGGCTTCCACCCGCACCGTCCCCCGCTCCGGGTCGGGCTCCAGGACCACGGTGGCCCCGGTGATGGCCACCGGGTGGCAGAACGGGAGGAGGTCGGGGGTGCGCTTGGCCGCGAGGAGCCCCGCCACCTTGGCCGCCTCCAGCGGGTCGCCCTTGGGGGTCCCCTGGACTAGGGCGGCGCAGGCCTCGGGGGTCATGTGCACCGTGCACTCGGCCGTGGCCTCCCGGGCCGTGACCTCCTTGGCCCCCACCTGGACCATCCGGGCCGGCCGGGCCTCGGCCGCCTCCCGCCTGGCTCCCGGGCCCGTCCGTTCGGCCCGGGCCGCGTTCGCCTCCCGCGCTTCCGGCCCCCGAGCGCTCAGCACCTCACTCCTCCAGGGGCCGGAACACCATGACCCGGACCTTGGTCCCCGCCCGGACCGTCTCCACCCCCCGGGGCACGATGGCCAGGCCGTTGGCCTTGGCCACGGTGGAGAGGAGGTTGGAGGCGGACGGCCCGGTGCTGGCGGCCCGCCACTGCCCCCGCTCCCGCCATACCCGGACCCGGGCGAACTGGGTCTTGTCCTTGGGCCCCGTGATGTCGGTCTCGAGGACCGCGTTCACCTCGGGCCGGAACAGCTCCTTCCGCCCCATCATCTTGAGCAGGGCCGGCCGGATGAACACCTCGAACGAGACGAACACCGACACGGGGTTGCCGGGCAGCCCGAAGTACGGGACGCCGTCGATGGTCCCGAAGCCCTGCGGCATCCCCGGCTGCATGGCCACCCGGTAGAAGCGGATGTCCCCCCGGCGGAAGAAGGCCTGCTTCACCACGTCGGCCTCCCCCACCGATACCCCGCCGGAGCTGATGAAGCAGTCGGCCCGACCCGACCACTCCAGGACCTCCTCCCGGAGGGCCTCCACGTCGTCCCGGATGATGCCGGCCAGGAAGGGCACGGCCCCCGCCTCCCGGAGCGCGCCCAGGAGGGTGTAGGAGTTGGCGTCCCGGATCATCCCGAAGGGGGCGGGCCTGCCCGGTTCGACCAGCTCGTTGCCGGTGGAGATCACCACCACCCGGGGCCGGGGGTGGACCAGGACCGAGGCGTGCCCCGAGCTGGCCAGGAGCCCCAGCTCGGGGGCCCCCAGCCGCCGGCCCTCGGGGACCACCACCGAGCCCGCCCGGACGTCCTGCCCCGCCGGGCGGATGTGGGTCCCCTCCGCCACCGGGGCCAGGACGTGGACCACCTCCCCTTCGGGGAGGCACTGCTCGATGGGGACCACGGCGTCCGCGCCCGCCGGGATGGGGGCGCCGGTGGCGATGCGCACCGCCTCCCCCGCCCCCACCACGTCCTCGGGCCGCCTGCCCACCACGGCCCGCCCCACGACCCGCAGAGTGACGGGTCGCTCGGGGCCGGCCTCGGCCACGTCCGCGGCCCGGACGGCGAACCCGTCCATGGCCGAGGAGGAGAACGGGGGGAGGTCCAGCTCGGCGGTCACGGTCCGGGCCAGGACGCACCCCCAGGCCTCCTGCAGCGGCAGCTCGATGGGGGCCAGGGGGCGCACCCTGTCCAGGACCTCCGCCCGGACCTCCTCCACGTCCCGGAGGTCGCCCTCGTGTCGATGCTCCAGGCCCTCGCGCACGTCCGCCCGTGCCCGCTCGGCCATGGCCGCTCAGATCAGCTTCTTGCGCTGGACGAGGTCGGCGAGGAAGGCCCGGAACTCCGGGCCCAGGTCCTCCCGGTCGATGGCCAGCTCCACGGTGGCCCGCAGGAAGTCGATCTTCTTGCCGATGTCATAGCGGACCCCCTCGTAGACGTAGGCGTAGACGGTCTGCTGGTGGGCGAGGAGGTTGATGGCGTCCGTGAGCTGGACCTCGCCTTTGGCGTCGGGGGGCGTCTCCCGCAGGGCCTCGAAGATCTCCGGTTCGAACACGTAGCAGCCGATGGCGGCCAGGTTGGAGGGAGCCTCCTCGGGCGGGGGCTTCTCCACGATGGACACGATCCGGGCCAGGTTCTCCTCCACGAACTCCGGCTCCACCGCCCCGTACAGCGGGATCTCGGACCGGGGCACCTCTTTCACCGCGATCACGCTGCGCCCGTACCGCTCGTAGACCTCGAGCATCTCCCGCAGGAGGGTCTTGGAGGCGATGATGTCGTCGCCTAAGAGCACCGCGAACGGCTGCCCGTCCACGTGGGGCTCGGCCAGGGCCACCGCCGCCCCCAGGCCCGCCGGGTCCTTCTGCCGGATGTAGTGGATGGCGGCCATCTCGGAGATCTCCCGGACCTGTTTGAGCTCCTCGTACTTGCCGTCCTTCTCCAGCCAGTACTCGAGCTCGAACGAACGGTCGAAGTGGTCCTCGATGGTCCGCTTGCCGCGGCCGGTGACGATGAGGATGTCCCGCAGGTCGGCGGCCAGCGCGTGCTCCACCACGTACTGGATGGCCGGCTTGTCCACGATGGGGAGCATCTCCTTGGGCTGGGACTTGGTCGCCGGCAGGAACCGGGTCCCGAGCCCGGCCGCCGGGATGACGGCCTTCTTCACCTTCATGGCTCCCTCCTTTGGGAAAGGCAGTGTATCCCAGGGCGGCCGTCGCCCGCTCCCCGCCCCCGGCCGGTCCCGCCCTCCTGGCGTCCCCGGGCCCGGCCGAACGGGGCCCGGGCCGGGGCGCGGGAAGGCGTCCCTATAATCGAGCCGTGCCCACCTACGAGTACGTCTGCTCCTCCTGTGGTAACCGGCTGGAGGTGGTCCAGCGGTTCACCGACGCCCCCCTGTCGCAGTGCGGCGTCTGCGGTGGGCCCCTGCGAAAGGTCTTCCACCCCGCCGGCATCGTCTTCAAAGGGTCCGGCTTCTACTCGACGGACTCCCGCGGCTCCAGCAAGGGCGGGAGCCGGTCCTCGGGCAACGGCTCCAAGGGGGAGGGCGGCTCGGAGACCTCCGGCACCTCCTCGGAGGGGACCAAGGAGAAGTCGGCCTGACCATGGCCACCCAGCAGCCGGTCCGGATCGGCGTCTTCGGCGGTTCGGGCTTCTACTCCTTCCTCGAGGACGTCCGCCAGGTGGAGGTGGAGACCCCCTACGGCCCGCCCTCGGCCCCCGTGGCTGTGGGCTCGGTGGACGGGCGGCCCGTGGCCTTCCTCCCCCGGCACGGGGAGAAGCACCAGTTCCCCCCGCACAGGGTCCCCTACCGGGCGAACCTGTGGGCGCTCAAGCAGCTCGGGGTGCAGCGGGTCCTGGGACCCTGCGCCGTGGGGTCCCTCCAGCCCCACGTCCGGCCGGGGGAGTTCGTCGTCTGCGACCAGCTGGTGGACCGGACCTCGGGGCGGGTGGCCACGTTCTACGACGGGCCGGAGACCACCCACGTCTCGTTCGCCGACCCCTACTGCCCGACCCTGCGGGAGGTGGCCGTCAAGGAGGCCAGGGAGCTCGGGCTCCCGGTCCACGAGCGGGGGACGGTGGTGGTCATCGAGGGGCCCCGCTTCTCCACCCGGGCGGAGTCCGAGTTCTACTCCCGCCAGGGGTGGGAGGTCATCAACATGACCCAGTACCCCGAGGCCGTCCTGGCCCGGGAGCTCGAGATGTGCTACGTGAACATCTCCCTGGTCACGGACTACGACGTGGGCGTGGTGGGGGAGGTCGAGCCGGTCACGCACGAGGAAGTCATCCGGGTGTTCCAGGGGAACCTGGGGAGGCTCCGGGGGCTCCTGGAGCGGGTCATCCGGGCCATCCCCGACGAGCGGGACTGCCCCTGCGCCACGGCCCTGGCCAACGCCCGGTTCAACGTCTGAAGTCCGCCCAGGGAGGTCCCCCTCAGCCCGCCCGGGCCTCAGCCCCATGGGCCTCAGCCCGCCTGGGCCTCAGCCCGCCTGGGCCTCAGCCCCATGGACCTCAGCCCGCCTGGGCCTCCTCGCACACGCTGACCGTGGACACCACCCAGCCCCCGCCTTCCTCGTCGGGCCAGAGCTCCACGGTGGCTACGGTCCTCCCGTCCCTGCTCAGCCGGACCACGACGGGGACCTGCTCGGGGAGGCCGGCCCGCTCAAGGGTGTCGGCCGGGCCGAGCTTCCCCACGTAGGGGGCCAGCGCCTCCCGGGCCACCTCAACCGGGTCCCCGGGCACTCCCTGCGGCTCGGCCTGGTCGATGGCGGCCGTGACCGCCGTGCCCCGGCACTGGAGGTCCCAGGGGACCCAGAGGCCCTCGGGGTCCACCACCTCGAAGGCCGCGTACGCGGAGGTGTCCCCCTGGTCCTGTCCCCGCGGGAAGCACCCCACGCTGGCCACCCCGGGTGGCACGGGCCAGCCGCCGCCCTGGGAGGGCTCGGGCTCGGAGACCCCGGCCGGCACCCGCACCCCGAACAGGCCCCGGCCCCCGGCCCGCACCGAGACCGAAAGGGGTCCGCCGGAGCGGTTGTCCACCCGCAGGTGCACCCCGTCGGGGAGGAGCTTCACCCGGGCGTTGACGACGGTGGTGGAGCTGCCGTCGCAGACCACCTCGAGGACGGATGGGGGCGCCGTCGCAGTGGGCCCCTGCGGCCCGGCCCCGGGGACCCCGGTGACCCTCCCGGCCGGGCCGAGGCGGAGGAGGGTTCCGAGCGGGACGGCCACGCCGGCCACCACCGCCAGGGCTACGGCCGCCGCCACCGCGTGGCGGCGGAGGCGGAGGGTCCGGGCCCGGCGCGCCACCCGGTCGAGGGGGAGGGGCTCGGGGGCCGGAGCCCGCTCCAGGCCCTCCCGCAGCCGTCGCCCGAGCTCCAGGTCGAGGCGGGTGCCGTTGCCTCCGCTCACCTCGTTCCCCCTCTCTGTCTCCTCTGTCTCCCCGGACCCCCGAGGTCGGAGGCCCCCTCACCCCGCGCGGCCGGGCCTCCGCCCTCCGCTGGCTCCGGCTCGCCCCTCACCAGCTCCCGCAGGGTCTCCCGGGCCCGGGCCAGGTGGGCCTTGACGGCCCCCTGGCTCACCCGCATGGCCTCCGCCACCTCCGCCAGCGGCAGGTCCATCGCGTAGTGCAGGACGACCGCCTGCTGCTGGCGGGACGGGAGCTGTCGAACCGCCCGCCAGAGGTCCAGGGAGGCGTCCCCGGCCTCCGGCCCCGGCGCCACGGCAGACTCCAAGCGCGCTGGGGCGGGGTCCGACGAGGAGGCGGAGCTTTCTGGAGGCAGCCGCAGGAAGGCGAAGCGGCGGCGGAGCGACCGACGGACGTGGTTCAGGGCCGTCGTGGTCACCCAGCCCGCCACCCAGGGCTTGTCTCCCAGCCGGTTCCACCGCTCCAGGCACCTCGCGAACGCCTCCTGCGTGGAGTCCTCCGCCGCTGCCCGGTCCCCCGTGAGCAGGTACACCGCCCGATAGACGGCCTGGAACTCACGCTCGTACAGCCGCTCGAACTCAGGCTCGATCCTCAACGCACGCGCTTTCTCGCCTCATCAAGTCCCGGGCACTCCCACCGGTTTACTCCGAAGGTGATTCTTTTCATAGACCGGGTCAAGGAACGAGGGTACCTTCGCCCTAGGTCGTTCGATCCCACCACGGCCCGGCCGAGACGACCTTCGCACTACAGCCCGGCTGGAGTGACCCTTCCCCCCGCGGTGGGAGGCCTTTGCCGGCACGTGGCGAGCGGAGGGCGAAGACGTGCGAAGGAGCTGGTGGCGGAGGTCGCGGGCCTCGCTGGCCGCCTCGGTGGTGCTGGCCGTGCTGGCCGGGCTCCTCGTCCGGTCCCACCTGGCACGGTACGCCGCGGTGGCGGCGAGCGTCCGCCCGGACGTCCCGGTGGTGGTGGCCGCTCGGGCCGTGCGGGCGGGAGAGCGGCTCTCCCGTGCCGACCTCCGCCTGGTCCTCGTGCCGCGGGCCTACGCCCCGCCCGGGGCCCTGGCCCGCGTGGAGCAGGCTGCCGGTCGCGTAGCCCTGGGGGACCTCGCCCCCGGCGAGGCGGTGACGGCCACGCGGCTGGCTCGCGTACGGGCGGGCCCGGTGGCGTCGCTGGTTCCCCCGGGACTCCGGGCCTTCGCCGTACCTTCCTCCCTCCCCCGGGGCGCCATCTCGGCGGGGGACCGGGTGGACGTCCTGGCCACGTACGGGCCGCCCCGGGCCCGGACCGAGACCGTGGCCACGGGGGTGGAGGTCCTCGCCGCGGTGAGCGGGCAGGCCGGGGCCCGCTCGTCGCGGGGCCCGCTGCCCGCCCTTCCCGCCACGACGGACGGTCCCACCGTCCTGCTCCTCCTGGTCACCCCGGAGCAGCAGGCGGCCCTGGCCTACGCCAAGGCCTTCGGCGCCCTCGAGGTCACCGTGGGCCCGCCCGAGGAGCCGCCGTAGGGGCCCCGCCCGGGGCTCGACCCGCCGGGGGCCCGACCCCGCTGCGCGCGGCGTCCCTCCGTGCGTGGCAGGAGCCCGCCGGGCACCAGGACCCTGGTCACCGCCGCCCCGAACAGGACGAGCACCAGGGGGGCCACCGCGTAGTGGACCGCCAGGAGGCTCGCGCCCCACAAGCCCGGGTCAGAGGCGGGCTCCGCCGGGACGGCCGTGAGGGCCAGGAGCCCCGCGCAGGCCAGGCCCGCCAGCCGCAGGACGCGGTCGGAGAGCAAGGGAAGGAACGGCGCGAACCACGCCGCGTACCAGGGAAGGAGGTAGGGAGAGCCCAGGACGAACACGAGCACCGGGACGCCGAGCGCGTCGGCCAACCGCATCCCCTGAGGGAACCCCGCAGGGTCGCCCGGGCGTGCCGCCGTGCGGCGGAGCACCGCCCAGGTGGCCGAAGCGGCCACGAGCAGGAAGCCCGCGTGGACCGCGAGGCGGAGGGCGGCGGCGGCCCCCTCCGCGCCCAGGGCCTCGCCCAGGGCCTGGGCCCCGCGGGCCACGAGTCGGGCTCCGCTCGCCCACCCCTCCACGGAGACGAGGGTGACGAGGCTCCGGAGCGCCGACCACCCAGAGGTGACGGAAAGCGTCACGGCCCCGGCGACCAGGGCGGCCGCTCCCACGTGCGGGGCCGCTTTCGCCAGGGAACGCCTCCATCCCACCGGCCGGGAGGCGGGGGCACGGGCCTCCCACCGCGAGCGGGCCAACCACCACCACCAGACCAGGAGAGGAAGGGCCGCCACCGCCTTGACCAGCGCCGCCAGGGCCAAGAGGAGGGTTGCCGCGAGCTCGGCCGCTCCCCAGAGATGGCCGGAGTGGAGGCCTCTCGCGCTGTGCGGGGTGGGCCTCTGGGGAGGGGTGGACGGCCTCTGCACGGCTCGCACCGCCCCCAGGAGTCCCCCCGCCAGGAGGGCTCCCACGAGGGCATCGTTGTGCCCGCCCCCCACGGTATGGGCGACCAGGACCGGGTTGAGGCCCACGGCGGCCGCGGCGAAGCCCTCCCGGCCCGGGCGGACGGCCCGGCTCGCCGCCCCGGTGGTCGCCGCCGCCACCAGGAGGGAGAGACCAGCCAGGGCCTTGAAGCCGAACACGGTGGAGCCGGGGTCGGGGGCCATTCGGACCAGGCCTCCGCTCAGCAAGGTGAACAGGGGGCCGTAGAGGGACCGCATGTGGAGCCACTGGGATGACACCACCGGCGTGAAGGGGTCCCCCGGGAACGCTGCGGGCGGGACCCGGTAGGGGTCCGCCCCGTGGACCACGAGCATGCGGCCGTAGGCGGCGTAGCTGTACACGTCCCGGGAGAGGAGGAGCGGAGCGGCCACCATCACGGCGGCCGAGGCCAGCGTGCCGGCCAGGGCGGCCCCGAGGCTCAGCCGCCCCCGCCAGCCCTCCAGTAGGAGCAGAGCGAATAAGGCCACGGCCAGGGCCAGGAGGCCGAGGAAGACGGCCGCCAGGGACCGGGGCCCGAGCCGGTCCAGGCCCAACAGGCGGGCGCCCTCCGTCGCCCAGCCCGGCCCCCGGACTCCCGGAGGAGGGGGCGGGACCACGGGGGACCTCGGCGCCCCGCCCACGACCGCCAACCCCAGGTAACCGCAGAAGAGCAGCCCCAGGGCCACCCTGGCCCGGGTGGAAGTCCGGGAGCCCCGCACGGGCGCGACTGTACCGTGTCCGGGCGGGTGCCCGCCGCGGCCGCCCGGCCACACCCACTCGCTACAATCGCCTGGGTTGGCTGGGCAGCCGACCGCGGGCCCTCGTAGCTCAGTGGATAGAGCAGCGGTTTCCTAAACCGCGTGTCGGAGGTTCGATTCCTCCCGGGGGCACCGACGAATTGGCCCCAGCTCGACGGGCCGGTGCAGACCGCCGTCGGACGGCGCCACCGCGGGGCTCAGCAGACCGCCCACCAAGGGGCAGCGAGCACGGGGGGTCCGAGCCAGCCGAGGGTGGACCCTGTTTTTTCACGCCGCGTGGATGAAAAACATTCACGCATGAAAAAAGCCCCTGGGGGCCGGTTCCTCACGCGGTCCCCTCCAGGACTCGGGCCACCTCGTCCCGGTCCGGCCAGCCGATGGGCTCCCCGTCGGTCCCCACCACCCCCGAACCAGGCTCGGCCCTGCCCACCACCGCCACCCGGTGGCCTCGGTCCGCGAGGGCCCGCACGGCCGCCTCCGCCTGCTCAGGGGGGAAGGCCGCCAGCAGGGCGCCCGAGGCCAGGGTGGCCCACGGGTCGGCCCCCAGGGCCTCGCACACCGCCCGCCCCGGCCCGAACCAGCCCACCGCCTCCCGGTCGACGACCAGTCGGACCCTGGAGGCCGCCGCCACCTCGTGGAGGCCGGCAGCCAGTCCCCCCTCGGTGGGGTCGTGGAGGGAGGTGGCCCCGAGCCCCGCCGCCACCAGCGCGGGCTCCACGACGGAGATCCCCGGCCGCTCCAGGGCCTCCCGAGCGGCCGCCACGGTGGCCGGGTCCAACCCCCGGAGACGGGCCCCCGCCTCGCGGGCCAGGACGGCCGCCCCCTCGACGGGCGCCTCCCCCACCTGGACGAGGACGTCGCCCGGCCGCGCCCCGCCGGTGGCCACCACCCGGCCGGCCTCCGCGATTCCCAGCATCTGGCCCACCACCACGGGCTGGGTCACGGCGGGGGTGGCCTCCGTGTGCCCCCCGACGAGGTGGGCCCCGATCTGCCGGAGCCCGTCTTGCATCGAGCCGAACACCCCGAGCAGGGCCTCCTCGCTCGTCTCCGGGGGGACCAGGACGACGCTCAGGAACCAGCGGGGCCGGGCCCCCGTGACCGCGACATCGTTGGCGTTCACCACGACCGCGAACCGGCCCACGTCCTCCGCGGTGAAGGTGATGGGGTCGGTGGCCACCACCAGCGCGCCGCCCGGGACCTCCAGCGCGCAGGCGTCCTCACCGACGGCCGGGCCCAGCCGGACCTCGGGGGGCAGGGGCAGGAAGCCCCGGAGGAGCTCGGTCAGGAGGTCCGGTGGGGCCTTGCCGGCCGCCAGCCGGCTGGAACGCCCTCCCCGTGAGTCCCGGGTAGGCGCGGACGATCGCCCTCCCCGTGAGTCCCGGGTAGGCGCGGACGATCGGCCCGTCTCACCGACGGTTCCCATCTTCGGCTATCTTCGCCCGGTGGCCCGCGCCGTGACCAGGTCGGCCACGGGCCATGACCCGACGGCGGGCGCGCCCGGGGCCGCCGAGCGCTGGGGCCACGGTGCGTGCCCGCGAGGACGTCGGACCAGGGACGAGAGGAGGAGCACCATCAGCCGGACGGCCTGGATCCACCTGTTCGTCTTCCTCCACGTCCTTGGGGCCATCGCCGCCGTGGGGCCCACCCTCACCTACGGCCTGCTCGCCTTCCTCGGCGAGCGTCGGGGGGCCGCCCACCGGGCCTTCGCCCTGGACGCCATCGGCTGGATCGACCGTCACCTGGCCACCCCGGCCTTCGTCCTGCAGGCGGGGACGGGGAGCGCCCTCATCTTCCTCGCCCGGTGGCCCTTCTTCCAGACGGCCTGGCTGCTCACCGGGGTGGCCATCTACGCGTTCGTGGCCGTCGTCGCGGTCACGGTCTACGCGCCGCTGGTGCGCCGCCAGCGGGCCCTGGCCCACGAGCTCGCCGCCCACCCCGACGACCGAGCCCTGGCGGGCCGCTACGGGCAGGTCGCCCGTCGCTCCCGCAACCTGGGGCTCCTGATCGTCGTCCTCACCCTGGCCATCGTCTATCTCATGGTGGCCAAGCCCACCCTCTGGAGCGCCGGCTGAGCCGGACGGGGAAGGACGCACGTCGCCCGCGCTGGAGGCCAGCCAGGGCCGCGCACCACCAGGCCCCGGCGTGGCCCGGCCCCGACCCGGGTATCCTGGTCCAGGAAGTGAGCACGGTGGGGGACACCGTCCGGCGCTACCGGGAGCACTGGGCCGACGAGATGGACGGCTCGCTCCTGTACCGGGCCCTGGCCGAGCGCTCGGAGGGCGAGCAGCGGGAGATCTTCCTCGAGCTGGCCCGGGCCGAGGAGCGCCACGCCGCCCACTGGGCCAAGAAGCTGGTGGAGGCCGGTGAGCACGAACCCCGACCCGAGGACCACCGGCCCTCCCCCCGGACCCGCCTGCTCGTGTGGATGGTCCGGCAGCTCGGGGCCCGAGCCATGCTCCCCGTCGTGGAGCGCACCGAGGTAGCCGACGCCTCCCATTACGACCGCGAGCCCGAGGCCCGGCCCTCCATGGCCGTGGACGAGCGCATCCACGCCCGGGTGGTGGCCTCGCTCTCCCCGGCCCGGCTGTCCCCGGCCGGGGTGCGGACCCGGATCCTGCGGGGGGAGCGGTGGCACCGGGCCGACGCCTCCGGCTCCCTTCGGGCTGCGGTGTTCGGGGCCAACGACGGGCTGGTCTCGAACCTGGCCCTGGTCATGGGGGTGGCCGGGAGCCAGGCCCAGGGACGGTTCGTCCTCCTGGCCGGAGTGGCGGGGCTGCTGGCCGGGGCCTTCTCCATGGGGGCAGGGGAGTACGTCTCGGTCCGCTCCCAGCGGGAGCTGTTCGAACGGGAGATCGCCCTGGAGGCCGAGGAGATCGAGGCCATGCCAGACGAGGAGGAGAACGAGCTGGCCCTCATCTACCGGGCCAAGGGCATCCCCCGGGAGGAGGCGGAGGTCCTGGCCCGCCGCATCATGGCCGACCCGGCCCACGCCCTGGACACCAAGGCCCGGGAGGAGCTGGGCCTGAACCCCGAGGAGCTGGGCTCCCCCTGGGGAGCGGCGGTGGCGAGCTTCCTCTCGTTCGCCCTGGGGGCGGCCGTCCCGGTGATCCCCTACGCGGTGGCCTCGGGGGCCGCCGCCTTCCTCGCCGCGGTCGCCGCCGCGGCCGTGGTCCTCTTCGGGGTAGGGGCGGCCGTGGCCCTGCTGGCGGGGCGGCCCATGGCCCGAGGAGGCCTCCGGCAGGTGGCGATCGGGGCCCTGGCCGCGGCCATCACCTTCGGCATCGGGCGGGCCATCGGTGTCTCGGTGAGCTGAGCGAACTGCCACGGTGAGCGGACCCCCGGAGCGGTCGTGAAGACACCCTTCGTCAACCTCCTCATGCGGCGGCGCGTCCGAGGGCCCGCTCGCGGTTGGCGACGTGGGTCGCCTCGTCGTACCGCTTCACCTTGCGCAGGCAGTGCCACAGGACCTCGAGCCACCGGTTGCCGAGGGCCCGGAGGGGGCGTGGTGGCCCTTGCCCCTGGCTCGCTGGGCGTCGGAGAGGGCCCGGGCCCAGCCCGAGGCCCGCAGGGAGCAGAACGCCCACCCCTGGAGGGCGTTCGAGAGGTGGCGGTTGCAGACCAGGCGGGAGGCCACTACGAGCTCGCTCCGGCCGAGCGGCGGGTGACCGGGGCCTTCCCCCGCGTAGGATGCGAGCGGGTTCGGCGTCTCGAACTGCCAGGGGGAGTGGCCGATCTCCCCGGCCACCCTGGCGGCGAGGCGGGCACCGAGCCCCGGGAAGCTCCGGTAGACCTCCCCGCCAGGGAACCGCTTCCCCTCGGCCTCCCATCCCACCTCGGGCGGGGCCGCCAGGAGCTCCCCCATCCGCCGCTTCCAGGCCCGCCGCTTCCCGTGCAGGAGCAGGAGCTGGGAGCAGGCCAGGCGGACCGTGGCCTCCTTGGCCCGCACCAGGTGGGCCCGGGGGGCGAAGTGGGAGGCCCCGGGGCCTCCCGGAGCCGGCGGAGGGCGCGGGCGGGGCAGCCGTGGTAGGCGGCGCGGAAGAACGCCTCGAGCTCGGCCTCCCCCGCGGCGGCCAGGGCCTGCTGGGTGGGCCAGCGCTCGAGGAGCCGGAGCAGGGTCGGGGCCCCCAGGTCCTCCCCGGCGAACCGAAGCGCCGCGGGGTTCACCGCCATGAGGTCGGCCCGCAGGCGGTTCAGCAGCCGCCGCTCGTCCCGGGCGGCCCGGCGGCGGGTCACGAGGATCTCCACCACCCCCTCCCCCGGCCGGCCCAGGGCCACCCGGTGGGCGTCCTCGGCCCAGTCGATCCCTACCGCGAGCATCCGTCCTCCTCTCTCGCTCGTGGGGAAGGCCGACGGGGTCTCACGTCAGTCCTCGTGGGACAAGCGGCCGGAGCTTTCCCCCGGGCTGCGTCCACGTCCAGGAAGGACGGCATCGATGTCATCTCCAGGGGAGGGTAGAGCCATCAGCGCGAGGCTCCGGGCTGCCCCGCGGCGGCCCGGAGGCCGGCGCTGGCCGGCCCTGGCCCCGCCTATCCCGCTCGTGGCCCTGGCTGCCTGCCGGTTCGGAGCCCCCCCGGGAGCCACCGAGGAGGGGAGGGCCATCTCCGACCTCTACCGGCTGTTCGTCTACTTCGCCCTGGGGGTGGGCGGGCTCACCTACGCCCTGATCCTCTGGGCCGTGGTCCGCTACCGGCGGCGGTCCGAGGCCTTGCCCAGACAGACCCGCTACCACGTGCCCGCCGAGGTGGCCTACACCGTGATCCCGGTCCTGCTCGTCCTGGCCCTGTTCGCCTTCACGGTCCGAACCGACCGCCGGGTGACGGCCGTGGACTCGGGCTCCACGGTGGCCCTCCGGGTGGACGCCTTCCAGTGGCAGTGGCGGTTCACCTACCCCGAGCTGGGGGTGGAGGTGGTGGGGACCCCGGACCGTCCGGCCACCGTGGTCCTCCCGGTGGGGGAGCCCGTGCGGGTGGACCTCCACGCCCTAGATGTGATCCACGCCTTCTACGTGCCGGAGTTCCTCTTCAAGCGGGACGCCATCCCGGGGGTCACCAACCGGTTCGAGTTCACCATTCCCCGGCCGGGCCGCTTCCGGGGGGCCTGCGCGGAGTTCTGCGGCCTGGACCACGACCGCATGGTGTTCTTCATCCAGGCCGTGAGCCCCCAGGAATTCGAACGGTGGGCGGCGGCCCAGAGAGGGGCATCGTGAGGATCCTGGCCGAACGCCCCGCCCCCGCCCCGGCCCGGGCCGGCCTGGTCCGGTGGCTCACCACGACCAACCACAAGGACATCGGGCTCCTCTACTGCGCCACCTCCCTGGCCTTCCTGCTGGCCGGGGGCCTCATGGCCCTCCTCATGCGGGCCGAACTCACCCGGCCGGGCCTCCAGCTCCTCACCAAGGACGCCTACCACCAGCTCTTCACGGTCCACGGGATCACCATGATCCTGCTGGCCATCGCCCCCTTCGGGCTGGGCCTGGGCAACTACCTGGTCCCGCTCCAG
The DNA here is from genome assembly GCA_035573995.1 of Actinomycetota bacterium. Lineage (GTDB taxonomy): Bacteria > Actinomycetota > UBA4738 > UBA4738 > HRBIN12 > DATLZM01. The sequence continues at coordinate 7,530 of DATLZM010000004.1, read as the reverse complement.
GTGGGGGCCCCGGACATGGCCTTCCCCCGCCTCAATGCCCTCTCCTACTGGCTGTTCCTGCTCGGGGGGCTGGTCATCCTGAGCTCGTTCGGAGCCTCGGGCGGGGCGGCGGCCACGGGGTGGACGCTCTACGTTCCCCTGTCGGGGCCGAAGTGGAGCCCGGGGCCGGGGGTGGACCTCCTCATCGTGGGGATCCTCCTCACCAGCGCCTCCTCCATCATGACCGCCGTCAACCTCATGGCCACCGTGTACCTGCTCCGGGCCCCGGGGATGACCATGTGGCGGCTCCCCATCTTCACCTGGAACCTGCTCATCGTCTCCCTCATGGTCCTGGTGGCCTTTCCGCCGGTGGCGGCGGGGCTGGCCATGCTGTTCATCGACCGCCAGTTCGGCGGAGCCTTCTTCGACCCGGCGGCGGGTGGCTCCCCGGTCCTGTTCCAGCACCTGTTCTGGTGGTTCGGCCACCCCGAGGTCTACATCATGATCCTCCCCTTCTTCGGGGTGGTCACGGAGATCGTGCCGGTCTTCTCTCGCAAGCCGCTCTTCGGCTACGCGGGGATGGTGTTCGCCTCCATGCTCATCGCCGGCCTGTCCATGACGGTGTGGGCTCACCACATGTTCACCACGGGCGTGGTCCTCAACCCGTTCTTCTCGTTGCTCTCGTTCCTCATCGCCGTCCCCACCGGGATCAAGTTCTTCAACTGGATCGGCACCATGTGGGGTGGACAGGTCCGGCTGACCACGCCCATGCTCTGGTCGTTGGGATTCATGCTGAACTTCCTCCTCGGGGGGATCACCGGGATCATGGTGGCCTCCCCGCCCATCGACTACGCCGTGCACGACACCTACTTCGTGGTGGCCCACTTCCACTACACGCTGGCGGGCGGGGCGCTCTTCGGGGTGTTCGCCGCCATCTCCTTCTGGTTCCCCAAGGCCTTCGGCATCCGGCTGCGGGAAGGCCTGGGGAGGCTCGCCTTCGCCCTCACCTTCGTGGGGTTCAACCTCACGTTCTTCGTGATGCACCGGCTGGGGCTGCAGGGGATGGTCCGCCGGATCCCGGACTACCCGGCGGGGCTCGGGTTCACCGGGCCCAACGAGCTGGCCACGGCGGGGTCCCTGGTCATGGCCCTGGGGGTCCTCGTCTTCCTCTGGAACGTGGCGGCCTCGGTGCGACGGCGGGAGCCGGCAGGGGCCGACCCCTGGGGTGGGTACTCCCTCGAGTGGGTGACCAGCTCGCCGCCCCCCGAGCACAACTTCACCTGGCTCCCTCCCATCCGCTCCGAGCGGCCCGCCTTCGACTGGCGCCACCGCGAGGACCCGGCCGTGCGGGACCGGGCGTGACCCTCACCTCCGCCCTCCCATGAGGACCGAGCCCAAGTTCCTTCTGTTCGCGGGGACGTTCAGCCTGGTGGTGGCCGCCGTGTACTGGTTGGTCTCCTACGAACGGGCCGGGTCGACCCTGCTCCTCTTCATGTTCCTGGCCCCGGCCTTCGTGGGCGCGTACCTGGTCCACCGGGGGTGGAAGCTCCGCCGGCCCGAGGACCGGGCGGAGGCCGACCCCTCGGAGGGGGCCGGGGCGGCCGTGGGTCGCTTCCACGAGGCGAGCGCCTGGCCCCTGGTCATGGCCCTGGGGGCGGCGGTGGCCGGCGTGGGGCTGGTGTTCGGGGCCTGGCCCCTGGCCCTGGGGCTCGTGGTGGTGGCGCTGGCGGTGGGGGGCCTGATGCGGGAGAGCCGCAGCTAGATCCCCGTCACACGGCCTCGGCCGGGACCACCCCCACGAGGCCGCGGGCCACCCTGGCCAGCCCGAGGTCGAGGGTGAGGAGCGGACAACCGACCCTCTGAGCGAGGGCGATGTATTCAGCGTCGTACGGCCTCGCCCATCCGAGGCTTCTGGCCACTCGGTACGCATCGGCACACAGCCCACGAGAGGACTCGGCGCGAATCGGAGCCTCCATGAGAGCGGTCAGCGTCTCGGCTGCGGAGGCCGGATCGAGGACGCCTCGCCACTCCAGCTGACACAAGGCGGAGGTGGCCTCCGACCACAGCGGCCTCGGTGCGGTCGGGTCGTGGGGCTCGAGTCACGGATCCAGCGCCTCACGGTCTCGGGGTGCCGACCGACGATCCTTGCTGCTTCCGGCACCGTCAATATTCGTAGGGGTTTACGACAACCTTCTCTGGCCCGGCTCCTCCTCGCGGGCCTCGAAGCCCCCGGAGGGGGTGCGGACGATGACCGGGGCCCGGACCTCCCGCACCGGGTGGGCCGCTCGCGCCTTGAGCTCTCGGGCCACCCAGGCGGTGAGGGCGAAGACCAGGGGCGGTGCGGCCACGGCCAGCGCGCGCAGGGTGAGCGTCACGGTCTCCACGGACACCCCCAGGGCGGCGGCCAGGACGTCGTTGCCGCCGGCCAGGGTGAGGACCACCATGAACGCGACCACCCCGGACCCCAGGGCGGTCCGCCAGGGGGCGTCCCGGGGCCGGTCCAGGAGGTGGTGGACCTCGCGGTCGCCCGTCAGGCGCCGCTCGATGGCCGGCCAGAGGAACATGCTGAGGAACACCAGGCCCGGCAGGAGGACCCCGGGGAAGAACACGTTGGGCACCTCGTAGCCCAGGGCTCGGACCTCCCAGTTCGGGAACAGCCTGAGGGCCCCCTCCAGCCACCCGAAGTACCAGTCGGGCTGGGAGGCGGCGCTCACGGCCGCCACGCGGTAGGGGCCGTAGAGCCACACCGGGTTGATCTGGGCCAAGCCGCCCATCCCCGCCAGCACCCCCGCGATGACGAAGAACAGCCCCACCGACTTGAAGGCGTAGCGGGGCCACAGCCGCTCTCCCACCACGTTGGCCTCCGAGCGGCCCGGCCCCGGGAACTGGGTGTGCTTCTGGTGCCAAACCAGGGCCACGTGGGCCGCCACCACCGCGGCGATGGTGGCGGGGAGGACCATGACGTGCAGGAAGAACAGGCGGTTCAGGATGTCGGGGGCCGGGTACTCCCCGCCGAACAGGAGGAAGGCGATCCACGGCCCGACCACCGGCACCGACTGGGCCACGGAGAACATGATCCGGAGCCCCGTCCCCGAGAGCTGGTCGTCCGGGAGCGAGTAGCCCGAGAACCCCACGGCCAGCGTGAGGACGAGGAGGAGGACGCCCAGCATCCAGTTGAGGTCCCGGGGGCGGCGGAAGGCCCCGGTGAAGAAGACCCGGGCCGCGTGGGCCGCGACCGCCGCCACCATCACCACCGCTGCCCAGTGGTGGATCTGGCGGAAGACCAGGCCCGCCCGCACCTCGAACGACAGCCGGAGGACGGACTCGTAGGCCCGGGAGACGGTCTGACCCCGGATCGGTTCGTAGGGACCTCGGTAGACGACCTCCTCCACGTCGGGCACGTAGAAGAAGGCCAGGAAGGTCCCGGTGAGCACGAGGACCACGAAGCAATACAGGGCGACCTCGCCCAGCATGAACGACCAGTGGTCCGGGAAGACCTTGTTGAGCGTGCGGCGGGCGAAGCTCGCCGCCCCCAGGCGGTCGTCGAGCCAGGCCACGGCCCGCATGGTGAGGAGGGGCCGCCTGGGGCGCCCGGGCCGCTCGCGCTGCTCGGGCCGCTCGCGCTGCTCGGGCCGCTCCGTGCCGCTCCCGGGCGCGGGCGCGCCCCGCTCCTCCGTCACGGCCCCGCCTCCCGGTTCCAGAACCCGGGCCCCACGGGCTCGGAGAAGTCGCCCCGGGCCCGGAGGAACCCTTCCTCGTCCACGGACAGCGGCAGCTGGGGGAGGGGCCTCGGAGCCGGCCCGAACACCGGGCGGGCCCCCTCGGTGACCAGGAAGGCCGACTGGTGGCAGGGGCACTGCAGCTGCTGGGTGTCGGAGACGTAGAGCCCCACCGGGCACCCGGCGTGGGTGCAGAGCTTCGAGTAGCAGACGTTCCCCGCCGGGGCCCAGTCGGCCCGCTCCGGGGGGAGGCGGAGGGCCGCCTCGGAGACCCGGACCAGGATGGCCTGGGAGTCCCCCGAGCCCAGGTGGCCCTCGGGGAAGACCGTCACCACCCCTCCCACGCGGAGCGAGTCGACCCGCACTGGGGCCCCCGTCTCGTCCACCAGGCGGGCTCCCGCCGACCAGGCCGTCCGGAACAGGGCCCGGCCGGGCCCGGGCCCGAGCGAGCGTACGGGGAAGGCCAGGGCCAGCCCCAGGGCCCCCGCCGCCGCGTAGAGGAGCCGGACCAGGAACAGTCGCCGCCCCAGGCGCTCGCCCCGCTTCAGGGCCCCCTCCACGCCCCGCAGGTCCTCCGGGCTGGCCAGCAGGACGTCCCGGTCCTCGGTCGCTCGCTCTGGCGGGAACAGGAACTTCCCCCACAGCACGAGCGAGAGCCCGATCCCCCCGAGGAGCACCATGAGCAGGGCCCCCTCCAGCTGGACCTGACCCCCCAGGGCGTAGAGGACGAGGAGCCCGAGCCCAGCGGCCACGGAGAGCCCGAGCAGGACGGCGATCCAGGCGGCGGCCACCCGCTCCCGCCTCACGACCGCTCCCCCGCGAACCGGCTCACCGCCACCAGGGCGCCCAGGCCGGCCAGGATCCCCACGAACCCCTCCACGATGGGGCCCACGTGGCCCAGCCCGGCCCCACCGCGGTCCGAGGGCTCCCGGAGGTAGAGGACGTAGCGGACCAGGCTGTCCAGCCGCTCCTCGGGGATCACGTCCGGCCCGAAGTTCGGCATGGCCCCGGGCCCCACCCGGACGGCCTCGGCGACCTGGGTTGGGGTGGCCCGGAAGAGGTCGGGGGCGTACCCCCGCCCCACGGCCCCCCCGATCCCCGTAGCCCCGTGGCAGGCGGCGCAATTGGCCTGGTAGATGGCCTGGCCCTCGGAGAGGTCTCCCGCGGAGGGGTCCACCTGGGGGATGGGGACCCCGCCGGGGGCCAGCGAGGTGAGGTAGGCGATGAGCGCGTCCATCTCCGCCTTGCTGAAGACGGGTGGCTTTCGGAAGGGCTGCACGCCGGGGCGGGCCAGGGGCATGCGCCCGGTGGAGAGCTGGAAGTCGTAGGCGGCCGGCCCCAGCCCCAGGATGCCGGGGGCCTGGGCCGTGCCCGTCCCCGCCTCCCCGTGGCAGCTCGCGCAGTGCGCCAGGTACAGCCGCCGCCCTTCCTCCACCGGGGCCTGGGCCGCTGACGACGCGGCCGTGGAGACGAGCAGGGCGAAGGGAGCCAGGAGGAAGGGGGACAGGACCAGAGCCACCGCCGCCCGGCGTCGCCCCCGCTCCCCCACGCTCACCTCACCAGGTAAATCGTGCTGAACAGCCCGATCCAGACCACGTCCACGAAGTGCCAGTAATAGGCCACGGCCTCCACCCCCGCGGCCTCGCCACCCCGGTAGGCGCCCGCCGCGGCCCGGCCCAGCACCACCAGCATGAGGAGGAGCCCCGCGAGGACGTGGAGGGCGTGGAAGCCCGTCATGGCATAGAAGGCCGAACCGTACGGGCCGGAGGCGATGTCGAAGGTGGCCCGGGCGTAGCCCAAGGCCTGCCCGGCCAGGAACACCACCCCCAGGGCCACGGTCACCCACACCCAGCGGACCATGCCGGCCACGTCGCCCCGCTCCACCCGGGCCACTGCGAGCTGCATGGTGCCACTGGAGGCCACGAGGATGGCGGTGAAGGCGGCGGGCTCGAGGAGCCCCAGCTCCACGCCCGGCGGCGGCCAGCGTGGGGCGGCGGCCCGGAGGACGAAGTAGGCGGCGAACAGGGCCCCGAAGAAGAGGAGCTCCGAGCCCAGGAACAGGACCATCCCCACCGAGACCAGGGGCAGCCTCGGCTGGGCCAGGTCCCTTGAGCGCACGCCCGCGGCCGTCACCGCGGGCTAGGCTAGCTCGACCGATCGCCCGACCTCAAAGCGGCACGGTCAGCGCGCTGGAATACGGTGTTCGCATACTCTTGAGCGGACGGCCGAGAGAAGAAGGGAGGTCCCACATGCCCTACATCCGCTACGCGGACGTCGACAAGATCGAGGACCCCGAGATCCGGGGATACCTGGAGCACGCTCGCCGCTACGGGACCCCGCGGCCGGAGAGCCAGGCCATCCGGGCTCACAACCCCAACGTGATCCGGGCCTTCTCCATCGCCTGGGAGCTCACGTTCCGCCAGGGCGTCCTCGACCACCGGATCAAGGAGCTCTGCCGGGTCTACGTGTCGAAGTCCATCGAGTGCAGCTACTGAGGGCTCCAGCGGTCTGTCCAGGCTGGACAGCAGGGGCTGACGGAAGAGATCTACGACGAGCTGCTCAACTTCCAGGACTCCGACAAGTTCACCGAGCGGGAGAAGGTGGCCCTGGCCTACACCAGCGCCATCATCTGGAACCCCGAGCTGGCCGACGAAGCCATGTGGAGGGAGCTCCACCGCCACTTCGCCGAGCCCGAGCTGGTCGAGCTGGGGTTCTTCGTGGCCCTGACCCTGGGGCAGCAGCGCTGGATCAAGACCCTGGGCATCGAGCACGGGGAGGTGCTGGCGGACACGGAGACCGGCCTGGCGCCCGAGGCGACACGCCGCCTGAAGGAGGGAGCGGGCGGCGGGACGCCAGACGGGAGCGAGACCGGAGCCCGAGCGGACGGATGAGGTCGGGAACGCTAGCCTGGAAGGGCCCACACCCGAGCGAAGGAAAGGAGGAGCGATGGCCGACAAGCGGGCCGAGGTGACCTGGCAGGGTGACCTTCAGGGCGGCAAGGGGGTGGTGGAGCGGGTGGGCAGCGGCGCCATCTCCTCCCTCCCGGTGTCCTGGGCCGCCCGGACCGGGGAGGAAGGGTCCCAGACCAGCCCCGAGGAGCTCATCGCCGCGGCCCACGCCTCCTGTTTCTCCATGGCCCTCTCCAAGGTCCTGGCCGACCGGGGGACGCCGCCGGAGCGACTCTCGGTCTCGGCCACCGTGACCTTCGTCCCGGGGACCGGGGTCACCAGGTCCGCCCTCGAGGTGACAGGGGAGGTGCCCGGCATCGACGAGGCCGCCTTCCTGGAGGCCGCCGAGCAGGCCAAGGACAACTGCCCGGTCTCCAGGGCCCTCAAGGGCAACGTCGAGCTCTCGGTTCAGGCCCGCCTGCAGGCCTCGTAGCCGCGGGGCGCCCGGTGGCCCGCGCTCCGGGGGGCGGGCCGCCCCCTAGACCATGCGGTCCACGTTGGGACCGGACAGCTTGCGGGGTGACCTCATCGGCATCCCATCCTTTCATCTCGAGGAGCTCGGGGGCGTGGGCGTAGAAGGTGTCCGCCGGGCGCCGTCCCTTGGTCCGGTAGCCCCGGTGCGGCCGCTCGAAGTTCCCGGAAGCGCAGGAAGGCCTGGAGGTCGGCGTCGAGGTCCTCCGCCCTGGTGGAGAAGCGGGAGCGGAACGCGCTCCGGTCAGCCTGCGGTCGGGCCGCTCCGCGCCGCCGGGGCTTGGGCCGAGCCCGGCCTCCCCGTAGCGGAGGGAGCGGGATCGGAGCTCGCAAGGAGCGGCTGCGGGAGATCCCCAAGGGGCCGGCAGGCCTCGACCACGCCCACCTCCCCCCGGCCCGCCGGGTCCAACACC
>DATLZM010000003.1:0-1480 GCA_035573995.1 Actinomycetota bacterium | reverse complement strand
CACGTCGACGAACGTCCCGGCCGGCAGCGCGAGCTCGATCGGCGAGCCCTGCAACCCGTCGGGGAGGCCCAGCAGACGTCGGAGCTCGGCGAGGTTCCACCGGAGCGCCCCCAAGGGGTCGTCGGCCTCCCCGAACAGGAGGCGGGCGAGGTCCTCCCGCGGCGCCGGGCGCCCGGAGAGGAGCAGGTAGGCGAGGAGCCCCCACACCTTGCGGCCGCGTGGGGGCGGCCGGGGGACGCCGTCGGCCAGGACCTTCGGCTCCCCGAGCAGGTGGATCGCGAGGGCCACGCCCGCATCGTGCTGGGTCCCGCCGCCCGGCACAACCCCGGGCGAGGACCCCACCATCCCGCTCAGGTCGTGGTGAGGTCGAAGGTGGACAGGGTCCCGCCTCCGTCCCGGGGCACTCCTTCCGCGGCCCCAGGCCCCGTGGCGAGCCCAGGGCCCTAGGCGGACCCCCCCATGGCCTCGAGGTTCTTCATCACGGCCTCCATGGTCCTGGCCAGGTCGGCCGATGGGCTGAACTCGATCACCTCGGTGCCCGCCGAGAGGACCGGCAGGTGACCCGGCCTGACGTAGTACGCCTCACCGGCCTCGATCACGTCCTGCGAGCCGTCCTCGTAGCGGAAGTGCACACGGCCCCTCAGGACCACGCCCCAGTGGGGGCACTGGCAGTGGTCGTTGGGCAGCCCCTTGAACAGGGCGGCCGGGTCCTGGTCCATGGAGTAGGACTCGAACCCGATCGTGTAGCCGTCGGCCTCGGTGTAGTGCCCCTCGAACCCGGGCACCGCGACGTGCTCCGTGGCCGTGGCCTTGCTCGCCTTCGCCATCTCCCCACCTCCGTCGGTCGGCGACGGGGCGAGGGTCGGCGGGGGGCGTGTGAGCGCGCGTGTGACGAACGCCGGGCCCCGCCCACGTCCGCCGCTCGGGCTCGCGGGCGGGCTCCGACCTCGTCCGCCGGATCGCCGTTCACCGAGCCATCGCCAGCAGCTCCGCGAGCCGCCGGGCGCTGACCATGTGGCCCTCCTCGGTGGCCAGGGCCAGCGAACGGCGGATCACCGGCGCTGCCCCCACCGTTCCCCGGGCCACCAGGACCTCGGCCTGGGCGAGCCGGGCCTCGAACAGCGAGTGCGGAACCTGCCCGGTCAGCGCTGCCGCCGCCATCCGTTCGGCCTCCTCCAGATCACCGCGACCGACCAGGGTGAGTGCGAGGCGCGCCGCCGCCCACGACTCGAAGAGGGGGAGGCCCTCCGCCGCCTGCAACGCTTCCCGGAACGTCGCCTCGGCCGAGGTCAGATCCCCCGCGGCCGCCCGGGCGATGCCCAGGCCCCGCAGGGACGCCGCTGTTGATTGACACCTAAGGTCCCCAGAGATTGCCACCGGAACTCCCCACCCCGGGGACTGGGGCTGTTGCTCACATCCATGTGATTCAGAGGAGGGACCTCCGCCATCCTGGCGGTCGATCGAGGCACCGGATGGAAGG
>DATLZM010000002.1:0-25909 GCA_035573995.1 Actinomycetota bacterium | reverse complement strand
GCCTTCCCTGGGCTCCGCCGGCGCGGATCCCTGATCACCCACAACTACGTCGTGGTCGAAGCCGCCGCCCTGGTCCATCGCCGTCTCGGGGGCGCGGCGGTGCGAGCCCTGCTGGACGAGCTCCTCGCGCCGATCGAGGTCCTGTGGGTGGACCCGGGCCTCCACGCGGCCGCCCAGGCTGCGTTCCTGGCTGGGGCCCGGCGGCGGGGCATCTCGCTCGTCGACCGGGTGAGCTTCGAGACGATGCGGCGGCACGGCATCGGCTCTGCCTTCGCCTTCGACCCCGACTTCGCCTCGGAGGGCTTCGAGTTGATCCCCTGACCGGTAGATCGCTTCGCCCAAGCGCGTTCGCTGGGTACCTTGGCACCGTGAAGACGACGGCGACCCTGTTTTCGAAGAGCCAGATCACGATCCCCGCCTGGGCGAGGCGCCGCCTCGGCATCGGCCCCGGGGACCGCGTGGTCCTCCGCGAGGAGGGCGACCGGATGATCCTCGAGCCCGCGGCCCGGTCCGTCCGGAGCCTCAGGGGGGCCCTCCGGACCGTCTACGGCGACGACCCCGACCACTGGCTCGAGGACCTCCGCCGGGAGTGGGAGCGGGCTCGAGGCCAGCTCGGGCGCTCCGGGGCCACCACCGGGTGGCCCTGGACGCCGCGCCCCTGGTCAACTTCCTCGGCGGCCACGCGCCCAGGGACGCGGTCGCGGACGAGCTCCTGGCCCGCGCCGCGGCCGGCGAGCTCGAGGTGGTCGCCTCGGTCGTGACCGAGGCGGAACTGCTCGTCCTGTCCTACGTCCACCTGGACGACCGCGTCCGCGGTTCGTAGGGAGGCAGGTGCTGCTACAGGACGGGTAGCCGTGGCTCGGTTCCCTGCGGCGGGCAACCGCGGGGCCACGCATCCGGGGCTGCCCGCGAGGGAACCGCCGCACGTGGCGTCAGTGATAGACGGACCAGAGCTTGGGGCCGCCCGGGCGGCCCAGGAAGTACATGGTCGTGAAGCCCGCCGACAGGCCCTCGTCCGCCAGCCTCGGCCAGGTGATGGTGACGACGTCCCAGGCCCCGGGCAGGCGGAGGACGGCGCGGGGGTCGCACCGGGCCATCAGGGCCTCGAAGCCGGGATCGGGGAGGCCGTACGGCTCCCCCTCGGGCGGATGGCAGCATCGGCGCCCCGTGACGCGCCAGACCGCGAGGTCGGGGTCGAGCGGGGTAGCTGCCACCCGTCGGGCGAACGCGTCGTATGAACGGAACGTGGCGCGCAGGGAGGTGTCCATCAGCCTCCACATCACGCGGGGGCGGGGCCTGGGCGCGAGGGCGGCCTCGAGGAACGCCCGGGCGGTGGCGATGGTCGCGGGCCTCGCCCTGCGCTGGAGCGCCCGGACGCTACCCATGGGCGCGAGCCTGCCCCTCGGGCACGGGAAGTAGGCGAGCGGGAGGCGGCGCTCGCCGACGCCGCCTCCGACCTCGCCTGCTCCTGGCGTGACCGGGACGGGATAGGCGCCCCACAGCTTCGGGCCGTCGGCTCGGCCCAGCAGGTAGAGAACCGCGAACCCCACGGGCCGACCACGCGGGGAGCGCCAGCTCACGGGGACCTCCCACAGGGCGGGGATCGCGCGGGCCGCGTGGTGCTCCCCGCACCGGATCCCGAGCGCGGGGTAGAGGTCGAGGCGGCCGAACCAGACCACCGGCCACCGCGGGTCCGCCGGCACCTCGGCCGCCGGGGGCCAGACGTAGGGTTCCGGCAGGCGAGGGTCGAGGGCGACCGCCCGGATCCGACGCGCGAAGCCCTCCGGTGATCGGAACACGCCGCGGAGGGAGGGATCCATGAGCGCCCATAGCCTGGCGACGTCGGGCTCCGGAGCGTCGGCCGCCTCCACGACGGCGCGCGCCACCTCGCGCGGGTCGCCGGGTGCCTCGTCCCTCGGAACCAGGCCCGGTCGAGGGCACGGGAGGACGTAGGGGAGCCGTCCGGGGCCGGCTCCGAAGATCCGTGGGCCGAAGCGGAGCGGGGGGACGGCGGGGGTCGCCGCCACGGCGCCGGGCGTGCCTTCCTCGACGCGAGCGTGCCTCGCTCCCGGGCCCGGGCCGTGGACGCACGCCACGAGGAGGATCAGCGCCGCGGCGCGCGCCGTCCTGACCAGGGCCCTGCCACCCCTCATGTGGACGGCCGATCGGGCCGGCTCCTCAGGACGGCGTGGAAGGCCGGTGGGACGACGATGAAGGGGACCGCATCGTCGGGAACGACCCCGGACGTTTCCTCGCGCGCCGGCGTGTCCGGCGACGGCAGCTCCACCACCACCTTCCCCAGATCCGGCCTCACCCTGACCCCGACCCCCGAGATCCCGCGCCGCTCGAGCACGGCCCCGATCGCCTCGCAGAAGCCGACGAGCTCGTCGTAGGAGTACGGCATGGGGACGAGGGGATTCAGGGGGTACGGGAAGTCGGCGTAGGACTTCACGATGGTCTCCACGGCCGCCTGGTCGGCCGCGGTGGGCGACACCGCGCTCAAGTTGAGGGCGATGTTCGAACCGTCTGGATCGGAGCTGAGCCAGCACCCCCCGTACCGTGGGCCCAGGGGCTGCTGGACCCGGCCGAGGATCTCCGAGGAGAGCCGGCTCAGCGTCGGGGTCGGCCGCGGCTCCTCGGGGAGGTGCAGCCAGGGTGCCGGAGGGACGTCCGAGGTTCGGTTCATCGGGATCCCTTCATGCCAGGGGCGATTTTCTGCAGCCGGGCCGACACGTCCATCACGATGGGCTCGCGATCCGGTTCGCGACCGCGACCGCCTCCTCGGGTGTCAGGTCGTCCGCCGGCCCCAAGACCACGACCAGGAGGTTCAGCGCGAGGTTCGAGCCTTCCAGGCCTTCCAGGTCCGCCTGGGCCCCCTCGGTCAGGATGAGCGGCTCGACCCAGGTGACGCTGGTCACGGACCCGCCGCTGATGACGAGGGCCGGGCGGCCGGGGCCCAACGTGGCGACGGATGCCTTCGCGTACGCGCACCTCGTGAGCGTGACGCGGTCCCCCGCGTCGGTCTTCGCCTCCGAGGTCGCGCAGCCCGGGGAGGGGACGGGCGAGGCTTCGGCCACGAGCCCCTCCTCGGTCACCTCGTCGGGCCGCTCGATCACGACGAACCGACCGACGTCCGGGAGGTCGAACACCCAGGCGGCGGCCGAGGCCCGAGGGTCGTCGGAGAGGACGTACACGAACCGGTGGAGGGCCGGGCCCAGGCGATCGGGCACGACCGGCTGGAAGGGCAACCCCGCCGCCGTGACGTCGGGAACCTCGCGACCCAGGGCCCCCAGGGGCCGGTCGAAGAAGTCCTCCGGCAGGCCCTCGCCCGCCCCGGCCTCGGGCGCGCCCGTCCGAGGTGAGGACGAGGCGCATGCGGCCATCAGCAGGGCCAGCGCGGCGCCCATCAGCGCGGGCCCTCTCGTCGCCATCCGGTCGGGACGCATGACCGCCCTTCCCCGGTCGACCTCGTTCGGCGGCCACCTGGATCATAGAGCCGGTCCCGCTCCCTCGCTCCCCGTCCATCGCTCGATCGGGGACCGGTCCCCGGCCCTCGCACCGCGCGGCGCGCCGTCGCGGGCCTCAGACGGGCGCGGTCGGCGCCGGGCGCGGTCTACGCCTGGCGACCGCCCTCCATCGCCCGGCGGCGGGCCTCGGTGCGCCGCTCGGCCTCCAGGCGCTCCAGCTCGACCCGGGAGTGGTCCACGTACGACATCGCGGCCGCGATCGCCGGGTGGACCTCGCCGATGAGGCGGTGCATCTCCTGGGCCACCCGCCGGTAGATCGGGTGGCCCTGGGGCTGGGAGCGGAGCTCGATCAGGTGCATCGCCTCCCGGGCGTTCATCTGCACCACGAAACGGACGCGGTAGGCCATGGCCACGGCGTACTGGGCGGCGTCGGTGAGCCCGGCGGCCAGGAGCTCGTGCTCGGCCCGGGCCGAGGCCTCCATCACGTTCGTCCACTCCGGCAGGAGCCCGGCGTCCTCGACCTCGGGCGGGGTCTCGTAGCCGTGGGCGGTGGTGAGGCGCTGCCACTCGAGCGTGAGCATCCGGTGGCGCTGGAGGTCCCGGAAGGCCCCGAAGTCGCAGAGGACGTCGAAGCGGTAGCCGGTCCGCTCGAAGGCCCGGCCGGGCTTGTGGCGCCGGTTCCCCCGCTCCCCGACGTAGGCCCGGAGGACCTCGGCCCGCTCGGCCTCGCTCATCCCGCGGGCGACCTCGAGGAGCTGGTCGTCGGGGAGGTCGGAGGAGGCGTAGAGGGCGGCCGCCACCACCTTCACCTCGCCCTCGGGGTCGACGTCGGTGAGGGTGACCTCGGGCCGCGGCTCGGGCGCGTGCCCGAGGAGGAGCTTGCCCGCGACCTCCTCGGTCCGCTCGCGGGTCTCCCGGAGGTAGCGGGACCAGGCCACCCCGCGGTCCTCCACGTCCACCCGCCGGAGGAAGGCGGGGATCACCTTCCGCAGCTCGGCGAGCATGAGGGCCGAGTACTCCCGGACCTCGGCGAGGGGATGGGCGCGGAGGCGCAGGAGCATCTGCTCGTAGGCCTGCCCGGTCGCGTAGATCCCGACGTTCGACCTCGTGGCGGCGGGGAGGAGGTCGCGGAGCGTGTCGCAGGTCTTCGCGGTGATCGTGGCGCGGTAGACCGACTCGGGGTCGGCGGGGTCCTTGGGGAACCGCTCCCGGTAGTAGGCCTCCATCCGCTCGAAGAGCCGGCCGTAGGTCGAGAACGCGAGATCGACGAAGGCCCCGAAGCCCCGCTCGAGCGGGGTGCCCTCGATCTCCGGCGGCACGACGACGCGCCACCTGCCCCCGGGGCGGTCGTCGTAGCGCATGTAGCGGGTGGACTGCTCGAGGTAGGCGGCGAGCCGCCCCCACTCGATGGCCTTCGTGAGGAGCTGGGAGGCCTGCTCGCAGGCCAGGTGGACGCCGCCGAGCTGGGCCACTGAGTCGTCCCCGTACTCGAAGAACACCCGGTCGTAGAGCCGCTCGGCCCTCGCCACCCCGACCGCCGCGGTCCCGCCCGCGTCCTCCACCTGCTCGGCGAACTCGTCGAGGAAGAGCCGGCGGAGGGGCTTCGCGGTCCGGGAGTAGCGGGCGAAGAGCGCGCCCTTCACGACCTCGGGGAGGTTCACGAGGGCGAACACCGGCCCGTCGAGGTTCGTGAAGTACCGGGAGAGGACGGCACGCTCCTCCTCGGTGTAGGTCTCGGGGGCGAACCAGAGGGCCACGGGGCCGGATGCTACCTCAGTCCCCCTCGGGGGGCGGTGAGGTCGGGGGCACCGAGGTCGTGGGGTAGAGGGTCACCGTGGATCCCTGCGCGACGGAGCTCCCCTCGGGCGGGTCGACCGCGGCGATCTTCCCCTCCTGCGGACAGGCCTCGTTGAAGCGGGGCTCGCCGTAGACCCAGCCGAGCCCCAGCTTCCGCAGCTCCGACTCCGCCTTCCCCTGGCTCTCGCACACGATGGGGGGCACCGTGACGGTCGCAGGGGTCGGCGGGGGGGACGGCGCCACCGCCACCACGACGTCCACGGCGGTCCCCGGCGGGACGGGCTGACCCGCCTCGGGGAACTGGTCGACGATGGTCCCTGGCTCCGCCTCCGCCGGGTCCACCTCCCGGGGCGTCACGGTCCCGAGCTGGAGGTCCCGACGCTCGAGCGCCGCCTCGGCGTCCTGCTGGCTCATCCCGGTGAGGTCGGGAACCACGACCGGCCGCGGCCCCTTCGAGAGGAACAGGTCGACCTCGGCCCCCCGCGGCACGCGTTCCCCCGGTCGCGGGTCCTGGCGGCAGACCACGCCCGGCGGACGGGCGCAGAACACCTCATCCACGTTCCCGACGTCGAGGCCCCGCGCCTCGATCCGTGCCGTGGCTTCGCCGAGGGCGTCGCCGATCACCGAGGGGACCACCACCCTGGCCGCCTGCTCCTCGCCGAGGAGGGCCCGGAGGGCCACGTAGAGCCCCGCGCCGAGGAGCGCCAGGACCGCCAGCGTGGCGACGATCCCGACGAGGATCCGCCGGCCGCGGCCCTCCTCGGGCTCCCCCTCGCCCGGGGGGAGGACCGCGGTGGGCGCGGGGGCCCGGGTGGGCAGCACTGCGGTCGGCCGGTCGGGGAGGAGCGGGGTGGCCTCCACGGGCCGCCCCGTCCGGACGCGCTCGAGGTCGGCGAGGAGCTCCTCGGCGGACGCGTAGCGGTTCGCCGGGTTCTTCGCGAGGCAGCGCATCACGACGGCCTCGAGGTCGGGGGGGACGTCGGGCGCGAGCTTCGAGGGCGGCGTGGGCGCCTCGTTCACGTGCTTGAAGGCGACGGCCACGGGCGAGTCGCCGGTGAACGGCGGGCGCCCGGTGAGCATCTCGTAGAGGACCACGCCGAGGGAGTACAGGTCGGAGCGGGCGTCCACCGGCTCCCCCCTGGCCTGCTCGGGCGAGAGGTAGGAGGCGGTCCCGAGCACCGCGGCGGTCTGGGCCACGGTGTCGGCGCCGTCGGCCAGGCGGGCGATCCCGAAGTCCATCACCTTCACCCGGCCGTCGCGGGTCACCATGATGTTCCCCGGCTTCACGTCCCGGTGGATCACGCCCTGGGCGTGGGCGACGGCCAGGGCGCGGCACACTGCCTCGGCGAGCTCGACGGCCCGCTCGGCGGGGAGCCTGCCGTCGCGCGCGAGGAAGTCGGCGAGGGTCCGCCCCTCGACGTACTCCATCACGATGTAGTGGGTGCCGTCGTCGGAGCCCGTGTCGTAGACCCCGACCACGTTGGGGTGGTTGAGGCGCGCCGCGGCCTGCGCCTCCCGTCGGAACCGCGCCACGAACTCGGCGTCCCCCGCGTACCTGGGGGAGAGGATCTTGATGGCCACGGGCCGTCCGAGGACCGTGTCGGTCCCCCGGTGGACCTGCGCCATCCCGCCCGAGCCGATCGGCCCCTCCAGGCGGTAGCGGCCCGCGAGCAGCCTCTCGCTCATGCTCCGGTCCCAGGGATCCCGAGGGCGGCGGCGATGACCTGGCGGGCGATCGGGGCCGCCACCTGCCCCCCGGTCGCCTCGCTGCCCAGGCTACCGCCGTTCAGCACGACCACGGCGACCGCGACCCGCGGGTCCTCGGCCGGGGCGAACGCGACGAACCAGGCGTGCGGCGGCTCGCCCTCGCCGTGCTGGGCGGTCCCGGTCTTCCCGGCCACCGTGACGCCGGGGAGCTTCGCGGCGGTCCCGGTCCCGGCCTCCACGACGCTCACCATCATCCGGGTGAGGGCGGCCGCGGTCGCCGCGGAGACGGGCCGGCCCCACACCTCGGGGGCGATCTCCCGGATCACCCTCCCCTGCGGGTCCCGGATCTCTGAGACCAGTCGGGGGCGCATCTCCACGCCGCCGTTGGCGATCGCCGAGGCCACGAGGGCCATCTGGAGCGGGTTCGCCGCCACCTCGAACTGGCCGATCCCGGCGAACGCGAGGAGCGGGTCGTTCCGCTCGAAGACCGACGGGTCGGGGAACACCCCCTCCTGGAACGGGATGTCGAAGGGCACGTCGCCGGCCCCCGGCCTGGGCCCGAAGCCGAAGGCCCACGCCTGGCGGGCCAGGCGCTCGGCGCCGAGCCGCAGCGCGATCTCGCCGAACGTGACGTTGCATGAGACCTGGAAGGCCTGGGCCAGCGTGATGGTCGCGGCCCCGCCCAGGCAGTGGGAGCCCCCGAAGTTCTCGAGGGTGTTGGTGGTGAGCGGGAGGTCGAGCTCCCTCGGGTTCGGCCACGCGCTCTCCGGCCCGAACCCCGCCTCGAGGGCCGCGGCGGCGGTCACGATCTTGAACGACGAGCCCGGCGGGAACAGCTCGTCGGTGGCACGGGACAGCAGCGGATCCGCGGGATCCTCGTTCAGCTGTTCCCAGGCCCGGCGCACCTCCCGCGGGTCCTGCGACGAGAGCTCGTTGGGGTCGAACGTGGGGTTCGAGACGAGCGCCAGGACGTCGCCGGTCCGGGGGTCCATCGCCAGCACGGCGCCCGGCTGGGCGCCGAGGGCCCGCTCCGCGGCGGCCTGGACGTCGGGATCGATGGTCGTGACCACGGTCGCGCCGCGCTTGGGCCGGCCCAGGAGGAGGTCGCCCAGGGTCGTCGGCAGCAGCTCGGCGGCGTCCCCCGAGAGGTAGTCGTCGTAGGAGGCCTCGAGCTCGGTCCGCCCGTAGACGATCGAGTAGAACCCGGTGACGCCCGCGTACCGCGGGCCCTGCGGGTAGCGGCGCTGGTAGACGAGCTCGCCGCGGCTCCGGCGGGAGGTCGCGAGCACCGTGCGGCCGTCCGCCGCGAGGATGTCGCCCCGGTCCACGCGGTACTCGGCGATCAGCTGGCGCTTGGCGTTCGCCGGGTGGTCGGCGATCCGGTCGGCCGCGAAGACCTGGACGTAGCTCACCTGGGCGAACAGCACGAGGAACAGCGCGACGATCGCGAGCCCCGCCCGGCGGATCTGCCTATCCACGTCGACGCTCCTCGCCGACCCGAGGCTCGGGAGCCCCCCCGGCCGGCCGCGACCCGACCTCGGCGCCGACCGCGCGACCCGCCCCGACGGGGCCCGAGGACGCCCGGACGAGCAGCGCGAGGATCACGAAGTTCGCCACGAGGCTCGAGCCGCCGTACGAGACGAACGGCAGCGTGATCCCGGTGAGGGGGATGACCCTCGTCACGCCGCCCACGATCACGAAGGTCTGGAGGCCGAGGACCGTGGCCAGGCCCGCCGCGAGCAGCTTCCCGAAGGGGTCGCGCCGCTCGAGGGCCACCCGGAAGCCACGGGCCACGAGCACCAGGAACAGGAGGAGCACCGCGGCGGTGCCGAGGAACCCGAGCTCCTCGCCGATCGCGGCGAAGATGAAGTCGGTGGGGGCGAACGGGATGTCCTGGGGCACCCCCCGCCCGAGGCCCGACCCGACCAGGCCCCCCGTGGCCATGGCGAACCATCCCTGCGCGAGCTGCCCGTAGCCGAGCTCGTGGACCTTCCCCGGGTCGAGCGCGTGGAGCCAGATGTCGACCCGGGCCCGCACGTGCTCGAAGGCGGCGTAGCCGAGCGCCGCGCCGACCGCGAAGAGCGCGAGCCCGATCGCGAGGTAGCCCGCCCGCCCGGTGGCGATCCACAGCATGGCGACGAAGATCGCGAAGTACAGGAGCGAGGCCCCGAGGTCGCGCTCCAGGAACAGGACGAGGAGCGAGGCCCCCCAGGCGAGGAGGAGCGGCCCGAGGTGCTTGGCCGGGGGCAGGCGGAGCGGCCCGAGCCGGACGATCCCGGAGGCGAGGAGCTCCCGCTTGGCCGCGAGGTAGGAGGCGAGGAACACGACGACGAGGACTTTCCCGGGCTCGGAGGGCTGGAAGCCGAGCGGGCCGATCCGCACCCACAGGCGGGCCCCGTTGATCTCCCGCCCGATCCCCGGGACGATCGGCAGGAGGAGCAGGACCAGGCCCATGAGGCCGATGGTGTAGGTGTACGCGTCCAGCTGACGGTCGTCCCGGACCAGGGCGAGCGTGGCGACGAAGGCCACCAGGCCGACCGCCAGCCAGGTGGCCTGCTCGGCGGCGAGGTCCCCGTCCAGGCGGAAGATCACGGCGAACCCGAGCCCGGCGAGGAGCCCGGCCGTGGGGAAGAGCACCGGGTCCGCGCGGGGCGCGAGCCGGCGGATCGCGAGGTGCGCGACCAGGTAGCCCAGGGCGAACAGGGAGCCGTAGAGCGCGAGGTTCGCCGGCAGCCGCCCCCGCTTCCCGAGGGCGACGAGCGCGTACGCGCCGAGGGCCACGGCGACGGCGAGGACCGTGAGCGAGAGCCCGCCGGCGCGTCGGGCGGAGGTCGCCGGGGTGCTCACGGCGTCCCTCCTCCGGCCGCGGCCACCGGCTCCACGGAGGCCCGCCGCCCGGGCCTGCCCAGGGCCCTCATGCCGCTCCCTCGGTGGCCCGGTCCCGGGCCGCGAGGTCCTCGCGGATCTGGTCGACGATGGCCATCGCCGCCTCGCGGTCGCGGGCGGTGATGCCCGTCGGGAGGTCGCGGTAGTAGGCGAGCTCCAGGGCCTCCCGGGCCGGGATGTCGGTCTCGAACACGAGGCGGTGCAGCGCGAAGCCGGCGACCGAGGTCGGGACCCCCCGGAACACCGCGACGTTGCCGTGGGAGATGCCCACGTACCACTGACGGTCCAGGTAGGCGCGGAGGCCGGCCGCGGCGAGCCCGCCGAGGGCGAGCGCCACCAGGAGGCCCACGGCGGCGCGGCGGACGGCGGTCCGGGGCAGGCGAAGACGGCGTCCCCCACCCTTCCCGCGCTCGAGCCCCGGCGATCGTCCGCCGCCGCCCGGGTCCTCCTCGAGGTCGAGGACGAGCACGGTCACGTTGTCGAGCCCCCCGGCCGCCAGGGCCTCCTCCACGAGCCGGTCGGCCGCCGCCTGCGGGTCCGGGGTGGTCCGGAGCAGCTCGGCGATCCGCTCCTCCTCGAGCATCGAGGTGAGCCCGTCCGTGCAGAGGAGCACCCGGTCGCCGGGGCGCACCTCGACGACCGCCTCGTCCACGGGGACGTCGGGCTCGGTCCCGAGCGCCCTGGTGAGGACGCTCCGGTACGGGTGCCAGGCCGCCTCCTGCTCGGTGAGCCGCCCCTCCTCGACCATCCGGCGGACCATCGTGTGATCCTCGGTGAGGCGCTCGAGCCTGCCCTCCCGCAGCAGGTAGGCGCGGGAGTCCCCGACGTGGGCCAGGCGCAGGCGATCCCCCTCGAGGACGGCGGCGGTCAGCGTGGTTCCCATCCCGGCCACCGAACGGTCGATGATCGACCGTTCGTAGACCACCCGGTTCGCCTCCCGGATCCGCTCGGCGAGGGGCGCCTCCGTTGGCCGCTCCAGGGTCTCGAGCGCCAGGCGAGAGGCCACCTCCCCGCCCCGGTGCCCGCCCATGCCGTCGGCCACCGCGAAGAGGGGGGGACGGACGAGGTACCCGTCCTCGTTCCGCTCCCGGACCAGGCCGACGTCCGTCGCCTCCCCGATCCTCGCCCTCATGGCCTCACCGCCGCAGCTCGATCAGCGTCGTGCCCACCCGCACCCGGTCGCCGGCCCGCACCGGGGCGGGCGCGGCGATCCGCTCCTCGTTCACGAACGTCCCGTTGGTCGAGCCGAGGTCCTCGACGTACCAGCCGCCCTCGCGCGGGAAGATCCGGGCGTGGACGTTGGAGACGTACGCGTCCTCCAGCCTGAGGTCGCAGGCGGGCCCCCGCCCGATCTGGACCGGCCCATCGAGCTTCCGCGCCGCGAGGCGCGTGCCGTCGGCGGCGCGGACCACCAGGGAGCGGGGCGCGCGGGCCTCCGCGCGGGAGCGGGCGGGGCGTGGGGCGCGGGGGGCCCCGGCCCCGGCCTCCGGGACGGGGGGGCGCAGCTCCCGGGCCGCGATCCGCAGCGTCCGCCAGATGAAGAGGTAGACGAGTGCGAGGAGGGCGTACTTGAGGATCGAGAGGACGAAGGGGGACACGGCTCAGGCCCTCCGGAACTCGAGGATCGTGCCGCCGATCGTCACGCGGTCGCCGTCCCTGAGCTCGGCGGCCCGCACGTAGCGCCCGTTCACCATCGTCCCGTTGGTGGAGCCGAGGTCGACGATCTCGAACCGGTCCCCGGTGCGGCGGATCTCGGCGTGGCGGCGGGAGACCCCGGGGTCGGGCAGCACCACGTCGCACGCGGGGAGGCGACCGACCGTGACCACGTCGGCCTCCAGGCGGAAGGCGCGGGTCCGACGGCCGTCCTCCAGCACCACGAGCTCGGCCGCGGGGCCCGTGGGGGCCGCCGGCTCCCCGGGGAGGACGCGCTCCTCCCCCTCCACGATGCTCGCCTGGCACCGGAACTCGCCGACCCCGAGCTCCTCGTCGACCTCGAAGGAGACCTCGGGCGGGCCGAGGAGCCCCCAGCCGCGCTCGGCCGCCGCCTCCCGCACCACCTGCTCGAGCTCCCGTCGGAGCGCGGCCTCCATCTGCCCGATCCGCTCGGCGTCCCGGGCGGAGATCCGGAACGCGAACCGGTTCGGCGCCCACACCTCCCGCACGCCGAGCGTGCGACCCGCGTCCATCTCGCGGAGGATCCGCTTGGCGAGTTCGACCGGCTGGAGGCCGCTCCGGAAGGCCTTGGCGAACACCCCCTCGACGAGGCCGCCCAGCCGGCGCTCGAACTCACGGAGGACCGACACCGGCGCGTGCGTTTCCGCAGGTAGACGGCACGACGGCCGTATCGTACCAGGAGCCCTCCCCGGGGTAGCATCGGGCCGAGGAGGTGGTCCCATGCGCCTCGAGGGACGGAAGGTCGCGGTCCTCGTGGAGGAGGGGTTCGAGGATCTCGAGTTCTGGGTCACGGTGATGCGCCTCCGCGAGGAAGGGGCGGAGGTCACCGTGGTCGGGACCGAGGCCGGGAAGCAGGTGCGGGGGAAGCACTGCCTGCCCGCGAGGACCGATGCGGCGGTGGACGCGCTCTCGGCCCGGGACTTCGACGCGGTCGTGGTCCCCGGCGGATGGGCGCCCGACAAGCTGCGGCGGTCGAAGGCCGTCACGTCGTTCGTCGCGGAGGCCCACGACGCGGGGAAGGTGGTCGGCTTGATCTGCCACGCGGGCCTGGTCGGGATCTCGGCGGGGATCGTCCGGGGCCGGCGGGCGACGGGGTCGCTGGGGATAAAGGACGATCTGGTGAACGCCGGGGCGAGCTGGGTGGACGAGCCCGCGTTCCGGGACGGGAACCTGGTCTGGGGCCGGGTCGTCGAGGACATCCCGGACTTCTGCCGGGAGCTCGTGGCGGCGATCGAGTCGTCGGCCCCGCGGCCGTAGGGTACGGGCGTCGGCCCGCGCGTCCGTTCCTCCCCCCTCCCGGGCTGGTCGGTCGGGGGGGGTCCGCGCGGCGGCCCTCCTTGCTACCATCGGGTTCGCGCGGGCGAGTGGCGGAACTTGGCAGACGCGCAGGATTCAGGTTCCTGTGAGGGCAACCTCGTGGGGGTTCAAATCCCCCCTCGCCCACCCTTCCCCGCGACCCGGGATCCCCGCGTCCGCGTGCTCCGGGCGCGCCGCATCGAGGCCACGACGAACCAGAACGCGCCGGCGTGCACGAGCACGTCGCCCACCGAGATCGTCTGACGGATCGGGGGGCCGAGCGGGATCACATCGGCGAGGGGGAGGAGCTCGTCGTCCCGGTCCGCCAGGTGGTGCTTGGCCCCTCCCTCCAGGCGGAGGGCCCGCAACGTCTCCCCCTGCCCCGAGGCCACGAGGGCCTCCCGCGTGACGGGCATCCCGCGGTTCGCCGCGATCACCACCAGGTTCGCCGAGAGGCCGAGCGCGATCAGCCAGAGGCCCGGGGCCCGGAGGTTCGCCGCGCAGAACGCGACGAGCAGGACGAAGGAGGCGACGAGGACGACGAAGCCCGGGGTCCCCGAGAGCGGGAGGAGCTGGAGGGCGAGCCCGGCGAACGCGAGCCACCACCAGCGCAGGCGCGCGGCCACGAGGCCCGCGGCCCGGCCGCCGACCAGGTACCCGACGGCCAGGGCGAGGCCGAGGGTCGCGAGGATCAGCCGCACGGCGCCCTTCCCTACGCCTCCCCGAGCCTCGCCCGGGCGAGGCGGACCGCCTCCTCGTACACCTCGCGGGCCGGGACGCCGGCGTCCCGGGCCCGGCGCGCGCAGTCCTCGTACTCGGGGGCCACGACGACCGGACGGCCCTCGAGGAACCCCACCTTCACCGCGACCCGCCCGTGGCGGGTCTCGACCTCGAGCTGGGTGCGCTCCAGGGCCCGCTTCGAGACCGGGAGGGCCCGCACCCCGAGGGTGCCGGTCTCGCGGAACAGGATCCGGGACAGCGCGTCGGCCTGCTCGGGGGAGCAGAGCACCGAGATCGTGACCGCCGGCCTCCCCTTCTTCATCACGATCGGCGTGACCCAGGCGTCCTGGGCGCCGGCCGCGAGGAGGCGCTCCACGGCGTAGCCAGCGAGCTCGGGGGAGAGGTCGTCGACGTTGGTCTCGAGCACGACCTCCTCGGTCGCGGGGGCGTGGGTCCCCGGCCCGGCCGCGGCCCGTTCCTCCTCCCCCACCAGGACCCGGAGCACGTCGGGGAAGTCCACGCGGTGGGTGCCCGCGCCGTAGCCGACGGATCCGATCCGCATCGGCGGCAGGTCCCCGTAGCCCTCGACCAGGGCGGCGAGGATCGCCGCGCCCGTCGGGGTCACGAGCTCGACCGGCACGCCTCGGGAGTAGAGGGGGGCGCCGCGGAGCAGCTCCACCACGGCGGGCGCGGGGATCGGCATCGCGCCGTGCTCGGTCCGAGCCATCCCCAGGCCCGTGGGGACCGCCGAGGCGAAGACGCGCTCCACGCCGAGGGACGCGAGGGCCAGGGAGGTCCCCACGATGTCGACGATGGAGTCGACCGCGCCGACCTCGTGGAACGTGACCAGGTCCACCTCCTTGCGGTGGACCACGGCCTCGGCCTCGGCGAGCCGCCGGAAGATGCGCTGCGCGGTCCGCCGCGCGGGCTCGGGCAGGTCGGCGGCGTCGAGCATGGAGCGGATGCTCGCGTAGGTCCGGATCACCCCGGCCGAGCCGGCCTTCACCGAGACCCGGAGGGCGTGGATCCCCGAGGCGTCCACCTCCTCCACCGAGAGATCGAAGGGCTCGACGGGGAGGGCGGCGAGGCGATCGCGGACCTCGCCCAGGTCGGCGCCGGCGTGGAGCAGCGCCGCGAGGGCCATGTCGCCGGAGATCCCGGCGATGCAGTCGAAGTACGCGATCCTCACGCCGGTCCCCCGCCCCGGGGGCGCGCGGCCCGCACGATCCGGGCGGCCACCTGGGCCGCGCCGAACCCGTTGTCGATGTTCACGACCGCGACCCCCGGCGCGCAGGACGAGAGCATCGCGAGGAGCGCGGCAAGGCCCTGGAAGGATGCCCCGTAGCCCACGGAGGTGGGCACCGCGACCACCGGGCGCGAGGTGAGGCCGGCCACGACGGACGGGAGCGCCCCCTCCATCCCCGCCACGACGACCACGCAGTCGGCGGCCTCGAGGTCGGCCCGCCGGTCGAGGATCCGGTGCACGCCGGCCACGCCGACGTCCGAGATCATGGCGACGCCAAGCCCGAGCGCCTCCGCGGTCCCCGCCGCCTCCAGCGCCACGGGCTGGTCGGAGGTCCCCGCCGAGACGAGGGCCAGGGTGCCCCGGACCGCCACCTCGGGATCGGCCCGTCGCACGACCACGAGGCGGGAGCGTTCGTCGTAGGTCGCCCCGGGCACCGCCGCCCGCACCGCCCGGGCCTGCTCGGGGTCGGCCCGGGTGACGAGCACCGCCCCCCGGGTCCGGGCGGCGAGGGCCGCCGCCGCGTCGCGGACCTCGTCGGGCGTCTTCCCGGGCCCGTACACGGCCTCCCCCAGGCCGGTCCTGAGCTCGCGGTGGTGGTCCACGCGGGCCGCGCCCAGGTCCTCGTAAGGGAGGTCCCGGAGCCGGTCCACGGCCTCGGCGACGGACGTGGTGCCCGCCGCCACCAGGTCCAGGAGGTCTCGTACCGTGCGCTCGTCCACGGGGAGGGCATCGTATAGTATCCGGGTGCCTGCCAGAAGTGCAGGTAGATGGCCCATTCCCGAGGAAGGCCCGCCCATGTCGCTTCCGACGGAGACGCTCACCGCCCTGGTCGTCGTGAGCCTCGCGCTCAACGTGTTCGCGCTGCTCCTGCTCGCCCTGCGCGGGGGCCGTCGGGCGCGCGAGCCGGGCGATCCCCTGCGGCTGGACGAGGCGCTCCGGGCCGTCCTGGACCGCCAATCCGACCGGATCGGCCGGCTCGAGCAGGCGCTCCGGGCGCTCACGGGCTCGCACCGGCGCCACGAGGATCTGCTGCAGCGCACGATCCGCCGGGTCGGGCTGGTCCGCTTCGACGCCTTCGAGGACGTCGGCGGCCGCCTGTCCTTCTCCTGCGCGCTCCTCGACGACCTCGGGGACGGCGTCGTGGTGACCTCGATCAACGGCCGGCAGGACACGCGGGTGTACGCCAAGCCCGTCCTGGGGGGCGCGAGCTCGTACAACCTCTCTGCCGAGGAGGAGGCCGCGATCCGGCAGGCCATGCAGGCGCCGCCCGGCGAGCGGCGGTGGCGGGGAGAGGCGCGGGCCGGCGGCAGGAGCGAGGCGGTGAGGGCCACGTGATCTGGCGGCGGGAGGAGGCGGAGGAACGGACCGAGCAGCGGGAGGGGGCGAGGATGGCACAGGACAGCGGCGAGGTCACCGTGGTGGGGCAGGGGGCCCGGCTGGAGGGCACGATCGTCTCGGCCGGCTCGCTCCGGATCGACGGGCAGGTGAAGGGGCAGATCAACGCCGAGGGCGACGTCACGCTCTCTCCGCAGAGCCAGGTGGAGGCCGACATCCGGGCGAACAACGTCTCCGTCGCGGGCCGCTTCAAGGGGACGATCGTCGTGAAGGGCCGGGCTCACCTGGCCCGCGGCGGCCGGGTGGACGGCGACATCACCTCGAAGTCGCTCGTGGTCGAGGAGGGCGCGATCTTCCAGGGCCAGAGCGTGATGGACCAGCAGGCGCAGGCGCAGCCCCCGTCCAAGCCCGCCGAGCCGCGCCCCGAGGGCGTGAAGGTCTCCTAGCGCCGGATGCTCGACCTCCGGGCGATCCGGGAGGATCCCGAACCGTTCCGCGCGGGCCTCGCGCGCCGGGGCGCGGGCCCCGCCCTCGAGCTCCTGCTGCGGAAGGACGCCGAGCGGCGGGAGCTCACGGTCCGGGTGGAGGAGCTCCGGGCCAGGCAGAACCGCGCCTCCAAGCTGATCGGCCGGGCGGCCGGGGAGGAACGGGAGCGGCTGATCGGCGAGGTCCGCGAGGTCTCGGCCGAGCTCGAGCGGCTCGAGCCGCTCCTCGACGCCGCCCGGGCCGAGGTCGAGCGGCTCCTGGCGGAGCTGCCGAACCTCCCCCACGAGGCCGTGCCGGACGGGGAGACCGACGAGGACAACGTCGAGCTCGCCCGGTGGGGGGAGCCCCCCGCCTTCGACTTCCCCCCGCGCGACCACGTGGAGCTGGGCGAGCGGCTCGGGCTCCTCGACCTGGAGCGGGCGGCCAAGGTCTCCGGGTCGCGGTTCGCCTACCTCCTGGGGCCCGCCGTGCTCGTCCAGTTCGCGCTGGTCCGCTACGCGCTCGACCACCTCCTGGCCCGGGGGTTCCGGCCGGTCCTGCCGCCGGTGCTCGTGCGGGAGCCGGCGCTCTTCGGGACCGGGTTCCTCCCCTCGGGCCGGGAGCAGATCTACGAGATCCCCGAAGACGGCCTGTTCCTGGTCGGCACGTCGGAGGTCTCGCTCGCGGCCTTCCACGCCGACGAGATCCTCGAGCCCGAGGCGCTGCCGATCCGCTACGCGGGCTACTCGACCTGCTTCCGCCGGGAGGCGGGGACCTACGGGAAGGACACCCGCGGGATCTTCCGGGTCCACCAGTTCGACAAGGTCGAGATGTTCGTCTTCACGAGGCCCGAGGAGTCGTGGGAGGAGCACGACCGGCTGGTCGCGATCGAGGAGGAGCTGGTCCGGGGCCTGGAGCTCCCCTACCGGCTGGTCGACGTGTGCGTCGGCGAGCTCGGGGCGTCGGCGGCCAGGAAGATCGACCTCGAGGTGTGGCTGCCGAGCCAGGGGCGGTACCGGGAGCTGATGTCGTGCTCGAACACGACCGATTACCAGGCCAGGCGGCTCGGCATCCGGATGCGCCTCCCGGGCGGGAACGTCCCGGTCCACACCCTCAACGGCACCGCCCTGGCCGTCCCCCGGACCCTGATCGCGCTCCTCGAGAACCGGCAGCGGGCGGACGGCTCCGTGCCGCTGCCGGAGGCGCTCCACCCCTACCTGCCTCCCTCCCTCCGGACCCTCGGGGCCTGAGGGCGCCGGGCTCGGCCGGGGCGGCCGGGGCCGTCGGTCATCCAGCCGGTCAGGGGCGCCCGGCCGGGGCCGTGCCCTCCGCGGGGCCGTCGTGCCGAAGGCCCGCCGCCTGGGCCGCGCCCCCGCGGAGGGCCAGCTCCTCCGCGCCCTCCCGGAGCACGGTGACGTCCAGAGCGACGCCGTGCCACAGGCGGGGGCGCCCGGCCTCGTCCCGCACGCAGGTGGCCTGGGACTGTATCCAGCGGACCCGACCGTCGCGGGCCACGACCCGGTACGTGAGGTTGAAGGGCTCGCCGGTGAGGTTGGTCCGACGCTCCTCGGCCAGGACGCGGGCGCGATCCTCGGGGTGGATGATCCGGTACGCGAGCTCGCGGTCCTCCCGGAACTCCTGGGGCGCGTAGCCGAGGACCTGCTCGACCTGGGGGCTCACGAACAGCACGCGGGTCCGGCCGGGATCCTGGGGGTCCACCTCCTCGAGGTAGGTGATGGCCGGTATCCGCTCGACCAGGGTCCGGTAGCGGCGCTCCGCGCGGCGCACCCGCCGCTCCGCCTCGACCTGCTCCGTCACGTCGAGCATCACCCCGTGGAAGACGGTGGGGCGGCCCCGCTCGTCCCGGGACAGGGGCATGGCCCGGTCCAGGATCCAGAGGACCCGGCCGTCCTTGGCGAGCAGGCGGTAGCGCTGGTCGAAGGGCGCCCCCGTCGTCGCGGAGCGCTCGACGGCCGCCAGGACCCGGTCCCGGTCGTCGGGGTGGATCCGGGAGGACCACAGCCCCGGTCCGGGCTCGGGGAGCCACTCCGCCGGCGTGAACCCGAGGATCCGCTCCACCTGCGTGCTCGAGTAGGTCACCGTCCTCTCCGGACCCCGCCCGCGGGGCTCCCAGACGTAGGCGATCGCCGGGAGCTGCTCGGCCAGGGCGCGGTAGCGCTCCTCCGCCCGCCGGGCCGTCGCCTCGGCCTCCTTCCGGGCGGTGATGTCGACCATCACGCCCTGGAACAGCCTGGGCCGCCCGTCGGGCCGGCGCTCGATGAGCGCCGCTCGTTCGTGGACCCACACCACCCGCCCGTCCCGCGCGAGGTAGCGGAACTCGAGGTCGAAGGGGTCGCCGTGCTCCCGGCTCCGACGGGTGGCCTCGACGACGGCGTCGTGGTCGTCGGGGTGGAGGCGGGCGATCCAGAGCTGGTCCTCCGGTGCGTTCCACTCCTCGGGGGTGTAGCCGAGCAGCCGCTCGATCTGGGGGCTCGTGTAGTTCAGCTCGGGCTGGTCGGGGTCGACCGACCAGACGTAGACCACGGCGGGGAGCTGCTCGACGAGGGTCCGGTAGCGCTGCTCGGCCTGCCGGAGCTCCCGCTCGAGGCGTCGGCGCTCCTGGACCTCGAGCATCAGGAACTCGTTCGCCTCCTCGAGCTCGGCGGTCCGCTGCCGCACGCGGCGTTCGAGCTCGGCGTGGGCCCGCCGGAGCTCTTCCTCGGCGCGCTTCTGCCGCGTGATGTCGAGGCGGACCCCCTGCCAGAACAGCGGCCGACCCGCCTCGTCCCGGACCAGCCGTGCCTCGTCGTGGAACCACACCGCGCGGCCGTCGGCCGCGATCAGCCGGTACTCCATGCTCCAGGGCTCGCCGGTCTCGTTGTGGAGGTCGTGCGCGGCGAGGGTCGGCTCCCGGTCGTCGGGGTGGAGGACCTCCATGAAGATGTCGGGCTGCTCGAGCCACTCCTGCTGGGTGTAGCCCAGGATCTCCTCGACCTGGGGGCTCACGTACAGGCTCTTGCGGTCGTCGTCGGGCGCGGCGAGGTAGACGATGGCCGGGATGCTCTCGACCAGGGCCCGGTACCGGGCCTCCGACTCCCGGAGGGCCTGCTCGGTGGCCTTCTGCTGGCTCACGTCGAGGACCACCCCGTGCCAGTAGGGGACCCCCGTCCGCTCGTCCCGGACCAGGACCGCCTCGTCGCGGACCCAGACGATCCGGCCGTCCCGGGCGAGGAGGCGGTACTCGGCGCTCCAGGGCTCGCCGGTCCGGTCGGCCCGGGCGGACGCGCTGGTCACCCGTTCCCGGTCCTCGGGGTGGAGGAGGTCCCGCCAGAACGAGGGCCTCTCGAGCCACTCGGTCCGGGGGTAGCCGAGGAGATCCTCGATCTCCGGGCCGATGTACGCGAGGGGACCCCCCGGCGGCATCACGTAGGCGACCATCCGGAGCTGGTGGATGATCCGTCGGTATCGCTCCTCGACCTGGGCGATCTCCCCGACGGCCGCGGACAGGGGGTCGTGGCGCACGGGCGGAGCTTAGCGCGGCCCGGCGCCGGGGGCCGCGCCCGAAGCGTGGGGAGCTGGGCGTACGCCTGCTACGTCGATCGTCGCATCAGCCCCCTGGGCCGCCCGCCGTAGGGTGGTGGGTACGCCTGGCGGAAGGGGGATGCCATGGACCGGTGGGGCGAGGGGCCGGTGGCGGAACCGGAGCGCGAGGGCATGGGGAGCGTCACCGCGGGCCCGTGGGCGGTCGGGGGGGCCGAGGACCCGGGGCCGGTCGCGGGGCCGGCGCTCCCTGGGCCAGCCCTGCCGGGGCCGGGGCTCGAGGCACTGGGGCCGGGGGACCGCATCCGGGCGGTCACGTTCCAGACGACCTGGCGGGGGTACGTGCCGGAGCAGGTCCAGGCCTACCTGGCGGCCGTCGCGGACCAGGTCGATGCCCGGGAGGCGCGGATCCGGGAGCTCGAGGCGGAGGTCCGGGCGCTCCGGGAGGACCGGGGGGTCCCGGCCGACGCCGCTCCCCGGGATCCGTACGAGGGGGTGTCCGGCCGCATCGCCGAGCTGATGCGGAGCGTGGAGCGCGAGGCGGAGCGGCTGCGGGCGGAGGCCGAGGCCGAGGCGACCCGGGTGGCGGCCGAGGCGCGGGAGGAGGCGGCCCGGCTCCTCGCCGAGGCCCGGGAGCAGGCGGAGCGGATCCGCCTGGACGCCGAGGCGGCGGCGGGCGAGGCCCGCGCCGAGGCGTCGATCCTGCTGCGGGACGCCCGGGGCCAGGCCGAGCGCATCCTCCGAGAGGCCGAGGAGGCCGCGGCCGAGGCCCGGGACCGCCGGGCCGCCATCGCGGCCGAGCTGCGGTCGGTGCGGGAGGCCCTCGACCGCGTCCTCGGGGGCGAGGGGGACCGCGCGGACGACGTGGTGGTCCTCGAGGACTCCAGCGCGAACGGCGGGGGGCGGCAGACCGGCGCCTGAGCCGCGGGCTCCGGGGACCGGGCCCCGCGCCCGTGACCCCGATCCCGCCTGCGCCCTGCACACCTCCAGGACGGGCCGGCCGGGGGTGGCCGCGCGCTATCCTCGGGCGGCGGGAGGGTGGCCGAGCGGACGAAGGCGGCGGTCTTGAAAACCGCCAGCGGGGCGACCCGCTCCTGGGTTCGAATCCCAGCCCTCCCGCCGGCTCGCGGCCCCGCTCGGCACGTTCAAGCCCGCGGCGGAGGGCGCCGATGGTTCCTCCGAGGACCCCGGCGTGGATCGGACGCAGATCTCGGAGCGGATCCGGCGCGAGGCCCGCGTGGCCGGCCTGCGCGACGTCCGCGCGCCCTCCCTCGAGGCGGTCGAGCGGCGCCGGACGCAGCTGTGGATCCTCGCCGCGGTCCTGGTCGTGGCCCTGGCGTCGGGGGCCGTGGTCCTCTCGATGTGGCCGGGCCGGGCGCCGGACCTTGGCTCCCCCGCCGTCCTCCGCCTTGGGATCGTCCTCCTCTCGGTCGCGTTCTGCGCGTACGCCTTCGAGAAGGAGCTGCACCTCCGGCGGCTCACCCGCCTGCTCACCGATGAGCAGGTGCTGAACGCGGCCCTCGCGAACCGGCTGCGCGAGGTCTCGCTCCTGCTCGAGGCGGGGAAGGCGATGAACTCCGTCCTCGACCTGGAGGCCGTGCTCGGCGTGATCCTCGGGGGCGCGCTCCGGCTCCTGGATGCGAGCGGCGGCGCCGTCCTGCTGGCCCAGGACGGGCAGCTCGCCGCGGCCGCGGCCCACGGGGACGGCATCGCCCGCGGGGAGCGCCTCCCCCTCGGGGAGGGCACCGCGGGGCGGGTCGCCCTCACGCGAGACCCGCTGATCGCGGAGGCGGGGGAGGGGGCGGGGAGCGAGCTCTGCGTCCCGCTCCTCCACCGGGAGGAGCTCCTCGGGGTGCTCGCGGTCCGCGGCGAGCCCGGGAGGACGTTCTCCGAGTACGACCTCCGGGTCCTCGCGACGTTCGCGGAGCAGGCCGCCGCGGCGATCGCCAACGCCCGGCTGTACGAGGCGGAGCGGAGCCACGTCGCCGAGCTGCTCGAGGTGGACCGGATGAAGTCGGAGTTCGTGGCGCTGGTCACCCACGAGCTCCGCACCCCCCTCACCACGATCCTCGCCGCGGCCGAGACGGCGCGCCGCCCCGGGGTCCGGGAGCAGGGGGCGACGGACGAGCTCCTCGGGATCATCGCCGAGCAGTCGAAGCGCCTGGCGGGGATGGTGGAGGACCTCCTCGCCGCCGCCCGCGTCGAGCGGAGGGACACCGCGCCCTCCCTCGCCGAGGTCGACCTCGCGGTCCTCGCGCGCCTGGCGGCGCGCGACTTCGGGGTCGCCGGCCGCCCGGTGGAGGTGGAGGGCCCGGACCACGCGCCGGTGGTCGGGGACGCCCTCCTCCTCCGCCGGATCCTCGACAACCTCCTGGACAACGCCCACAAGTACGGGGCCCCGCCGGTGCGCCTGGTCCTCGAGGACCGGGCCGATCGGATCCTGCTCTCGGTGGTGGACGCGGGGGCGGGGGTCCCCCCGGAGGCCCGGGAGCGGATCTTCGAGCGCTTCGCCCGCCTCGACGACCACCGGTCGAAGCCCGGCCTCGGCCTCGGCCTGCCGATCGTGCGGGGCCTCGCCGAGGCCTGCGGCGGGCGGGTGTGGGTCGAGGACGCCCCGGGCGGCGGCGCGGCCTTCCGGGTGGATCTGCGGGCGGCCCGGGTCCCGGCGCGGGAGGCGGTCTAGGTGCCCCCCCGCCCGCTGGTGCTGATCGTGGAGGACGAGCCCGACATGCTCCTCCTGCTCCGGCTCACCCTGGAGGACGCGGGGTTCGAGACCTGCCTCGCGGCGGACGGCGAGACGGCGCTCCGGCGGATCGACGCCGAGCGGCCCGACCTCGTGCTGCTGGACCTCATGCTCCCGGTGCTCGACGGGTGGGGCGT
Organism: Actinomycetota bacterium; assembly: GCA_035573995.1. Classification (GTDB taxonomy): domain Bacteria; phylum Actinomycetota; class UBA4738; order UBA4738; family HRBIN12; genus DATLZM01. The sequence continues at coordinate 2,896 of DATLZM010000002.1, read as the reverse complement.
CCTCGCGGAGCTCGCGACCAGGCCCGCGCGTCCCCCCGTCGTGATCTGCTCGGCGACCGACGGCAGGCGGGAGCGGGCCCGGGCCGCCGAGCTCGGGGCGGCCGCGTTCGTGGCCAAGCCCTTCGAGGTGGAGGACCTGGTCCGCGTGCTCCGCGGGACCCTGGACGCCCGCGGCGCCCGGGGCGAGGCCGCCCGGGCGGTGCCGCCGCCCCTGCTCGAGCGGGGGCGCCTCGGGCTCGCCTGACGCGGGGCCCGGGCGGCGGGGGGTCGGCGGCCCGCCCGTATGCTGTCTGCCGGTGGAACCCCCGCCCAGGAACGATCGGCTGCTCCGCGCTCTCCGCCGCGAGCCGGTGGACGCGACGCCGGTCTGGTTCATGCGCCAGGCCGGCCGGTACCTCCCCGAGTACCGCGAGCTCCGGGGCGACCGCGACGTGCTCGAGGCGGCGCGGGACCCGGCCCTCGCCTGCGAGCTCACCCTCCAGCCGCTCCGGCGGATGGAGCTCGACGCCGCCATCCTGTTCTCGGACCTCATGGTCCCCCTCGCCGCGATCGGCCTGCCGGTCCGGGTGGTCCCGGGCCTCGGGCCGGTGGTGGACGAGCCGGTCCGGCGGGAGGGGGACCTGGCCCGGCTCCGTCCGCTCGTCCCCGAGGAGGACGAGCCGTACGTCGCGGAGGCCGTCCGCCTCCTCCGGAAGGAGCTGGACGTCCCCCTGATCGGGTTCGCGGGCGCCCCGTTCACGCTCGCGAGCTACCTCGTGGAGGGCGGCCCGTCGCGGACCCACGAGCGGACCAAGGCCCTGCTCCACGGCGAGCCCGCGACCTGGGCGAGGCTGGTCGACGCCCTGGTCGGGATCTCCGCCGCGCACCTGCGGACCCAGGTGGAGGCCGGCGCCCAGGTGGTCCAGGTCTTCGACTCCTGGGTGGGCGCGCTCGATCCCGAGGACTACGAGCGGGCGGTCCTCCCCGCCGTGCGCCGCCTGTTCGACGAGGTCCGAGCCCTCCGGGTCCCGGCGATCCACTTCGGCGTGGGCACCGGCGAGCTGCTGCCGCTCATGCGGCGGGCGGGGGGCGAGGCGATCGGCGTGGACTGGACCGTCCCCCTGGACCGGGCGTGGGAGCGGATCGGCGGGGACCGGGCGATCCAGGGGAACCTGGACCCCGCGGTCTGCCTGGCGCCCTGGGAGGCGGTGGAGCGGAAGGCCCTCGGCGTCCTCTCCCGCGCCGGCGGACGCCCCGGGCACGTCTTCAACCTGGGGCACGGGGTCCTCCCGGGGACGCCCCCCGGGACCCTCGCCCGGCTCGTCGACCTGGTCCACGAGCGGACCGCCCGGAGGACGGCGTGACGGCGCCCGTCGGGATCCTCGTGATGGCCTACGGGTCGCCCGCCGGTCCCGGGGACATCGAGCGCTACTACGCCGACATCCGCGGCGGCCGCCCCCCCTCGCCCGAGCAGCTCGCGGAGCTCCGGGAGCGCTACGCGGCGATCGGGGACCGCTTCCCGCTGCTCGAGACGACCCGCGCGCAGGCGGCGGGGCTGGAGCGCGCCCTGGACGCGGGAGAGGGCGGGTTCCGGGCCTACGTCGGGATGAAGCACTCGCCGCCCTGGATCCACGAGGCGGTCGCGCGGATGCGGGAGGACGGGATCCGTCGGGCCGTGGGGCTCGTGATGGCGCCCCACTGGTCGGCGCTGTCGGTGGAGACGTACGTCGAGCGGGTCGAGCGGGCCGTCGCGGCGGGGGGCGGGCCGGCCTTCTCCTTCGTGCGGAGCTGGCACGACCACCCGGGGTTCGTGTCGTTCCTGGCCTCACGGGTGGCCGATGCGCTCGACCGGCTCGCCGCCCCCGAGCGGGACGGGGCCGCCGTCGTGTTCACCGCCCACAGCCTGCCGGTGCGGACGCTCCCCGACGGCTCGCTCCGCTGCAAGGGCTGCGAGGCCTGCCCCGAGGGGTGCACCTACGCGGCGCAGCTCCGGCGGACCGCGGAGCTCGTGGCCGCCGAGGCCGGGCTCGAGGGGTTCGAGGTGGCCTGGCAGAGCGCGGGCCGGACCGCGGACCCTTGGTGGGGGCCGCCCCTTGAGGAGGTGATGGAGCGGCTGGCCCGCGAGAGCCGTCGGGCGGTCGTGGTGTGCTCCGCCGGCTTCGTGGCCGACCACCTCGAGACGCTCTACGACCTCGACCTCGAGGCGCGGGACCTCGCCCGCGACCTGGGCCTGCGGTTCGAGCGGACCGAGATGCCCAACGCGGACCCGGCCTTCCTTGAGGCCCTGGCGGACGTGGTACGGCGCCACCTCGCGGGATGATGCGTCACGGGCCGGGGGCGGGAGCGGCGTGGGGGTCGTGGGGGGCGGATGAGCGGCCGGGTCGTGGGGCCGTGAGGCGCGGATGAGCGGCCGGGTCGTCGTCGTGGGCGGCGGCGTCGGCGGGCTCGCCGCGGCCCACCGGGTGCTCCGCGCGGACCCCGGGCTCGAGGTCACGGTGCTCGAGGCCGACGACCGCCCCGGGGGGAAGCTCAGGACGGTGCGGGTCGGCGGCATCGAGGTCGAGGCCGGCCCCGACGCCTTCGTCGCGCGGAAGCCGTGGGCGGCGGAGCTCTGCCGGGAGCTCGGGGTGCCGGTCGAGGCGCCCGCCACCTCGCGGTCGTTCGTGTGGACCGACCGCGGGCTCCTGCCGTTCCCCGGGAACGCCTTCGGCGTGCCGGCCTCCCCCGCGGAGCTCCTCCGGTGGCCGGGCATCGCGCCCTCCGCCCGCGTCCGCGCGCTCCGGGACCTCTGGCTGCGGGGGGCGCCGCCCGATCCGGACGAGTCCCTCGGGGGCCTCGTCCGTCGGCGCCTCGGGGACGGCGTCGCGGAGGTCCTCGTGGAGCCCCTCCTCGCCGGCCTCTTCGCCGGCGACGCCGA
>DATLZM010000001.1:0-3874 GCA_035573995.1 Actinomycetota bacterium | reverse complement strand
GCCCGCCCCATCCCGCGGGCGTCGCGGCGACCCGTCCCGCGGCGCTAGCGCCCCGCGCCGCCCGACCCGTCGAGGCCGGCGGCCCGCTCGGACGCCCGCGCCTCGAGCTCCAGGGCGAAGCGGGCCGCGCGGCGGATCACGTCGAGGAGGAGCGCCGGCGGGCCGCCCTTCACCACGTAGCAGTAGGCCCCGGCGTCCATCGCCTCGCCCGAGAGCGTCACCTCGTCGTAGGCCGTGAGGATCACCACCTGGGCGAAGGGCAGCCGCTCGCGGATCCGCCGCGTGGACTCGATCCCCGCGAGGACCGGCATCCGGTTGTCCATCACCACGACGTCGGGGCGGAGCCGGCAGGCGAGCTCCACCCCCGAGGCCCCGTCGCCCGCCTCGCCCACGACCTCGATGCCGCCCTCCTCGAGGAGCTCGCGGAGGTCCTGGCGGACCACCTCGTCGTCGTCGACGATCAGGATCCGGGGGCGCGCCGCTGGCCAGGGGAGCCGGGCCGGGAGCGGGAGCGTCCCGGGGTCGACCCCGACGGCCGCCGGCTCGGCCGGGCGCGCCGGAGCCCCCGGCGATGCCGGCGCCCCGTCGGCGGCCCACGCGTCCAGGTCGATCAGGTCCTCCACCAGCGTCGCGTTCATCGCCCTCCTCCGTTCGGCAGCACGGCCTCCAGCCTCGTGCCCTCCCCCGGCCGGGAGGCGATCGTGAGCGATCCCCCGGCCATCTCGACCCGTTCCCGCATGCTCGCGAGCCCGTAGTGCCCGGCCCGGACCAGCTCCGCGGTCGCCCGGGGCTCGAAGCCGACGCCGTCGTCCCGCACGACGAGCCGGGCCGTCCCGTCCTCCGAGGCCACGGTGACCCACACGTTCGACGCCCCGGCGTGCTTGATGGCGTTGGCGATCGCCTCCTGGGCCACCCGGTACAGGACGATCTCGACCTCGCGGGACAGGCGGGAGGCGAGCTCGGCCTCGACCGTGCAGCGCGGCCCGCCCACGCCCTCGAGCGCCAGGGCGTGCTCGCGGAGGGCCGCCCCCAGCCCCCGCTCCTCGAGCACCGGCGGACGGAGCGCGCGCATCACCTGGCGGATCGAGGCGATCTCGTCGGCCAGTCCCCGCTGGACCACGCCGAGCAGCTCCGCGGCGGCCTCCGCGTCGCCCCGGCGGAGGCGCCCGGCCGCCCGCTCCAGCTTGAACGTGAGCGAGGTGAGGCGCTGGAGCGGCCCGTCGTGGAGGTCGTTCGCCACGAGGACCCGCTCCCGCTCCGCGGCGGCGATCGCCTGCTCCAGCAGCCGCCGCCGCTCGGCCGCCATCTCCTCGGCCGCGCGTCGGCCCAGCGCCAGGAGCTCCGAGCGGCGGCGGGCCGAGGCGAACAGGACCGAGGCGACGACCGCGGCCGCGCCCACCGCGAGCATGAGCCCCATCGCCACCCGCACGGCCCGCTCGCCGTCCCGGGCGGCCGCCTGGACCGTCGGGAGGGCCGCCTCGATCGAGGCCTCCAGGCGTCGGAACGCGGGCTCCGCGCGGTCCCGGTGGACCTGCTCAGCGCCCCGGATGTCCCCGTCGACGAGCAGCTCGTACACCTCCTCGAGCGCCGCGCGGTAGCCCTCGTAGGCGGCCCGGATCGGCCCCGCCGCGGCGCCGGGGAGGTGGAGCCGGGAGAGCTCCTGGAGGTCGTGGGTCATGACCGAGCGGGCCATGTCGCTCGCGATGAGGGTCTCCACCGACAGCTCCCCCTCGGCGATGGACTGCCACTCGGCCGCCGAGTGGCGGTGGGCGTTGGCGAGGAGCTCGGCGAACAGGAGCTCCGCCCGGTGGCCGGCCCGGGCGCGCTCGTACGTGGTCCAGAGCGAGAACGCGGCCAGGGCGAGGGCGGCGAGGGAGGCCAGCACCACCCCCCCGGCCCGGATGCGTCGGCGTCCGGCCTCCGTGACGATGGTCATCACGGTGGTTGTCGGGCACCGCGCGCCCGGGGTTGAGGGCCGGGCGCCCCCGCCGGGATCGGGCCCGTCGCCGATGAGCGCGGGCGGCGCGGACCGTCCGGATGGGAGGATGGGGCGGCACGCCCCGGTGGGCGATGAGAGGAGGCGGTCATCATGGAGGGGACCATCACCCCCCACCTCTGGTTCGACACGGAAGCGGGCGAGGCGGCCGGGTTCTACCGATCGGTCTTCCCCGGGGGACGGATCCGCTCCACCACGACCGTCCGGGGCACGCCCTCGGGCGACGCCGAGGTCGTGAGCTTCTCGCTCGCCGGCCAGCCGTTCATGGCCGTGAGCGCCGGGCCGATGTTCCGGTTCAACCCCTCGGTCTCGTTCATCGTGAACCACGATCCGTCGCGCGATCCGGCGGCCCGGGCGCACCTCGACGCGCTGTGGGGGGCCCTGGCCGACGGCGGCCGGGTGTTGATGCCGCTCGACCGCTACCCGTTCAGCGAGCGCTACGGGTGGGTGGAGGACCGGTACGGGGTCTCCTGGCAGCTCGTCCTGTCCGATCCCGAGGGCGAGCCGCGACCCTTCATCGTCCCGGCGCTCTCGTTCACGGGGGAGGTCTGGGGCAGGGCCGAGGAGGCGGGCGCCTACTACCGGTCCGTGTTCCCCGGGTCGAGGCCGGGCCAGCTCGTGCGCTCCCCCGCGGGGCTGGACCCCGACCGCGAGGGCGCGGTGATGTACTCCGACTTCCGGCTCGGCGGGACGTGGTTCGCCGCGATGGACGGCCCCCGGGACGCCGGGTACGGGTTCAACGAGGCCATCTCGTTCGTGGTCCCGTGCGGGACCCAGGGGGAGATCGACCGCTACTGGGCCGCGCTCTCGGCGGTCCCGGAGGCGGAGGCGTGCGGCTGGTGCAAGGACCGCTACGGCCTGTCCTGGCAGATCGTCCCCGCCGCGATGGAGGCGATGATGGCCTCCGGCGACCGGGCGGCCATCGACCGCGTCACGCGCGCCTTCCTCCGGATGACCAAGCTCGACCTCGCGGCGCTCGAGGCGGCCTTCGAGGGCAGGGGCGCGTGAGGGGCCGCGGGGCGCGGCCCGTCTACCCGGCCCCGAACCAGCGCTCCCGGACCGGGAACAGGTAGCGCTCGGTCACGAAGTTCAGGATCCTCCTCGCCTCGCGGAACCGTTCCACGAGCTCGTGGAGGACCCGGGCCATCCCGGTGGCGGCCCCCGCCGTCGCCTCGGCGGCCATCCGGTAGGAGCGCCGCCCCAGCTCCTCGAGGAGCTCGACCGGCCCCCCCGCCCCTCGCTCCACCTCCGCTCCCTCGACGCCCAGCGCCCGCTCGATCCGGCCCAGCCGCACCGGCCCGAGGAGCCTCCCGCCCACGTGGTCGGGGAAGACCCCGGTGAGGAAGAGCGACAGGTCGCCCAGGCGCCGGTACAGGGCCAGGCGCTCCTCGGGCGGGGCCTCCAGGATCAGCTGGGCGAGGTGCCCGGGGTCGAGCTCGCTGAACCGCCGACGCCGCCAGCCCGAGGGGGTCCGCATCCACACGACCCCGCTGGCGACGCGGGTGTAGGACGCGAGGAGGTCCGCGAGGAACAGCCGCCGGAGCTCGTCCTGGGCGAAGGCCCGGAGCTCGGCGACGTCGAAGACCGGCACCCACCGCCTCGGCCCGATCCACTCGGCCACGTAGCGCTCCTCCCGGAGGTCCGCCGCGGCCCGGGCCAGGAGCACGGAGAACGCGAGGAACGGGGAGGCCAGGAGGAGCGGCTCCTCCCGGCCGCTCCCGAAGAGCGCCCGGAACGTCGCGGGGCGCTCGATCAGGTCCCGGATCCGCTCCGGCTGGGACCGGAGCCGCGCCACGTGGTCCTCGCCCTCGGGCTCGCCGGCCGCGCGGGCGAGGAGCGCGAGGTCGGCGCCGGAGAGCCGGTCGAGGTAGAGGACGG